>JAFYPO010000081.1 GCA_017547505.1 Oscillospiraceae bacterium | reverse complement strand
AAGTGTCCATTATTCACGCAATCGACATAGAAGTTAATTGCATCTTTAGTTTCTTCAATATCAGCATAACTTTCATTTGGAATCCACTTTTTAACTTCTTCCTCTAAATGATTTTCATACAAAGATTGTGCATCTTCCATTACAAATTTTCTTATTCTTAAATGCGCTGTTTCAAATATATGTTCCATCGTTTTCCTCGATATATTCTTATTTATCTGTTCGACCTATTCAAGTTTTTCTAACTTTTTATTTTATCTTATCACAACCTTATGGATTATGCAATAATCCCCGGCAGCGCTTGCTACCGGGGATTACTTTTTACTTAAAAACCTTTTCGAATGTGGGGATTGCGTTCTTGTAAATCAGATAGAAACCCAGGTCGTTGGGGTGGGCGTTGTCTACCACGCAGAACTCCACGCCAACCTCCTCGTAAGCCTTCAAACCGTCCACAAAGTAGACGTTCTGATCACCGGCTGCCAGGGCATTTTCGTAAGTCTTCTTGATTACCTCTCTGCGCTTCATGCGGCTTTCCAAACCGGAGCAGTGGTCAGAAGCGGAGATCATGATCACCGGCACATCGGGACGCAGCTTACGGAACTCTTTGTAGAAGCGTTCGTGGGTGGCTTCCAAGTCTGCTAAGCTGGGTGCATTGTGGTCATAGTCAAGTACAAATGCGCTGATATCCAGACTTGCAATGTAATGGGCAAATTCCAACTCTGCTCTGCAACCACCGGAGAAACCAAGGTTAATAAAGTTGAAATCAAACTTTCTTGCCAGCATAGCGATATAGCTGTTGCCGGGGTGAGATGCGCAAGCACCCTGGGTGATAGAACTGCCATAGAACAGAACCGGCTTTTCGTATTTGTAGTCCTCGGCAGGCAGCACCTGTGCGCCTTCCTCCAGACCGATAAACACATCACTCACTTCATTGTAAAGAGGGAAATGGATGAGGATATCCTTCACACCTTCGCCCTTCAAAGAGTAGCCGGAGGCATAGCCACCGTCCATGTTTTTGTCCTCGGAATACTTACCGTTGGCATCGATACCGGGGCGGAACACGTTGAAATACTTGCCGTCCACATAGATGTCAAAGCAGCTGCTACCGGTGATTGCCATATGGGGGATATTGGCCTTTTCCGGAAGCACGCACTTGAGAATGATCCGGGCAGAGTCGGTCTTGAACCGCACACGCAAACCGGCGGTCTTCTTGTACACCGCGGTCACCACAGGGTTATCTACCTTGGGAGGAAAGCTGTGGGGCAGACGCTTAAAGTCCTGCTCACCCTCTTCCCGGCATAGGCCGTATAGCTTAAAAGGTTCATCGTTTACGTTGTAGATCTTCATGCCCTCATAGCTGAAGGTGTTCTCAAAGTTTTTATCGATCTTTGCAATATCCATAAGTACACGTCCTTACTTGGTCAGGTTAAAGCCGGCAAAACCGAAAGCGGGAATGTCACTCAAAATCACCTTGTTATCAACCAGCTTACCGGTACAGCCGATAAATTCGATCTTCTCGTAGGTTTCCGCCAGTTCCACAACAGGATCAATGGCAATATCCGCATGGAGATTCCATAGACCTACCGCAAGTTCATTTTCACTTTCCTTGCAGATGGTGTACATGGCGGGGTTGCCGTAGCAGTAGGCAGGCAGACGCTTGCCGGACAGCCAACGGATATTTTCTTCGATCTGGCGGCTTCTTGCATAGTGCTTCAGAATGTTGTTACCGGAAAAATCGGGCTTTGCATTCAGCACAAAGAACCGCTGACCCTTCTCGTTTTCATACCGGAAGGAGGTGGGATACACACCCTTGCGGGTCTCGGTGTCGCTGAGAACCTCCACACCCTCTTTTAAGGTCACCATACCCACAGGAATATCTCGGGTCAGGGTGTAGTTTTCGGGGTCAATGTAGCGCTCCAGACGACCGGCCGTTACCAGACCGTCAAAGGCGGTAACACCCACATCTACGCCCCGCTCAGCCAGAATCTTGGCGGCAGCGTAGTCCAGAATCAGACCCTCGTCAGCAGCCTCCAAAGGCAGCTGCCGTGCATCTTCTCCAAATACAGCGCCGCAAATGCCTGTGCCTTCAAACTTGATGGGAATGGTGTTGGCAGAGAGAATTCTGGCAGCCTGAGGGAATACCATATGTTCAATTTTAATGGGCTCTTCAAAGTGGGACTTGCAGAGCTTGCTGGTGTAGGTGTAAACACGCACACCAACTTCTTCCTTGCCATCAAAGTGCTTGTGGATACCGGCATAGTTGTCCTTGTTCCGCAGATGGAACTTGGCATAACCGGTTTCGTACTCGATATTGGCAAAGTAGTCAATACCGTATTTCAGAATACCGTCGGTGCAGCCGGCTGCGCGAATGGCCATATCAAAGTTCTCCAGGTAGCTGGCAGGGCAGGTAGTGCGGGGGCGGGGGAAGCTGTCGCCCTCAGCAATGATCTCAATTTCTGGATCAACAGCGCGGATCCAGGCAGCTTCCATACGGTCCATGTCAATGGCGTCCTGCAGGTCGTTGCCCCAGTTGCGCTTGACCGCCCAGTAGGGAGCGCCGATCAGACGGATAAAGGGCTGGGTTGTACCCGCCAGAATCCGGGACAGTTCCATGGCCTGAATGCCGTCAATATCCCAGGAGGTCAGACAGGCGCAAGCGCCCAATCGGACATTCTTGTCCGCGCGATCCACAGCGCCGCGCATCTTAGTGGCAAAGGCGCGGAAAGCATCACCGTTTGCCTGCAGATAGGCATCTCTGTACGTGTTGGGACCGCCGTTCAGAATATGCTCACACATTTCCTCCCGGGTGACTGCTTCACCCAGAATCTTTTGCACCAGCTTCATGTGATTATCGCACAGACAGCCGGGGCCATCAGGACCTAAGAAACCGTAACGGAAGTCATCGTCAAACTGGATCAGATCCACACCGGTCAGCGCAATGTCATGGAGATACTGCGCCACAAAATCGGAAAAATCTTCATTTGTGGGGCAGGCGTAAGCTGCCATAGGCTTGCCCTTAATGCTCATCATAGGCATGTAGGGGTGAGGATCCCGGAACATAAAGGTCCATACCCATGCGCCCACTTCATAGCCATGCGCATGGAAGAACTTACAGTTAACTTCCAACTGCCGCAGAGACTCTGCTTTCTTGACAGGATCCTGCTCATAGCAGCTAAGGGCAAAAATTACCCGCTTGGTATCCAACTTCTGCAGTTCTTTCAGGGTAGCTTCACAGCTTACGCGGGTTACATTGACATTCATAACCGGTACAGAGATCTGATACATGGAAATCTCCTCCAAAAGTCTATATTCCCAATAATTGTAACATATCCTACTCCCATAAGCAAGCAAAACAAAAGGCACAGACGAGAAAATCGTCTGTGCCTTTCTTTTGAATGAGATTAGATCTTCTTAGCGTTAGCCAGCAGGTACTTTTCTGCCTCGGGGTTCCACAGATTGTTGTTAGCCTTGCACAGACGATCCAGTTCAGCGAACATGGGATCAGTCTTGCCCAGCTCCTCGAAGTCAGCGATCGCTGCCAGAGGCAGGTCAATGTGGTTGTAGATCAGCTTCTTGCCGCCGGGGATAGAGGGCAGGTTCAGCACGGTGTCCACAACTGCGTTCAGACCGCCAATGTGGGTGATCAGAGCGGAGGGGTTCAGCTTGCCTTCGTTCATCATCTTGATAGCTTCCTGCATATCGTTGGTGTTACCGCCGGAGGTGCCCACAACATGGGTGTACAGGTAGTGTACATTGTACCAGTTGAAGGGTGCCTTGAACTTGGAGTCGGTGGGGCCAGCAAAGAAGTTCAGGCAGCCGTCGAAGCCCAGAATGTCGTCAGCCTGCTCGATAACGGGCTTCACGGGAGCGAAGCAGATCACATCATCGTAGCCGGTGCCGCCGGTCAGGCTGCGCAGGTACTCGGTAGCGCCTTCCATGCGGGTGTTGACGTAGTGCAGCTCAATGCCGTTGGCCTTTGCTTCTTCCACAGTGTAGATGGAAGCGGCGCGCTCCAGACGAGCTTCGTCAATGTCGGTAATAACCAGCAGGCTGGGCTTGCGATCGCAGTGGATAGCGTAGTCGATAGCTGCCAGACCCATGGGGCCAACAGATGCCAGCATAGCCATCTTGCCGCCTTCCTTAATGCCCATCTCATGGACATAGGAACCGGCCTTGGTGTGGTACATAGCATGGAAAGTACCGATAACACAGCTCAGAGGCTCAGCCAGAGAACCGTAGTAGTAGGTATCGGACTCGTAGGGCAGCAGGCAGTTCTCCAACAGGGTCTCAATGGGGACATTGCCATACTGGGAGTTACCGCCGCAGAACTTGTAGGAGTAGCCGGGAGCCATCTGGGAACCGTTGTGGAAGTGAGCGGGCTGAATGGAGAACTTGTCGCCAACCTTGTACTTGTTCTTCCAGTTTTCGCCAACAGCAACGATGTTGCCGCAGAACTCGTGGCCCACGATAGTGGGGTTCACAGCGCAGTCATCGGGAACGCGCTTGTGGTCTTCGCCTTCCAGAGCAGCCTTGTAGGTGGACATGCAGATAGAGTCGCAAACAACGCGGATCTGTACATCGTCAGGGCCAACCTCGGGCAGGTTCACTTCTTCCAGACGCAGGTCGTTTTTGCCGTGGATAGTAACAGCTTTTGTAATCATAGTAATTTTCCTCCTAATTACTTATTTTCATGTTCAATGAGTTTCCATGTAGCATCGATCAGGTTGCTGAACATGGGATTCTCCATAGCCTTGATGACGAAGCTCTGGCGGGGGGAGTTGATGTCCTCACCGGAGATCTGGAACATACCGTACCGGTCGCACAGACCGCGCAGGCGCTCCAGCTGAGCGGGGGTGTTACGGGTGGGCATGTAGGTAACGGACTTAACGCCCTCTTCCTTCAGACACTCGAACACATCGTCCAAATAGTCATCTTCAAATTTCTGTGCCTTCTTATCGCCGGTGACGGAGTCGCCCACGTCGCCCAGATATGCGTAGCACAGGTAAGCGTCCACGTCTTTGCACAGCTTGACCATGTCACACAACTTGGGGCACTCAGCAGTGGCATCAATGAAGATCTGGGGAACAAAAGCGCTCTTGAGAATGCCCAGCAGGTCATACTCGTAGAAGGGATATGCGGTATCCATCATCTGTGCTTCCTGCTTTGCGGAGATTGCAACGCCCATATCAGCCAGCTTCTTAACCATTGCTTCGCCCTTGCCAACCTGCTGCACCAGACGGATTGCCAGTGCATACATCAGGTGACGCTCGGTAACGCCGCCGTTTTCGTGGGCCAAGGACAGGGGCAGAACGTCCTTGTCATAATCCAGCGCAATGCCGGGCAGCAGATCGTTGATCTTAGCAATCATCTGGCGGTTGCGCTCGTGGCGGGCAGCCTGGTAAGGCTTGAAGAACTCGGTCAGAGTTTCGATCTTATCGTGGGGAACACCCTGAATGGTCATGTAGCTGACGCCAACCTGATCGGGGTTGTTGGTGCGGCGGCCTTCCAGGCGAGTGCCGTCCATGGAAATTCTGGCTTCCATGCCGATGGTAACGGGCATATCCACGATCTTAGCAGCTTCCAAAAACTCCTCAGCGCCGGAGATGGAGTCGTGGTCAATGATACCTGCAGTACACAGACCTTCCATTCTGGCTGCGTAAACAGCAGCGGTGGGGGAGTAAGGGGAGAAGGAGTAAGTAGTGTGAATGTGGTTGTTGATGTACTGAGGTACCATGGGAGGGAAGGTGGTGTCCTTCAAAACCTCTTTCAAATTTGCCAAACGCTCTTCTTTGGTAGGTACGTTCAGTTTGTTGAGAATAGCAATATCGATCATAGGCTCTCTTCTTTCCTTAATGTTCCGTAATTGGCATTACGCGGACCATACAATCCTAAGGTACATTATACAACTTTAGCTGCCAACTTGCAAGCATATTTGATAGCTTTTTTCTATAATCTATCGGTTGAAAACCCGTATAACGGGTGGTATAATGCGATTATTAAGGAGCGTGATACATATGAGCATGGAAAAACTCAATGCAATGAACGGCGCACAGTGCAGCTGCGGCAAGATCCACACCTATGATACCCAGGTGTATGTGGGCAAGGGTGTGGTAGAAAATATCCCCCAGTACCTGCAGCAATATGCCCCCAAGAAGGCCTTTGTGCTGTCTGATCCGAATACATACAAGGCAGCAGGTGAGAAGGTTTGCAGTGTTCTGAAGAAAGCCGGTATGGCATATTCTGCCTACAGCTTTACCCATGACCCCATTGAGCCGGACGAATACAGCGTCGGTTCTATGATGATGCATTATGACCCAAAATGCGATGTGATCGTGGCGGTTGGTTCCGGTGTTGTGAACGATCTGGGCAAGATCCTCAGTAACATCTCCGGCAAGCCTTATATGATTGTAGGCACAGCGCCTTCCATGGACGGCTATGCCTCTGCAACCTCTTCCATGACCCGCGACGGCTTAAAGACAAGCCTTCCCAGCAGAGCTGCAGATATTATTGTAGGTGATGTGGATATTCTGTGTCAGGCCCCTATGCATATGATGAAGTCCGGCCTTGGCGATATGCTGGCAAAGTATGTGAGTATCTGCGAATGGCGGATTGCAAATCTTTTGCTGGACGAATATTACTGCGAAGAGATCGCAGATCTGATCCGCAGCGCATTGAAGGCCTGCGTTGATAATGCAGAGGGCCTTTTGAAGAGAGATCCTGCTGCCGTGCAGGCTGTGTTTGAAGGTCTGGTCATCGGCGGTGTTGCAATGAACTATGCCGGCCTATCCCGCCCCGCTTCCGGCGGCGAGCATTACCTGTCCCATGTGATTGATATGCGCGCTGTGGAATTCGGCACGCCCATGGATCTGCATGGTATCCAGTGCGCTATCGGTACTTTGATTTCTGCAAAGCTGTACGAAAAGATTAAGACCATCAAGCCCAATGCAGAAAAGGCTAAGGCTTATGTTGCAGCCTTCAGCACGGAAGACTGGTTTGCAACGCTTCGTCAGCTGCTGGGCAAGGGCGCAGAAGCTATGATCGCCCAGGAAGCCAGAGAAGGCAAGTACGACAAAGCAAAGCATGCCACTCGCTTGGAAGACATCATTACCAACTGGGACGCAATTCTTCAGATCATTGAGGAAGAACTGCCCTCCGTTGCAGTGCTGGATAAGCTGATGGATACCATTGAAGCGCCCAAGACTTTGGAAGAGATCGGCCTTGATAGCCGTGATCTGCCTGTCTACTTTAAGGCCACCAAGGATATCCGTGATAAGTATGTGCTGTCCCGTCTGTGCTGGGATTTGGGCATCATCGACGAGATTGTTGAGGGTGTGAAATGAAAACCATTTTAGCCGAAGGACACAGAGGTTTTGCTGCCAAGTATCCGGAAAACACCATGATTTCCTTCGAGGCTGCTTTGGCGCTGCCGTTGGATGCCATTGAGTTTGATGTTTGGTTGACCAAGGATAAAGTGCCGGTACTGATTCATGACGGCAATTGCCTGCGCACTTGCGGTGTGGATGTGCATGTCCGGGATCTGACCTTGGCAGAGGTTAAGAAATTAGAAGCCGCCTATATCCAGAAATTTGGCGATACTTATGTGGGGCAGGGGGTTACGATCCCTACCTTTGAGGAGCTGCTGATTCTTTGTAAGGAAAAGCGTCCTGACATCCGTCTCGGAGTGGAGATTAAAGAGTATACGGAAGAATGCGTGGATTT
>JAFYPO010000007.1 GCA_017547505.1 Oscillospiraceae bacterium | reverse complement strand
GCTACCGTTTCAAAATAGGCCTTTGCAAAATCCATGAAATTGCCGTCAAAGAAGGTGTCCACAAACTTCCGCGCACCGGTCACATCCCAGTCAAAGGTCACCTTTCTGCCGCCAAAGTCCAGGTAATGGACAGATCCGATCATGTAATCCAGACCTTCCGTGGGAACGTCGGAATAAAAATCGTACTCCAGGCCGCAAAAGATGTCGATTTTCCCACGGTACTTTTCCTTTAGCTGGGCAATTTCCGCTTTGTATCGCACCATATCCTCGATGGTCAACTGCTCCGGAACAAGGGAATCGGGCAGGTAGGAATGTTCGGAAAAACCCAGGGCGGAAAAGCCTTTTTCTATGGCCGCCAACACCAGTTCTTCCGGTGTGTTTTTGCCGTCGGCATAGACGGTATGGGTATGTAAGTTCTGTTTATTTTTCATAGTACTGACTCAATTATTGGGAAGTCATAAATCTGAATAGGGTTTCCTGGATATATTCCTCCCCTTCCTTAAGAATAGGAGAAGGAAAATTGGGATGATGAATTGCATCAGGATAATATTGTGTTTCCAGGCAAAATGCGTGGCGAGGGCCATAAGCACAACCGCCCTTGCCCACACGGCCTTCCGGCACATAATTCGCCGTATAGAAATGGACACCCGGCATAGTGGTTTCCACCTGCATGGAAATACCCGTCACATTGGATTTTACAATCGCAGCCTTCCGCAATGTGCCAAGGCTTCCTTCCACCACATAGTTGTGGTCATAGCCTTTTGCATATTCCAGTTGCTGATAGGCATCATCAATCTGCATTCCCATAGGCTTCATCTTCTGAAAATCCATAGGAGTGTTTTCCACAGATTCCAAAAAGCCAGAGGGTATGCTCTCCTCGTCGCTGGGTGTAAACGCATTGGCAAAGATCTGCAATTCCTGTTCCATAGCAGAACCACTATCGTGACCAGACAAATTAAAATAGCTATGATTTGTTAAACTGCAAAGGGTATCTTTGTCTGAAACAGCTTCATGGCGAATCAGCAGTGCATCGTCCTGCAATCTGTACTCTGTCACTACTTTTAATGTGCCGGGATACCCTTGATCTCCATCCGGACTGACAGTACTCAGCACCACCGCATGTTGTGTAACTGCCTCAATGTCCCATACTTTATGAGAAAAGCCGCACACACCGCCATGAAGATGGTTGTTTCCATTGTTAATGGGCAAATTGTAGGTCCTATCATGCAGAGAGAATGTTCCCCTTGCGATTCTGTTTGCAACACGGCCCACCGTTGCACCAAAGTATCCGGTCTCGGAAACGTACTGCTCCAATGTGTCGTAACCCAGCACCACATCCACAGGCTTTCCGTTTCTGTCCGGCACAACCAAGGACCTCAAGGCAGCGCCGTAGGTAATCACTTCGCAAGAAATTTTCCCTTTGTGCAAACAGATGCGATATATGGACTCACCACTTGCAGCAGTTCCAAAAAGATGAACATTGACAGCATTCATAAATACAACTCCTGTACACCATTTGCGCTCCAATAACCGGTTTTTATAATATCAATATTTGACATTATCTTACAAAACAGTATACAAAAAGTCTATCATCCCATATTCCCACTGTCAAGGGAAACTTGATTCCTCACCTTACAGACGGGCAAACCATGTTGCATTTTCTGTTCCGCCATGGTATCATGAAGAAAACCATTCGGGGAGGAATCCTATGAAAAGCAAGTGGCCGATTCTCTTGATCATCTTGTTTGCCCTTCTGTTTGTAGCATCTGCAGTTTTGCTGATTATCTACTATGCCCAGTCCGTCCAGCAGGCGAAAATTTACGACGAGTTGGCGGAAATGATGGAGCTGCCGCCACCCTCCACAGAAGAAATCACCGAAGACGACTATATCACAGTCCAAGCACCGGACGCCTCCTCTGTGAGTATTTTGCCGGAATTTCAGGCGCTGTACGCAGAAAATCCCGACATTGCCGGTTGGATTTGTATTGCAGATACACCTCTGAATTATCCGGTCATGTACAAGCCCGCCAAGAAAGATTTTTATTTGCGGAGAAACTTCTACGGGGAGAAAGCCAGACAAGGTTGTCTGTACATCCAAGAAACTTGCTCCGTTTTTCCCGCTTCTGATCAGATTATTATTTTTGGTCACAACATGAAAGATGGCTCCATGTTTGCCTGCCTGAAGGAGTATCTGAAGAAGGATTTCTTTGAGGCGCATCCCACCGTCACGTTTAACACTTTAACGGAGCGCGGCGAATATGAGATTTTTTCCGTGTTCACCATTTCTATGGCTTCGGATAACAGATTCCCCTTCTACAAGTATGTCTCTCTACCTGATGAGGATACTTTCCGGTCGGTAATCGACACCTGCAAAGGAATGTCCCAATACGACACCGGTGTAATGCCGCAGTTTGGCGACGAAATTCTCACGCTGGTCACTTGCGAATACTCCCAAGAAGATGGCCGTCTGGTAGTCATGGCAAGAAAAATCAACTGATATGACAAAAGAGCGCCCTCGTTGGAGGGCGCTCTTTTAGTATTCTCTCAAGGTAAGACTCTTTCGGTCATGCGGGTACGGAAGCCGTCCATTGCACGGACGAAGCCTTCTGCATACTTACAACCTGCCTGCATGCCACGGAACTCGGACATAATACGAATGGTATCAAAGAACCGATCCTGATCATCACGGAGGGATGCGTAATTATCGGACATCCAGGCCTTCTGGCTTTCCATGCAGTTCAGCATCTGCATCTTGGTCTGATAGAAATCGGTGATGTCCACGTAGTCGGTGGGCTGGAAGCCCATACCGCACACAGGCTCGAACATCCAGATGGAGGGAATCACATCGTAGGGAGGTTCTTTGGTCTTTAAGTGTGCGATAGGGATCATCACGGCAATGTCATTGACGATCTTGCTGGTGAGCATATGGTCGGGGTTATAGTCATGGAGGCTGTGGGTGAAGATCACGTCAGCCTTGCAGTGACGCACCAGGTTAATAAAAGCCATGCGCACTTCCTTGGTCTCGTAGAACATCTCATCATCATAGTCTAAGCAGATGTATTCCGCGCCGATAATGGCGGCGGAGTTGGCTGCCTCCTGCTTGCGGATTTTGGCAATCTCTTCCATGGTGTGATGGGCAGAGCCGATATTGCCGTTGGTAGCAGTTGCAATAAACACCTTGTGTCCTTGAGAAGCGTATTTTGCTAAAGTACCTGCGCACATAGTTTCCACATCATCGGGATGGGCACCGATTGCCAAAATATTCATACAGAATCTCCTTTTATATTATTCTTCAAACAAATTATAAGCGGACAACATGTACTTGGAAATGTCGTACATCAGCGCTTCCAGCCTTTGCTGCATGAAAAGTGTCGGTTCTTCCAGTCGTGTATCTTTGGAAAAATCTCTCCGTCCGCCTAACCAATACTGTTTTTTGATCAAGGAAGAAGAACACTCCAAAGTGAAATATCCCTGATAGTTGATATCCATTAGGGCGTTTAGCACTTCGTCATGATTCAGCGTTCCCAAATAGGGAATCAAATGCTCGTCGGTCTTGCCGTGGTTATCATTATAGTGAATGGCGTAAAGCTCGTCACCTAATGCGATAATGTCCGCATACTGGCTGCCTTCGCAGTTGGCATGGCCGGTGTCCCAGCAAGCGTGGAGCAAAGGGTGATCTACAAAGCTTAAAAACTCTACCATGTCCTTACCGGAGTTGGCAAAATACTGTTCTCCCATGTTAGAGGCAGTAGAATTTTCCGTCAGCACATTGACTCCACAGGTCTCCATAACAGGAAACAGCTTTTGGTAAAAGGTGCGGTTTTTCTCAAACCATTCGTCTTTGCTCAAACCTTTTCCAAAGCCGGGGTGGACAACGGTATTCTTAATCCCAAGGAATTGACAAATCTCGATGGAGCGAATGGTGGCTGCCACCAAAAAGTCCGCCCTGCCCTTGTCGCTGTCCAATGGATTGCCGCCTTGAGAATGGGCTTGCACAAACTGCATTCCCAGCTTGTCCGCCTCTTCTTTTAAGGCGGCCGCCGCTTTTTTCCAATCCGCCTGCATATAAGGACAACTGGGCGTAAAGGTGTACATATCCAGATCGATATGCCGGAATCCCGCTTTATGGAGTTCCCGGATTCGTTCCATATCATTTTTGCAATACCGGCCGAAATCACCGGTAGTCGTTGCAATTTTCATAACACCGCTCCTTTTGCATAATCTAAAAAGCAAACCCCCGATGCGAAAGGCTTGTACCCATTACCCCATCGGCGGTTTGCTTTTTAGTTAGGAAGGGGTAGCAAATTAAGGAAGCAGGTGCTTCGTGCTGTGGCGAGGATATACGTTGTAGGGGCGGAAAGCCTCTGCGTATGCCACGCCGCACTGGTAGCCACGATAACGAGAACAAGTACGCACCATGTCCACAAAGTCGATATCGTCATGCTCCAGCATCCATTTCACCTGAGATTCGTGCATGCTAAGCGCCTGCAGTTTCATCTCGATCTGGCCGGAAATATCCACATAGTGGCTGGGGTTGAAATCCACGCCGGCCAGGGTGTCCATGAAGAAGGTGGGAATAAAACTTTGGAATGCAGGATAGTTCACAGATCTGTGAGGCAGACCGGACATGAAAGCGCCGTTGGTGGCCAGATGGCTGGCCTCTACGTGGTCTTGCATGTAGTCTGCGTCGTTGTGCGTGATGATCACATCGGGCCGTGTAAAGCGCACCACGTCCGCTACAGCGTCGATCTGCGCCTGGTCATGGCTGTTCACCTGCATATCGGAAACGCCGATAGAGAAGATCTCCTTGGCGCCCAGGAACATGGCCGCTCTTCTTGCTTCTTCTGCACGCATAGCCGCCAAGGGTTCCGGTTCGATCACCACGTGACCCTGGTCGCCGTTGGCGATGTGGCACATGTACACATCCGCCCCCTGCTCCACATACTTACGCAGCGTACCGGAGCAAGCGATCTCCAGATCATCAGGATGACAGCCAATGGCTAAAACATTCATAAATATTCCTCCGAATTAGTTAGTATCGGGGCACAGAGGGCCAGCCAGCTCTTCCATAAAGAACAGCTTACCGGGCATGGTGGGAATGAAGCTGGAGGTGATGGCGGTGGTAGGACCATGACGGAGGGTCATCCAGAAGCTCATGCCCTGCCACTGCATACCACGGCTGAGAACGCCGTCAGCACCGCCGATAGCATAGTCGGAATTAAAGATCACCCAAGGACCGATGGTATTGGCATAGCAAGGGATCAAAGGCCATGCGGAGCGGAAAGAGGTAATTGCATTCTGCTCGATGGTCAGAGGATGCAGTCTTGCGCCGATGCGGTAAGGAGCAGCCATCCACTCTTCGGTGGTAGCATAATCTTCAGCGAAGTGAGGCTCCCAGAAAGCGATGTGGCACATGCGGCCAATTCCGTACACCAGCACCTGCTTTGCGCCCTCTGCCTTCAGTGCAGCGATCTTCTCGGGGTAAGTAACGATATTTTCCTTGGTAGCGAAGTTACGCTGATCCTCGGGAACGGTCAGTTCGCCCAAGGGGCCGTAGAAAGCCTCGGTCATAGCATTCTGGAATGCAGCGGGGTCGGAAGCAGGCAGGGTATTGCCCTCGCAGTCTGCCCACTCGTCCATGTTGAAGCCGTAAACATGCTTGCAGTCCACATTCCAAGCCTTCAGGAAGTACACTGCCCACTTGTACATGCCCATAGGACCCACGGGCAGAATGAGGATCAGCTTGCAGCCCTCTTCCTTGGTCAGCTTGATCTGCATAGCGATCTCGTGACCCATGTAAGCGCCGAACTCTTCCAGATTGGTGCACTTGACGGGAGCGAAGCCCTCGTTCCAGAATGCCTGGCGATCAAAGACGGATTCGGGGTCGTTGGTGGTGCATTCATGGATCTTCTGAATATCCCAGCCCTTGGGCAGGATCTCACTGAAATAAGAGTCTTTCAAGGTATCGAGCATGTTCATTTACTATTTCCTCCTTGGTAAATTAAAGGATATACATCAATAAGTAAAATACACCGGGAATGGTAATCACGGAAAGCAGGTGGGAAACCAGTGTCATACCGGTCGCCACTGAGGTATCTTGTCCGTATCCGCCGGGGATCACGATGGTACTGAGTCCCAAGGGCATTGCCAAAGAGCAAACCGTACAGATCACCAACGTATCCGGCAAGGACACGAAAGAAAACAGTCCTAAAAACAATAGTGGAAACACGATCAGCCGCACCAAGGAGACTACATAGATACTTCCCATGGGCAGCACTTTTTTCATATCCATTTGTGCGATAGTAATGCCCGTTAAAAGCATCGCCACCGGGGACATGCAGTTACCCGTAATATCGATCACTTTTGTAGCGAAGGCAGGCACAGGAACATTGCACAGTCCCAAAAGCATGCCCAGGATCATTGCTCCAAACATGGGGTTTACAAAAGCTTTAAGCCGACCCTTGATCGTTTGCTTTCCCTCTTGCGCTGGGATCAGCAAGCAAGGTACGCCCCAAAGGTAGATCATGGTCCACAAGGGCATGGTGAAAATAAGATACTCTAAAAACAGTTCCGGGAATACCGCGCTGACCACAGCATTTCCCATAAATCCAAAGTTAGAAAATGCCAGGCCGTAGGTGTAGATTTTTTGGATATAGCGATCTTTGGTGCAGCATTTGGAAACGATCACTGCCAATCCCATCATCACAAAACAGATAATAAAACTGACAGAAAACAGTTGCCAGGCAGCGCTCAGTTTCTCCACACGGAAGTTTTCCGCAAAAGTACCAAGAACCAAAGCAGGAACAAGCAGGTTGTTCTCCAACTTTGAAAGCACCATAGTAGTATTGTCCGGAATAGCGTTTAGTTTTTTCAAGATAAAACCCAGCAGGATTAAAGAAAACAGTACCAGCATCTGCCCTGTTGTTACTTGCAACACCTGCATCCTATACGCTCCCTTTCTGTATTATAGGTCAGGCCTCACGCACAACCCACAGTTTCTCCGGGCCTTGCACCGTCCAGTTCCCGTCGTGCAGAGATATCTCCAAAGAGCCACCCTCCACGGGCAAGGTGGCATCAATGTCCGTCAAACCCAAAGGATGGTGCTGAAAAGTGGCTTTTTTCTCTCTTCCCGATAAGGAAAGGCCCAGTACCCACTCCACCAAAAATGCCAGCACGCCGGCAGACCAGCCATGGCACAAGGAATGACGCAGACCCTTATAGCAGAAGTTGCCGTAGTCGGCATGGATATCCTTCTGGCCTTCAGCGGGGAACTCATCGATTCGCCCACTGCCTTCCAGCCAATCCAAATCAAAGTCTTCCCAAAAAGTAGTTGCACCTCGCTCCAACATACCGCCGTAATACTCTTTCAGCATTGACAGCATCTGCGTGCCACCTGCCAAAGCATCTGCCTTGAGGATATAGTAGGCCATAAAGGTAGACAGTCCCTTTGCGCCGCCTGCTTCCAGAAACGCAGCATCATCCGGATGCCGCCGACCGGCCAGAATCTGGAACGCCCGTACACATTTTGCCTCACAAGGTTTATCCAAATAACTGCCCAACTTTTCGTATATAGCAGCTGCATTTTCGTTGTGTTCGATCTGCAAATACAGCTTTGCTGTGTAGCACAACAGTGCCGCCGTACCCGTAACCGCATCTTCGGTTTGGAAGGTTGGCCAATCCAGGAAGAAGGGCATGTCGCTTTCCACCTTACCGAAATCGATCTGTCCATCTGCCTTTGCTGCATTGTCCAGCATAACAAGGATCTCCAGAGCATAGTCCTTTTGCTCCTGAAAGAAAGCCCAGTCCCCGCTGATGCGACAGTAGTCACACAGGTTGATCACCCACCACGCAGAATAGGTGGGGATTGTGTTGATCCAGTGGCCGCTCTTGGTATCCTTACGCAGAAACCGCAGGGAGTTTTTGATATTGTTGTGGTTATCAAACAGATACAGGCTGGCGAGGATCTCTGGGTTCAGGTCGCCGCACCACACCATTCTGTCCCGCTTGACGCCATCCCAGATATAACCGTTCTGAAAAGTCAGTTTCAATGTATATTGGGCGGCATCCATAATTTGGTTGAGCAGGGCATCGTTAGTAGTGATCTTACCTTCATTCTTAAGAAATGGCAGATTATTCACCGCATATACGCTGCGCAGCCAAACTGTATGGTCGCTTACCACTTCAAGGCGGACAAACCGAAATCCACTTTGGCCGAAGGCCAAGTCCGACATATTACTCACCTGTACCGTGAAATCACGGGGAGAATGGTCATTGGTAGCAGTTCCTTCACCTACCCGGCTGCAAGCCTCCGTCAAAGACTCACCAAAGGTAATCCGTAATGTTGCCGGACCGTTACCCACACCGCGGGTAAGCAGACGGACACCGCCGGCAATCTCCTTCCCGAAATCCAAAACTACATAGGCACCCTGCCCCAAAAGGCCCGCCAGATTATCCATAGAAAAAGAGATGCAAGGCTCTTTCATATCCAGCAAATTTTGAATTTCCTGGGTGTTGTTTTCGTCCTTTATAGCAATGGGGAGCACCAATTTACTCATCATTTCCCTACTGCCTTTACTCCATCGCGTTTGCATAGTTTCACCTTCAGTTTACTTTTCCGTTTTTTCTCGCACCACTATACGATACTCAGAGGGCGTCATACCTGTAATTTTCTTAAATATGCTATAAAAATGCTTACTGTCCCGATAACCGCATTGTGCCAAAATCGCCGAAACGGTGTAATTCGTACTGCGTAGCAATTCACAAGCCAGTGCAATCCGTTTCTTCTGAACATATTGCTTAAACTTGTAGCCGGTCTGCTGTTCAAATAATAGCGCAAAATAATTTTTGCTCAAATAGCTTTGCTTTGCTAAAAGTTCCAAGGTCAGGTCAGAATCACGAAAATGCTCGTCCACATATCGAATTGCCTGATCTACTGCGCTCTGCCGGACATTAATTTTCTTTTCATCAACCTGCACCGTTGTCCCTCCTTTGCCCAAAAATTCTTAAAACACGTTTGTGGTAGCAATCAGTCGATAGCAGTTGTAAGTCACAGCCTTCTTTTCAAAACCTCGCCACAGAGGAATCTGCTCCGCTTCCAGCTCTTCAATGTGGTCGGTCTTACCGGCAATATAATCGGCTAACCGTTCCGCGCAGCTTTCCATCCGTAGTAGAATACCGCCAAACTGAGCTTCCTGCACCTCTAAGCCGAAGGCTTTATTCTCCCGCAGCCAAAGATCCCGGACACATTTATGTACCGCCCGGATATCTTGATTCAAAATGACAAAATCCTCGTCGTGGATCTTTTGCAGCACCTGCATATCCTTAGCCTTGTACGCAGCTCTCAAGCGAATACCCAAATCGCACTTACGCATCAGCATTTTCAGCATTTTCTGCTCCAAATCGAAAATATAGTCATACTTCCGTCCGTTGGGTTTGGGCGCAATCTCCAACGCTTTTTTGTAGCGCTCCGCCAATCCATCAGTCACATGAGGATCCATGAGACCGATAAAGGGGTCGTTATACAAGAAGTATTTATGGGGATTGCCACAATGACTATCCTCATCTGCCACAATGTTCGGCAGATCCAATGCCATAAACTCCTCAAACTGATAACCGGTATAGGCATAAAATTTCTGGGCAATATCTTCCATATCGTTGTTGCCTTCAAACATCTGCGCTGCAGCAAATAACACTGGCAACGCTGCATAAAAGGAGCAGTCCTTGCCGAAATCGCCCCACATGGTAATGAATACGGAATCGATTCCATGCTCCCTGGCACTTGCCAAGGCAGCCTTTGTGGTTTCCAAAGAATACTGCAGACTGGGAAAATAACCGGTAAATGTCCAAACACCGCCTGCAAAAGTCACCGGATTGCCAAAGGCTTTATGGGCAGCCATCATATTGTCATAATGGGACTTCTCCTTGCTGGAGTAATCCCAATACACCAATTCCACATCCT
>JAFYPO010000080.1 GCA_017547505.1 Oscillospiraceae bacterium | reverse complement strand
GATCAGCTACTCGGGGAAGTGATAAGGACCGTAGTTGTTGGAGCAGCGGGAAATGGTCACAGGCAGACCGAAGGTGCGGTGATAAGCCATGACCAAAAGGTCAGCGCCTGCCTTGGAGGAGGAGTAGGGGGAGCTGGTGTGAATGGGAGTCTCCTCGGTGAAGAACAGGTCGGGACGGTCCAGGGGCAGGTCGCCGTACACCTCGTCGGTGGAGACCTGGTGGTAACGCTCAATGCCGTACTTACGGCAAGCGTCCATCAGCACCTGGGTACCCAGAATGTTGGTCTGCAGGAAAACCTCGGGGTTCTCAATGGAACGGTCCACATGGCTCTCTGCTGCAAAGTTGACAACCACATCGGGCTTCTCTTCTTCAAACAGCTCATAAACGCCCTTGCGGTCGCAAATGTCCAGCTTCACGAAACGGAAGTTGGGGTTGTCCATAACATTCTTCAAAGTGGACAGGTTGCCGGCATAAGTCAGCTTGTCCAAGCAGATGATCCGATATTCGGGGTACTTGCCCAGCATATGGAATACAAAGTTACTGCCGATAAAACCGGCGCCGCCGGTAACGATAATTGTCTTTTTCACAGTATTATCCCTTCTTTTCCAGTTCTTCCAGACGCTTTTTGTCTTTGAGCACGTCCAGATACTTACCGTCCAGCACGTCCTGCAGGTAGCGGCCGTACTGATTCTTCTTGTAGATCTCAATGGTCTTCTCCACCTGCTCGCGGGTGATCCAGCCATTGATATAGGCGATATCCTCCAGACAGCCGATTTTGCGGTTCTGGTGGTTTTCCACGGTCATAATGAAGTTGGTAGCTTCCACCAGGGACTCATGTGTACCGGTGTCCAGCCAGGTAAAGCCCTGACCCAGCAGCTCCACATTCAGCTCGCCCTGCTCCAGATAAATCCGGTTCAGGTCGGTGATTTCCAGCTCACCACGAGCGGAAGGTTTCAGATTCTTGGCATACTCCACAACGCGGTTGTCGTAGAAGTACAGACCGGTGACGCAGTAATTGCTCTTGGGCTTTGCAGGCTTCTCTTCAATGGAAATGGCGTGGCCTTCGGAGTCAAATTCCACGATGCCGAAACGCTCGGGATCGTCCACATAGTAACCGAAGACAGTGGCGCCCTTGCCGTTCTTGGCGTTACGCACAGCGGCGCGCAGGCGCTTCTTCAGGCCGTGGCCGAAGAAAATATTGTCACCCAGAACCATGGCGACGCAATCGTTACCGATGAATTCCTCACCGATGATGAAAGCCTGTGCCAGACCATCGGGAGAGGGTTGCTCGGCATAGCTCAGCTTCACACCGAATTGTTCGCCGTCACCCAGAAGCTCCTGGAAACGGGGCAGGTCGTGGGGCGTAGAGATAATAAGAATGTCCCGAATGCCGGCGCTCATGAGCACAGACAGGGGATAGTAGATCATAGGCTTGTCGTAGATGGGCAGCAGCTGCTTGGAGGTGACTTTTGTCAGGGGATACAGTCTGGTGCCGGAACCACCGGCAAGAACGATACCTTTCATGATACGTCTCCTAAAATTGCGACCAATAGGTCGTTGATGTGACTTTGTACACATACAGAGTCAATGCTATTATAGCGGAAAGCAACAGGAAAAGCAATAGGGTTCCATGTTTTTCGGCATTGTCCACAAAATGTGTATTTTTTGTGAAAAAAAGCGGGGAAATCGTGAAGTTTTTGTGTCTGCTATTGACTTTACAAACCGATACTGTTATAATGCCACAGGCAATCAAGAAGAGAAAAACAAGCCGGCGGAGACCGGGTGTGTACAAGCTGTACGAAGAGGGAAATAAATGAATTTTGCAGAATTGACGAAACTGTTGTTTATAGCAGTTGGTTTTAGTGCAGATGCTTTTGCCGTTGCTGTATGCAAAGGCCTGGCAATGAAAAAAGCAACTTTGAAAGAAGGCGCAATTTGCGGCGCTTGGTTCGGCGGGTTCCAGGCTTTGATGCCTTTGATCGGCTATTTCGTGGGCGCGCTGTTTGCTGAGGCTGTCAGTGTAGTTGCACCCTGGATCGCATTTGTCTTGCTGGTACTGATCGGTGGCAGCATGCTGAAGGAAGGCTTGGAAAAAGGCTGTGACTGCGAAGGTCACAATGCGGATCTTTCTTTCAAAACCATGTTTGTCATGGCTGTGGCTACCAGTATCGATGCTCTGGCCGGTGGCGTATCCCTGGCAATGGACGGCGTTGAGAATATCTGGCTGGCGGTTACTTTGATCGGTATCACAACGTTCCTGTTTTCCGTCGTGGGCGTGAAGGTAGGCAATGTGTTTGGCTGCCGCTATGAGAAAATCGCGCAGCGCACCGGCGGTGTGATCCTGATCCTGTTAGGTATCGAGGCTGTGCTGAGCTATTTTGAACTGCTGCCATGGTAAGAACAAAGAAACACCTTTGGATCTGCAGCGTGCTGCTGATTGTAAATATCGCCTTTATCTGGGGTAATTCTCTGCTGCCCGGTGAGATCTCCGGCGCAATCAGCAATGGACTGAAAGCGTTTTTGGAATCCCTTGTGGGTGTGCAGGAAGGACCTCCCGGCGGAGGCGGCCTTTTGCGGAAAGCGGCGCATTTTACAGAGTTTGCCTGTCTTGGCATGCTTTTGCGGTGGCTGTTCGGTATGCTCTGCAAGAAAAAATGGCAAGCTTATTTGTGGCCTGTCGTTACCGGTGTCGCGGTGGCAAGTCTGGACGAAACGATCCAGATGTTCGTGCCGGACCGAGGACCCGGCATAAAAGATGTAGGAATTGATACCCTTGGTTTACTCCTGGGAATCTTTATCATATCCTTAATAACCCATATCAAGAATAATCAAATGAAGGAGAATGCAATATGAAGAAGATTATTGCTCTGCTGCTGGTGCTGGTCATGGTGATGGCTATGGCTGCCTGCGGCAATGAGACCGAAAACAAGGTCGACAACGGTGAGAACAACCAGGTCGAAACCAACCAGCCTGAGACCAACGAGGGTGAAGGCGAAGAAAACAAGGAAGAAGTTCCCGCTACCAACGGCGCTCTGGTGATCCTGGAGACTATCTGGAACAGCTATGCTGAGGACGAGAAATTCTTCATCAACGGCGGTGACACGCAGGGTCATATTGAGAAGATGGAAGCAGATGAGAACTATCAGCCCCCTATGTCTCCCGGTGTTTACAACCTGGAGTACGCAGAGGATCTGTCCGGTGCATTTGTGATTCCTGCCGATGATGTGGCAAATGCGGACGAGGCCGCTACCATGACCCACGGCATGAATGCCAATAACTTCTCCTGCGCCGCACTCCACCTGAAGGACGGCACCGATGTAGCAGCTTTTGCAGAGAATGTGAAGACTGCCATGAAGAGCAATCAGTGGATCTGCGGCCAGCCCGAGACCCTGCTGGTGGTTTCTTTCGGTGACGGTTATGTGTTGGTGGCATTCGGTGTCAACGATGCCATGGGCCCCTTTGAGACCAAGCTGACCGGTGCTTATGAGAGCGCTGAGATCCTGGTTAAGGAGTCCCTGATCTGATTTCGGAAAGAGGCATCGCCTGCGGGCGGTGCCTTTTTTACAAGGAGGAACCTGTATGCTGTTTTCCAGCATTCCTTTTCTGTTTTACTTTTTGCCGGCCGTTTTGATCACCTACTTTCTGGTGCCAAAAAACTGCAAAAATGCAGTGCTTTTGCTGTTCAGCCTGGTGTTTTACGCCTGGGGTGAACCGAAGTATGTGTTTTTGATGATCGCTACGATCTGCCTGTTCTTTTTCTGCGGCTTTGCCATTGCAAAAAGCACGACCCAGCTGTTCCGCAAACTTTGGCTGACGGTTTCCGTGGTGGTGAGTCTGGCATTGTTGGCTGTTTTCAAATATGCCGATTTCTTTATCGAAAGTGTCAATGCTGTCACCGGTGCAAACCTGACCCTTCTGCGTCTGGCGCTGCCCATCGGCATCAGCTTCTATACCTTCCAGTGTTTAAGTTATACCATCGACGTGTATCGGGGCACTGCACCGGTGCAGAAAAACATCATCAATTTCGGCGCCTATGTATCGCTGTTCCCCCAGCTGATCGCAGGACCCATCGTGCGCTATGTGGATGTGGCAAAAGAACTGGATAACCGCACCCACAGCCTGGAAGATTTTTCTCTGGGCTTGCGGAGGTTTCTGGTTGGTCTGGGCAAAAAGATTCTTATTGCCAACCAGTTGGGTGCGCTGACCGAGATATTCCGTCAGAGCGGAGAAAAGAGCGTGGTGTTCTACTGGATGTACGCGATTGCCTTTGCGCTGCATATCTATTTTGACTTTTCCGGTTACAGTGATATGGCCATCGGCCTTGGCAGGATCTTCGGATTTAAGTTCATCGAGAATTTTAATTATCCCTATCTGTCTAAGTCTATCGCAGAGTTCTGGCGTCGCTGGCACATGAGCCTGGGCAGTTGGTTCCGGGACTATGTGTATATCCCCCTGGGTGGTAACCGGGTAAGTCGCTGGCGCTGGGTATTCAACATTCTTGTAGTGTGGATGCTCACCGGCCTTTGGCACGGCGCGGCCTGGAATTTTGTGTTGTGGGGCCTTTTGTATGCGGTGTTCCTGCTGCTGGAAAAATGGGTTCCCGCGCTGCAAAAGATGCCTGCGATCCTGCGCAGAATCTATGTGCTTTTGGTTGTAGTCCTGGGCTTTGTGCTGTTTAACGCAACCAGCCTTGCGGAAGCAGTTTCCGATATTGGCGGCATGTTCGGTTTCGGAGGTGTCCCTTTTGTCAACGGTGTAACCTGGTACTATCTGCGCAGCTACAGTATTCTTTTTGTGGCAGCGCTGATCGGCGCAACACCCTTGGTGAAGACTGTGGCAAACAAGGTCTCCCAAAAGACGGTGGGCGCTGTACTGGAGCCTGTGGTGCTGCTGTTGCTGCTGGTGTTGTGTACGGCCTATCTGGTGGACGGCTCTTTCAATCCGTTCCTGTATTTCCGCTTTTAAGGAGGGCAGCGTATGAATAAGAAAATTCGTATTGTCGGCATTCTTGCATTGGCTGTGATCTGGCTCGGCTTGACGGCGTTTGCATGGCTGCGATCCCCCTCCGAGTTGTCTACCTCGGAAAGAAGACCCCTGGATCAATTCCCGGAATTGAATGCCGAAACACTCCTGGATACTTCCTTTATGCGTAAGTTTGAGGAATACACGCTGGACCAGTTCCCTCTGCGGGATACTTTCCGGCAGATCAAGGCATTGTTCCACTACAATGTCATGGGTCAGAAGGACAACAACGATATCTATGTGGCAGACGGATATGCTGCCAAAATGGACTATCCCCTGAACAAAGACTCTGTGGAGCATGCTATCAAGCAGTTTAACATTGCCAACCGGCTGTATTTGCAGAAAAATAACTGCAAGGTCTATGCCACGGTCGTGCCGGACAAGAGCTACTATCTGGCAGAAGAAAGCGGCCATCTGTCTATGGATCACGAGGCGATGTGCCGCATGATCGCCGAGGGTATGCCCTGGGCCACGTATGTGGATATTACCGATGCGTTGAAAGCAGAGGATTACTACCGAACCGACACCCACTGGCGTCAGGAAAAGCTGCTTCCCGTGGCGGAAAAACTGACCCAGGCCATGGGCGTATCTGCGTTTGCTCCCGAGAGCATGCAGATTTCTTCTTTGGATCGTCCCTTCTATGGTGTTTACCACGGACAGGCCGCGTTGCCTTTGGCACCGGACACTATGGAAATTATGACCAATGACGTGCTGAAGGAATGTATAGTCAGCAATGCCATGGGCGAAGTTCTTTATAAGGGTGTCCATGATATGACAAAACAGAACGCCTTGGATCTGTACGATGTGTTTCTCAGCGGTTTGGAAGAACCTCTTGTAATTGAAAATCCCAATGCTAAGACCGATAAGAAACTGGTGGTGTTCCGGGATTCCTTCGGAAGTTCTTTGGTGCCTTTGTTGGCGCGGGATTATGCCAAGATCACCTTGGTGGATATCCGCAAAACCTCTACCCAGATCACCGGTCTGGGCGGTGTGGATTTCCAGAATGCCGATGTGCTGTTTATGTACAGCGCCTTGGTGCTTAACGGTAATTATATCTAACAGAAAAACGGCTGTCTTCACCAGAAGACAGCCGTTTTTTTAACTTAAAGTGATGTTTTGAATCCAGGTACCCCGCCGGATCAGCCACCAGCCGAACAGACATTTGGGAATGTCAATGCTGTTACAGACGGCGAAGATGGCCAGAATGGGCAGCCCGGAGAACCGACTCAAAATAAAGGCCAGGGGAATGGCCAGCAGCCAGTTTGCGCCGCAGTCGAAAGCCAGAGTGATCATGGTCTTGCCACCGGAGCGCAGGGTGAAATACACCGGGAAGATGTAGGCCTGCAGGGGCATGGCACAGGAAGAAATGATAATAAACCAGGTGGCAAGCTTACGCACTTCTTCGGTGGTGTTGTAGCCGTTGGGAATGATCCCCGCCAGAGCAATCAGGAGTGCGCCGAAAACCACACCGGAAAGCACACCAAAGGCGGTCATCTTCCGGTTGGAATCCCGAACCTCCTGCTCCGAGCGGTTGGCGCCCAGCATTTGTCCTGTGATAATGCCTACGGTATTGCCCAAAGAGCGATACACCACGCTGCCCAGATTGTAGATGGTGGTGGAGATACTCAGGGCAGGCAAAACAGCCAGACCGCAGTAGGAGTAACACTGATTCAAGATCGCCATGCCCATGGCATAACCCAGTTCATTGACCAGCAGGGGCATACCTTTGACAATGATGGCTTTCAGAAGCGCTGCAGGAATGTAGAAGCTGCGATACAATCCCTTCAGGAAAGGCAGGACCCTGGTATGGGCATGCGCCCAGATCACTACGATGCCCATCTCCACAAAACGGGCGATCACCGTGGCAATGGCGGCGCCGGCAACACCCAACTGGGGAAGCCCTAGGTGACCGAAGATCAACACATAGTTAAAGCAAAGATTAACACCGGTTGCCACAAAGCCTGCCACCATGGGAACCATGGTCTTGCCACATTCCCGAAGTGTACCGGCATAGGCATTGGTCACCACAAACGGCACAAGACCGATCAGCATGATCTGCAAGTACAGCTTGCCGTAGTAAAGGGTTTCGGCAGCCATGGCGGCATCACCGTCACCTTGCAGATATAAGCCTACTAACTGGTCGTCAAAGAGCGTAAAGATTGCAATACCGACCACAGCCAAAAGGGCGCTGATCAGCAGCTTAAAACGGAAGGTGTGGCGGATACCTTCGTGATCCCCTTTTCCGTAGTATTGGGTAGTGAAGATACCTGCGCCGGCAGCGCCGCCGTATAAGGTCAGCATAAAGATAAACAGAAGATTGTTATTGACAATGGTAACGCCGCCTAACTGCGCCGTGCTCAGTTGTCCCACCATCACATTATCCAGAAGAGAAACAAAATTGGTAATAAAATTCTGCAGGATAATGGGGGTGGCAATGGCAAGCATGTGGCGGTAAAAGGCTTTGTTACCCACATAGCGTTTCAACATAGAACCGTTCCTCCTCAACGCTCACAATGATACACCAAATGGACGGAAAAATCTACCCCTAAATCCTGTTGACAAGGTATAGAAAAAGGTGTATAAAGGGGAAAGAAATCAGTGGGAGGGTGTAATATGAAAAAAGTCACCTTTGCAATCCTGGGCATGGGCAACCGCGGTACTGCCTATGCTGCCAAGATCCTGAAATATTCCGAGGAATCTCAGGTCACTGCTATGGCAGATAACCGCCGGATCCGGCTGGACAGCGCCAATAAATACGTCCAACTGCCGGAAGATCGTTTGTTTTCCGGCGCTGAGGATCTGTTGGCACAGCCTAAGCTGGCGGATGTTATGATTATTGCCACCCAGGATGCGCAGCATAAGGAGCACGCGATCCGGGCAATGGAGATCGGGTATGATCTGTTGCTGGAAAAACCTATTTCCAACACCTTGGAGGACATCACTGCCATTTATCGGCGTGCCAAGGAACTGGGACGGAAAGTAATCGTGTGCCATGTTCTGCGCTACACACCCTTCTACCGCACTGCCAAGAAATTGTTAACGGAGGGCGCTGTTGGCAAAATTTGCTCCATTGAAGCTTCGGAACACGTAGGCTATTATCACTACGCGCATAGCTTCGTCCGTGGCAACTGGCACAGCAAGGAAGCTTCCAGCCCTATGATTTTGGCAAAATGCTGCCATGATATGGACATTCTCTGCTGGTTGGCAGATAAGCACTGTGAGAAGTTGTCCTCTTTCGGTAGCCTGCGGTACTTTAAGGAAGAAAACAGTCCGGAAGGTGCTGCCCAGCGGTGTGCGGATTGCAGCTTGGATTGCCCTTTCCACGCCCAGCGTTTTTACCTTTCCCGGATTCCCGGCTGGCCCGCCAACGTCCTGCAGCCGGAACCCACAGAGGAAAATATCCTGCAGACACTGGATGTAACGGACTACGGCAAGTGCGTATTCCGTATGGACAATGATGTGGTGGACCACCAGAGCATCAACATGCTGTTGGAAGATGAGGTCACCGTGACTTTCCAGATGCTGGGCTTTACCAACCGCCAGACCCGATACCTGCGGGTGTTCGGCACAGAGGGCGAACTTTGGGGCAATTTTGAGGAGCGCAAGCTCTATGTCCAGCGCTTCAATCAGGAACGGCAGGAGTACGACCTGAACAAGTTGGGCTTTGACTTCTCCGGTCACGGCGGCGGTGACGAGGGACTTATTTATGATGTTATCCGTGTGATGCGGGGCGACGATTTTGACACCACCTCTGTTACATTCTTGGAAAACTCCGTGGAAAGCCACTACATGGCTTTTGCGGCGGAGGACTCCCGCCTGCAGGGCGGCCGGGTCACAGATATGAAAGAATTTGCTGCAAATGTATAAAAAAAGCACCCTTTCCTTTTGGAAAGGGTGCTTTTTTTAGCGAAGGGTTTGAATGATCTGCGCCATTTCAGGCAGCTTTTCTTTGATGTCTTTTGCCAGCATCAGCTGGTTGTTTGCCCGATCAAGATTTTGTGTGGGATAGGCAATGCGGAAATACTGATCTCCGTCCAGATAATCTGTGAGGAAACGAACACCTACCTCCAAAGTCATCAGGAAAGCACCCATGGGCAGCGCCTGGATCTCATCCTCCGTGAGATTGGGTGCGGCTTCCAGGAAACCTTTGGCATACTGGGTAAAAAGGGTAAAATCCATATGGTTTTCCGGTGCATCCTCTCCGTATGCGGCAGCACCAAAGCGGATAGCATCACCGAAGTCATAAGCGGAAAGACCGGGCATGACGGTATCCAGATCCAGAACGCATAAGGGGGCGTGAGTCTCTGTGTCCAGCAGGACATTGTTCAGCTTGGTGTCGTTGTGAGTAACACGCAAGGGAAGCGCCTTGTTCTCCAAAAGGGAACTTGCCAGGGGCTTTTGCTCCATAAGCCATTCCAGCTGCGGGTGCACCTCTTTGACACGATTCAACCGATCTGCCTGTACCGCCTGCTCCAACTGGGTGTAACGATTTGGGGTGTTGTGGAAATGGGGAATGGTCTCATGCAATGTCTGCACGGGGAAGTCCAGCAGCATCTGCTGGAAGCGCCCAAAGCCGAGACCTGCAGCGTAGAGATCTTCCAATCGTTCCGGCGCGTCCAACGCCAAACCGGGGATAAATTCGTACATTCTCCAGTAATTGCCGTTGGGATCCTGTAGGCAGTAATCACCGCTTTTTGTTTTCAGGAAACGCAGTGTGTGCCGGGGGTTAGAATCCTTTTTTCGCAGATGTTCTGTCACTGCAACGGCATTTTCCATGACCTGCACAGGTTGTTTGAATACTGTGTGGTTGATTTTTTGCAGAATATAGGCGTGACCGGTATCGGTGACGATCTTCATGGTGGTATTGATGTGACCACTGCCGAATTCCTTACAACTGACCACATTGCCAATAAATGTAAAACAGTTAATAATATTTGTCATAATATCAACATTTTTCCAGCAATCGAATATAGAACTCTGCGGCTCTTGCAGCGCAGTCCAGACGGATTCGTTCATTATTGCCGTGAATGGTCTTGCGTTCCTCGGCGGTGAGATCCATGGCAGAGAAGCGGTACACGTGCCGGGAAATATCCCGGTAGTGGCGGGAGTCGGAGCATTGCACCATCAGGTAGGGAGAAACAATACAGCCGCGCCAGGTTTCTGCCACAGCGGCAGCCACCTTATCCCAACTGTCGCAATCGGTTTCGGAGATGGGACTGGGCTCAAAGCTTTCCAGAACGGTTACTTCCACGGTCTCGTCATTTACCACTTTTTTCAGATACTCGGTGGCAGAGGCCACAGAATCGGCGGGATTCAGACGCATATTGCTGATAAGGCTGGCTTCTGCGGGAATCACATTCCGTGCGTTGCTGCCTTCCATCATAGTAAAGGCGGTGGTAGTACGCACCAGTGCGTTCATTTCGCCGCCGCTTGCTTTGCAGATCATATCCAGCACCGGCTTGAACAGCCAGAGGTTGGCAAATACCAGCTTCAAACCGAAACCGGAGTGACGGCCCAGGGTGTCGAACATCTCTGCCGCAGGTTTGGTCAGGTGCATCTTAAAAGGCTTCTGAATAATGTTCAGACAAGCCTTTGCCAAAGTGGTAACAGGGGTCTTTACAGGGGGCGCAGACGCATGTCCACCGCCGGACTTGACGGAGTAACGCACATTCATCATGCCCTTTTCTGCAATGCCGATGAGGCCGCAGGGTTCTTTGACACCGGGGAACACATTTTCTACAACAGCGCCGCCTTCGTCCACCACGAGGGCGGGGGTGATACCGTTTTCTTTGAAATAATTGACGATATTTACAGCGCCCATGCCATTGATCTCTTCACCGCCGGAGAAGGCGAAATACATATCGTTTTCGGGGATAAAGCCTTTATCCATCAGGTGATTTGCGGCAAACAGTACGCCATTAAAGGTAACCTTGGTATCCAAAGTACCGCGTCCCCAAAGCACACCGTTTTCGATAATGCCTTCAAAGGGCGGCTTGTCCCAGCTGTCTTCATTTACGGGGACCACATCATAGTGGGCCATCATCACAGAGGGGTTCTGATCGCTCTTACCGGGCCAGCGGAAGAGCAGCGCCCGGTCGGGCAACTCCCGGAAAGAACAGGTCTCAAACACTTTCGGATACAATCCCGGCAGACTGTCGATCAGCTTGCGGAATTCTGCTTCATCTTCCAGCGTGTGGTCATTGTAAGAAATGGTCTTACAACGCACAAGAGTCTGCAAATTGGAAACGACCTTTTCTTTATCAAAGACGATTTCCTTGTTGCTGATTTCTTTCTGGGGTTTGGGGTTAAAACAAAGGGTGCGGATCAAAAGTACCGCGATCAAAAGGCCCAAAAGGCCCAAAATCACATATAACGCGACCACTTAAATCATTCCCTTCTTGTACATGATTCTGGACACGCCAATGGTGAACAGCGCGCACACAGGCACCATGATGCCCACAGTACCGGCATTCAAAGCAGGCACAAAGATGAAGAGGATCAGCATCAGAACAATCGGTGCAATGGCGATCTTCCAGTTCTTGGAAACAAAAGCCACACCCAAACCGCCGAACAGAGCAGGAAGGATTTGGTCAAAAGCAGGCTGCAGCACAGGTGCGCTCAGAACAGGAGTCAAAGGCACGATCATCACAACACCGATAATGATAATAATGGTGGTGACGATGCTGGAAACGGCAATGGCGATGGTGGAGACCACTTCACCTTCTTCGGAATTGGCGGAAACACCGTTCTGATCCAGGGCATTCAATGCGCAGGGTAGTTTCAGATTGGAAATATTGCCGGTCACAAAGCTGAGGTAAGAGCCGCCGGCACCCAACATAGGAACATAAGTAACGGTTTCGATGGCACCGACAGCCCAGTACATAGGTGCGGTAGCGAAAAGACCCATCAAAAGGCTTTTCCATTCGGGGGCTACATTAAAAACAAAGCAGCAGGCTACGGGGAAAGCGAGGAGCAGAACCATCACAGAGAGATTCCAGATAGTGCCGTCGCGATGGACGCTGTCCATATAACTTAATTTCTTCATACGACTACCTCCTTAACCCAACCAGGCGGTGACGGGAATGGCAACAGCCATGCCGACGATCAAGCTGATGGGCAGGGCATATTCACTGAGCCATTTCATTTTTGGCAGCTTCATCAAAAGACCGCAGATCACCATAATAAGGGCAGACGCAGCCATAACAACGACCGGCACAAGACCGGAAGTGGCAGAAAGGGTAACACCATCCACGACCCGGGAAGCGGGATCCCACAGGCGGGAAACATCGCAGAACACAAAACCCAGGAAGGAGGCAATCATGCCGATAAAGAGCGCTGCCTGGAAGATGTTTGCCCAGCGCTTGTCTCGGTTTTCCATGGATTTCATACCCTTCTGCAGCTTCTTGCCGATGAGGGGAACCAACCAGATACCCAGCATAATGCTGACGGTCATAACGATCAGCACATTGACAAACTGCTGCGCGTCCAAAGAGCCTGCGCCCAGGGTCTGACCCATAGCGGAAAGGGCGTTATTGGCGGCCACGGTTTCATAACTCATAGAGCCTACCACACTCAGGCGCAGCCAGGGCAGGGGAAGACCCAGGGTTTTGCTCAACACCATAACGCTGATCACAATTGCCACAGCGGGTGCAATGGTGAAAATTGCCGCGGTGAGCATGGTTTTGCGGATTTTCTTCTGATCCATGCCCAGCTCCTTGGTGCGGCGCAGGGCTTTGATGAGGAAAAATACAGATTGCGCCAGTACAACGGCGACCAGAATACCTGCCATGAGGAACAGGATCCAATGATTTACATCAAAAGACATAATCTACCTCCTAATATACGATATAAACAGTATAGCACACCGACCCCCCTAAAACAAGACAAGAAAAAACCGAGAGGCGCAATCCTCTCGGTTTTTATTTTATAAGATCTTTAATAACCTCGCCGGCGATCATAAGACCTGCCACGGAAGGGACGAATGCCACACTGCCGGGCAGACTTCTGCGGCCTTCCGGCAGTTCTTCCGTTGTGCCGCCCACAGAGGGGATCGGGTCTTCCGTGGAGAACAGCACTTTCAGGTGCTTGATGCCCCGCTTGGCGCATTCTTTTCGCATGATCCGGGCCAAAGGACAGACGGAGGTCTTGGTAATGTCCGCAATCTGGAATTTGGAAGGATCCAGTTTGTTGCCGGTACCCATGGAACTGATAATGGGTGTGCCGGCCGCCTGACAGGCGGTGATCAAAGCCAGCTTGCCGGTAACCGTATCGATGGCGTCCACCACATAGTCATAGCTTGCAAAGTCAAAATTATCCGCAGTGTCCGGAAGGAAGAACTCTTTTCTCGCAGTGACCTGAATGGAAGGCTCGATGTCCAAAACCCGCTGTTTCGCAGCTTCTGCCTTATCCATGCCCACGGTGGAGCGGGTGGCAAAAATCTGACGGTTAATGTTGGTCAGGCTGATGGTATCGTGGTCCACCAGCTCCAAAGCGCCCACGCCGGAGCGGGCAAGGGCTTCCACCACATAGCCGCCGACACCGCCCAAACCGAATACAGCCACTTTTGCGATTTTCAGTTTTTCCATAGCTGCGTCGCCCAAAAGCAGGGCAGTGCGTACAAAAGGCTCCATAGGAATGCTCCTTATTATAATAGTATGCTTATCCTACCATGGAACGGAAACAAAGTCAACTTGACGAACGGCATCGAAAGTTGTATCATGGTAGCAGTATCATGAGGGGGTGCGGGATATGAATTTTGATGCGATTATTGAACGCCGCGGTACAGACTGCGCCAAGTACGATGCTTACGCAGAACACGGTCATACCGCCGACATTTTGCCCCTCTGGGTGGCGGATATGGATTTTCGTTCGCCGGAGTGTGTGCTGGAAGCCCTCCGCGAGGCAGTGAATCACGGTATTTTTGGCTACAGTATTCGCAGCTCCCGGTATTTTCCTGCGTTACAGGCTTGGTTTTCCAAGCACTTTGATTGGGAGATTGCGCCTCAGTGGCTTATGAATACTCCCGGCGTGGTATTTGCCTTGTCTGCCGCTGTTCGTGCCACTACTAAGATTGGTGACAATGTGCTGGTGCTGCCGCCTGTTTATTATCCCTTCTATCGGGTCATTGCAGACAACGACCGTAAGATTGTCAGAAGCGAACTGAACTATGAAAACGGCCGCTATACCATGAACTTCGCAGATATTGAGAGGAAGATCGTGGAAAATGATGTGAAAGCAATGATCTTCTGTAGTCCCCATAACCCTGTGGGTCGTGTGTGGACGCTGGCGGAATTGCAGACCCTGGGCGCAATTTGCAAAAAGCATAATGTAGCGGTGATCTCTGACGAGATCCACTGTGACTTTGCGTTCCCGGAATATCCCCACACGCCTTTTGTGAAAGCCTGTCCCGATTTGGCAGACAACGTTATCATTTGTACCGCACCCAGCAAGACCTTTAATCTGGCAGGTCTGCAGGTGTCCAATATCCTTGTTCCCGGTGAAGAATTGCAAAAGCGGTTTAAGCGGGAGTTGGATATTGCCGCTTATCACGATGTTAACCGCCTGGGCGCTGTGGCTGCAACTGCTGCCTATGAAGGCGGCGAGGAATGGCTGACAGAATGTAAGGCCTATATGCGGGAAAACCTGAAATATATCCGCAATTTCCTGGCTGCGCGCCTTCCGAAGATCAAGCTGGTGGAGCCGGAGGGTACTTACCTGGCTTGGCTGGATTGCAGCGGTTTGGGCCTGACTAAGGAACAGCTGGACGATCTTATTATCAACAAAGCAAATCTTTGGCTGGATACCGGCAGTATCTTCGGCGAATACACCGAACAGTTCCAGCGGATCGTGCTGGCATGTCCCAGAGCAACTTTGGAAAAGGCGATGGAGCAATTGGCAAAAGCTGTAGACAGCCTATAAACCTCTTGCTATTTTTTCTCGAATTGTGTACAATAATAAATAGTTTTTTTGAAAGAGGGTGTTACCGCTATGGTAAGAACAGCCTTTGATAATGATTTATATATCCAGAGTCAGTCTGCCCATATCCGCAGCCGTATTGAGCAGTTTGGCGGTAAGCTGTATCTGGAGTTCGGCGGTAAGCTGTATGACGATAACCACGCGTCCCGTGTGCTGCCCGGCTTCAAGCCTGACAGTAAGCTGCAGATGCTTTTGCAGCTGAAGGACAAGGTGGAGATGGTGATCGCTATCAATACCGACGATATTGAGAAGAACAAGGTCCGTGGCGACTTGGGTATTACCTATGACCGCGATGTGATCCGTTTGATCGATATTTTTCGCGGCTTTGGCCTGTATGTTGGTTCTGTGGTATTGACGCGTTATAATGACCAGCCCCTCGCCAAGGCTTTCCAGGCACGTCTGGAGGGCATGGGCCTGAAGGTCTATCATCACTATCATATCCCCGGCTATCCTGCGAACATTCCTTACATCGTCAGCGATGAGGGTTACGGCAAGAATGACTTTATTGAAACCACCCGGGAACTGGTGGTGGTCACTGCGCCCGGCCCAGGCAGCGGTAAGCTGGCGACCTGCATGAGCCAGCTGTACCATGAGCATAAGCGGGGTGTGAAAGCCGGCTATGCCAAATTTGAAACCTTCCCTGTATGGAATCTGCCTCTGAATCACCCTGTTAATCTGGCATACGAGGCAGCAACCGCCGATCTTTCCGATGTGAACATGATCGATCCCTTCCATCTGGAAGCCTATAACGAAACTACCGTCAACTACAACCGCGATGTGGAGGCGTTCCCGGTGCTGGTTGCTATGTTTGAACGGATTTTGGGTACATGCCCCTATAAGTCTCCTACAGACATGGGCGTGAATATGGTGGGCAACTGTGTTGTTGACGACGAAGCTGCCAAGGACGCCTCTCGTCAGGAGATCCTCCGCCGGTACTACACCGCTCTGGCAGATCAGAAACAGGGTAAAGCTACCGATGAGCAGGTATTCAAGCTGGAACTTTTGATGAAGAAAGCCGGTGTCGCTCCCGAGGAGCGGAGAGTAGTAGCACCTGCTTTGGCAAAGGCAGAAGCTACCGGTCTGCCTGCTGCTGCTATGGAGTTGCCTGATGGCCGGATCATTACCGGCAAGACTTCTGATTTGCTGGGCGCATCTTCCGCGCTGCTGCTGAATGCGCTGAAAGCATTGGCAGGACAAGATGATGCCTTGCATCTGATCGCTCCCGAGGTTATCGATCCCATTCAGCATTTGAAGGTGGATCACTTCGGCAACCGCAACCCCAGACTGCACACAGACGAGGTGCTGATCGCTTTGTCTATCTGCGCTGCCACCGATCCTGCTGCTGAGAAAGCAATGGAACAGCTGAACAAGCTGCGTGGCTGCGAGGTTCACTCCTCTGTGATTCTGTCTGCGGTCGACGAAAAGGTTTTTAAGCGCCTGGGGATCAATCTTACTTGCCAGGCTCAGTTCAAGGACTAATATATAATGTATAATGGGAGGGGAAACCCTCCCATTTTTTTGCGGTTTGCCCGAAAAAATAAATTCTGCGAAAGTGCTGAAAATACTTACAAAATTTTGTTTATTTTTCTAAAAAACTTATTGACAAACGTAGCCGGGTGTGTTACTATACTCTAGCGCGTGTAGGCGAAGTCTGCTCTGCGCACTGCGATGATGCAGGAGATTGCGTTGAAAAACGGTAACTTCTGCGGAGTATGTCCGGTCATCGGGCGGCTGAATTGCTCTGTTTACGCAGCGTATATCGCTGGGGCAGGGGAAGGTCGGCCTTGCGTCGGCCATTTTTCTTGGCTCAGAATGATACGCACGACGGCGTGGACGACAGTTCACCGTACCCAGACACAACGAAAACTGAGTACGTTTTATCAAGGAGGAAACACAAAATGGCAAACCAGGAAATGATCCGCATCCGGCTGAAGGCTTACGATCATCAGCTGATCGACTCCAGCGCGGCAAAGATCGTCGAGACCGCAAAGCGCAACGGCGCTTCCGTGTCCGGCCCCATCCCGCTGCCCACCAAGAAGGAAGTCGTTACGATCCTTCGCGCTGTCCACAAGTACAAGGATAGCCGTGAGCAGTTCGAGCGCAGAACCCACAAGCGTTTGATCGATATCCTCAACCCCAACCAGAAGACTGTCGAAGCTCTGATGAGCTTGGACCTTCCCGCTGGCGTTGAGATAGAGATAAAGCTGTAATCCTTATACATTATAATATAAGGATTCACCGCTGCCCGCACTGTGAGGTTTCAGAGAAATGAACCCCGGTAGGTTTTCACAGCCTGCATTCCGCCCATGCTGCGCAAAACGCTTTGATAATACAGACGGTATTGTCTGCAGCGTTTTGCTTGCCTTGACGAAATGCAGGGCGCGAAAACTGCAAGGCACCCTACAACCAGTAATTTTTGGTGATTTAGGGTGCAGATAACGAAGCCTTGCTTGATGCAAGGCGAGGCAGATAAGCCCTAAAGCGCCGAAAAGGACGGTTGTAGGGCTATCGGGATTCGTTTCCCTGAAACCTGACATCGGGCGACGGGTCATGTTGGCGGCTTCCCCAATGGGGCTGTCAACCAATAACCTAAAAAGGAGAAAACCAAATGAAAAAAGCAATCATCGGCAAGAAAGTGGGCATGACCCAGATCTTCGATGAGAGCGGCAAGGTGATCCCTGTTACCGTTGTGGAAGCAGGTCCCTGCGTCGTCACTCAGAAGAAGACCATCGAAACCGACGGCTACGAGGCCGTCCAGCTGGGCTTTGAGGATGTCAAGGAGTCCAAGCTGACCAAGCCTGAGGCTGGCCATCTGAAGAAGGCTGGCGTTGAGGCTAAGAAGCACCTGAAGGAGTTCAAGCTGGAGACCGCCGCTACCATGAACGTGGGCGACGTTGTCAAGGCTGATGCCTTCGCTGCCGGCGACTGGATCGATGTCACCGGTATTTCCAAGGGCCATGGCTATCAGGGCGTTGT
>JAFYPO010000079.1 GCA_017547505.1 Oscillospiraceae bacterium | reverse complement strand
GGTTGCTCTCTGTTGTGCGCAGATCCAGGAACTGGCGGGTAATGCCTTCGGCATTGGCAGACAATGCTGTCAGTTCTTGCTGCAAGGTGTTCACAGCTGCCCGCTTTTCGGTCAGACTTTCCTCGATCTGGGCAATGCGCTGACGCGCCTGCTCCATCTGGGCAGCGATACCGCCGCTGCGGTCTTCCTGGCCCTGGAGTTCTTCCTCGATGCGCTTGATGTTGGCTTCGTTGTTCTGTACATTACCCCGCAAAACAGCCATCTGGCCGTCCATCTGCTGATGAGTGGCGTCCAGCATGCTCACCTGGGAACGGATATTTTCCAATTCCTCGTCCTTGTGGCGCAGTTCAGCGCTCATTTGCTCGGACTTGGCATACAGCTTATTCAGGTCATCGTGTGCCTGCTGCAGCACAAAGGAAGCGGAATTATAGTCCTCCTCTGCCTTCTTTGCAGCGGTGGAGAGCTTCTCCAAAGTATCCAGCCACACGGTCACTTCCACACCCAGAAGATCTTCTTTCAGCTCCAGATACTTCTTGGCCTTCTCAGACTGTACCTTCAAAGGCTCCAGTTGCATTTCCAGTTCGGAAACCTTATCGCCGATACGCAGCAGGTTATCCTCAGTATGGGCCAGTTTCCGCTCAGTCTCTTCCTTGCGGTGACGGTACTTGGAGATACCGGCAGCCTCTTCGAAGATCTCACGACGGTCTGCGCTCTTCAGAGACAGAATTTCATCAATTCTGCCCTGACCGATATTGGAATAGCCCTCTCTGCCAAGACCCGTGTCCATAAACATCTCATGGATATCGCGCAAACGGGCAGACTGGCGGTTGATGTAGTATTCGCTGTCACCGCTGCGGTAGTAGCGGCGGGTGACCATGACCTCGTCGGAATCGTAGGCCAGCGCGCGATCTGTATTGTCCAATGTCAGGGTAGCTTCCGCAAAACCCACAGCTGCGCGCTTCTGGGTACCGCCGAAGATCACGTCCTCCATTTTTGCGCCACGGAGCGTCTTGGTAGACTGCTCGCCCATGACCCACAAAATGGCATCGGAAATATTGGATTTACCGGAACCGTTGGGGCCAACGATGGCGGTAATATCATCGCCGAATCGGATCAGCGTTTTATCGGGAAACGATTTGAATCCCTGCACTTCCAAACTCTTAAGATACACAGCAAAACCTCTTCATAAAAAAAGTAAAAATGAATCAGCTTATTATACCTGCTTTTTACAAAAAATGCAAGTCCTGACCAAGGGTTTTACCCCCTTTTCTTGGGGTATTTTTCCACAAAAAATGCGGCAGAAAGGTGTTCCTTTCTGCCGCAGCTGCTTATTGCTTTTTGTTTTTCAATCTTTCCTTGGCTTGTTCCACTGTTTCGCCTTCTTTTGACAGGTATGTGTCTACAAATTTATCCTCGATTTTGGTGTAGCCTTCCACTACGCCCTGTTCGATTTTCTTATACCCGCAAACAACGCCATTTTCGATTTTCTTATAGCCGCTGACCACTGCTTCAGCAATCTTTTCATTTGTTTTTACGATTTTGGATTTTGCCATAACTGTATATTTTCCTCCTATCAGATTTACGCCCAGAAGCAGAACGATCACCCAGACCGCTGTTCCGGTCATAATATTTAAAATTTGAATTTCTGCCGGCTGCATGCCGGGAAATGACACCAGCATGGAGCGCTGCATTGTATAGACAGAGACGAACGCATCTGCCATGGATATATTTCGCAGTGTTTTCAAGACAGGCGAAGCCGTATGCTTCGTCTTCACCATGCCGATAATCGCAACCGTGATTTTTGTAAAGGTGTAGGTAGCAATTGCGATCATGATAATTTCGTGGAAATCGGTCCCTCGCCCTTCTGCGATCGATAAGACATTTACACCCACGATGCAAAAAGACAGAACAACCAACAAGATTCCCGTAATCCGCCTTGCAAACAGCTCTGTGTCCGGATCTCCCTTCGCTTTTCTGCGTATTTGCAATACAGAAAAGCGGGTGATCGCCAGAATCGTATAATAGGCACCGACGGTGATAAACCACCAGGAGTGGGTAAGAAAACCGATGGCGCAATTACCGACAGCATAAGCAATATTGATTGCAAGCCTTGTGTACGGACTTTTTGCGATTCTCAGCGCATTCATTTGATTCCCTTAATCATGGGAATGAGTGCCAGCAGCATCACAATGCCCAAAAGGCCTACCAGTGTGCCCCAAATGATCTGATTCCAAACAAGACACATGCACATACCTACACCAAGGACCAATACCGCCAGAACACAGTAGCTGGTACGAAGAACATTTTTGCCGTTCATCTTGGGAAATTTCTTATTCTCCATCTTGCACCACACCAAAAATGTGATAACACCCAGGACGAGTCCGATACCGCCAAAAACAACGCCTTCCTTAAAGGCGTTCCACTCCGGCAGTAATGCCATGCACATACCCAGCGCAAACAGCACCCCGCTGACAGTTCCCAAAACCAGTGCAACAAAACTACTTTTTTTCATATAATTTTCTCCTTTCATTATTCCAACACTTGTTTTCTTAATGCATTTACAGTATAATAATCCCGCAAGCACAAAACAATCATCATTTTTACAATAAGTGTTGGTTTAATAGAGGTTTTTATGAATATAAAAAACAACAAGCGACGTAAAGAGTCCAAAGAAAAGATCGCAAAAGCGTTTATTGAACTTCTGCAAGATCACGAGATCAAGGAAATCACCGTTTCTGACCTGATCAAAATTACCGGCCTGAACCGCAGCACCTTCTATGCCAATTATGTGGACATTTTCGACCTTGCCGACCAGACAAGAAAAATTCTGGAGGAAGAGTTTTCCAATCTGTTTGCTGACTATGACTATTTCAACGAGCGCACCGGTGCTTTGAAGATGTTTCAGCACATCAAGGAAAATCAGCTGTTCTACAACACTTATTTCAAACTTTGCTATGACGACCAGCACCTGATTTCCATCTACGATAAACGGCGTGCTGAACAAGAACACATTGACAGCAACATCAAGTACCACATTGAATTCTTCCGAAACGGACTGAATGCCATTATAAAGCTCTGGTTGGCCGGCGGTTGCCGGGAGACACCGGAAGAAATGGCTGAGGTTTTGAAACAGGAATATCGGGGTCGTTGACCTGGACGAGAAAAATAACCGGAAGGCGCTTGCCTTCCGGTTACTGTTTTATTTTACATAGTCCATGCTGATCCAGCCCTTGGACACCTGTCCCCAAGTGGTGTTTCCCACCTTTTGGGTTTTGAGGATTTCCACCTTTGTGCCCTTGTACAAGTAGCCGGTGATTGCGTTGGAGGTGCCGGGAGCTTTGCGGACGCGCAGGCAGTCAGCGGTGACGGTTTTGATCACCTTGGCGGGTGCGGTTTCCTGCTTATCCAGCACCACATAGCTAAGACTGATCCAACCTTTGTCGATCTTTCCCCAGGTCATGCCGCCAACAACTTTCGTTTCCGTAATGGTCACCCTGTCCTTGTTGTACAGGTAACCGGTAATGGCATAGGACGTGCCGGGGCCTTTGCGGATACGCAGAAAATCCGTGACCTTGACCGTGCCGGTGATCTTCTCCTGCGGTTCAGTCTTGTCAAAGACCACATAACTAAGGCTGATCCAGCCCTTGTCAATCTTACCCCAACTCATGGAGCCGGTTGTGGTTTCCTCTGTAATGGTCACCTTATCCCCATCGTTGAGATACCCCACGATCTTGTTGGAGGTGCTGGGACCACTGCGGATCCGCAGGGTACCGCTGACCTTCACCTTGCCGGTTTTGGCAGTTGCGGGAGGGTTCTGAGGCTTCTCCTCGGGAACGGTAGGCTGCGTGGTTGGAGGTACAGTTGTGGGGGGAACTGTCGTGGGGGGTACTGTTGTGGGCGGTGTAGTCGTGGGAGGAACCGTGGTTTCCGGGACAGTGGGTTCCGGTGTCTTCTCCGGATCCAGCGTCACATAGTCCATGCTGATCCAGCCTTTTTCAATTCTACCCCACCGCATGGAGCCGTTTAATTTTTCTTCCAGAATCTCCACACGGGTGCCGTTTTGCAGGTAGTCCACCACGGCATAACCGGTGCTGGGTCCCTTGCGCACACGCAGAACATCGTTTACCTTCACCGTTCCCATTTTCTTTGTGGGAGTAGGCTTTTCCTCTTCCTTGGTAACTTCGTCGTAGTTGGTGTACATCAGGCAGATCCAACCGCCGGAGAACTTACCCCAAGTATCGGGTGTGCCCTCCTTCGTCTCGGTGATCACCAGCTGTTCACCGGCATTTGCTTTGCTGATTGCGGCATAGTTGGTGCCGGGGCCTTTGCGGACATTGACACCGTTGGTATTCACCGTAACGGTGACGCCGTTTTCTTCTTTCTGATTGGGGTCTTCTCCCTCGCCGTCCAGCCACTGGGCATACAGACGTGCATTCTTTACAGACGCGTCAAGGATCTCTACCTTGGTACCACCGGTTCTGGCGGTATACCAACCGGTAAAGGTGCAGCCGTCCCGCTTGGGCGTAGGACCGATCGTTGCGGTCAGGTCAGTATCATAACCCTGGACATTGGGAGAACAGGTGCCGCCGTTGGCATCAAACAGCGCATAACCAAAATTTGCAGGAGGTTGCTGGGAATATTGGCCGTTTATGTACATATTGGCTTCGCACAAACGGCGTCTTAACAGAAATGTTTTGATCTCACCGCCGGCATAGCACCAACGGGAGAAGGCATTGATCAGTTCATTGCCGGTCGCGCCGCTGACAATGGCCTTGTACAGCACGCCGGTTGTCTGGTAAAGCCAGCTTGTACCACAGTTGTAGGAAAACAAGGTCATGGCATCAAACTGATTCTGATTGGCAGAAATACCGGTTTTTCGGATAAACTTATTGACTTCGCTTTCAAAATTATTCAGCTGCTTACGGAGCAGAGCTTCGGCTGCTTCTTTGGAAATACCGTTTTTCTTATACTCTTCCAGCTTATCGTCGGGGCAGCGGGTGCCGTAGCCAACGGTCCACTGGGCATAGTCCCAATAGGGTTTTGCACTGAAGCCTTCTTCCAACTTCAAAATACGGATCGCTTCATCACTGGAAGTCATATCGGTTGCTGCGGAGACGGTCACAATCCCGGGAGCCAGAAGGCTTGCCATGAGGATCAGCGTCAGAACGCAGCAAAGGATTCTTTTTCTCACTGGGGTGACTCCTTTCGCATGGGTTACGGGGGTATTATAGCAAAATATGACACATTTTGCAACAGTTATATTCTGGTAAAAAGTTGCATAATTTTCGCATTTTAACTGGTTTTTATGACTTTTTCTCAGTTTCCAAAAATGATTATGTTTACCATTTGCTTTTGTCTAAGTCCTATGATAAAATAACGGCATAACACAGAAGGAGGTGAAAAACATGGAGCAAAAAAGGGCTTTGATCGCCATGAGCGGCGGTGTGGACAGTTCTGTGGCTGCCTATCTTGTGCAAAGCGGCGGCTTGGATTGCATCGGCGCCATCATGCGTATGTGTGACAGCGAGCTTCTGGGTTGTGCATGCCCGGATCCCGGTACGGACGCCAAAGCGGTTGCTGACCGTTTGGGAATCCCCTTCCATGTTTTTGACACCTGCAAGGAATTCCGGGAACATGTTGTAACAGACTTTATTGAAAGCTATGAACAGGGAGATACCCCCAATCCCTGTATCCGGTGCAACAAGACCATGAAGTTTGGTGTTTTGTTGGAAAAAGCAACGGAACTGGGCTGTGATCATATCGTAACCGGACATTATGCCCAGATTGAAAAAGACCCGGAAACCGGACGGTTTCTCCTGAAAAAGGCAGTGGACGAGAACAAAGATCAGTCCTATTTTTTGGCCTGTCTGAATCAGGCACAGCTGTCGAAAATTCTGCTGCCTCTGGGTAGTCTTACCAAGGCAGAAACACGGAATATTGCGGAGGAGCAAGGTTTTATCACAGCAAAGAAACGGGACAGCCAGGACATCTGTTTTATCCCCGATGGCGACTACAAAGCCTTTATGGAGCGGTATACCAAAAAGGTCTACCCTGCCGGTGATTATCTGGATCTTGACGGTAAGGTTTTAGGTAAACACCAGGGCGCTGTGGGCTACACTTTGGGGCAGCGGAAGGGTCTGGGAATCGCCCTGGGTGAGCCTGCCTATGTGTGTGCCAAGGATATGGAAAATAACACCGTCACACTTGGTAAAAATGAGGATCTGTTCAAAAAAGTTCTGCGGGCAAAGGATTGGAATTTCATGCCCTTTGAAACCTTGACCGAGCCTATGCGGGTGTTGGCAAAAGTCCGCTACCGCCACACCCCTCAGCCGGCTACGGTATATCCGGAGAAAAATGGTTTTGCGCGGGTGGAATTCGATGAACCCCAGCGTGCCATCACCACCGGTCAGGCGGTTGTTCTGTACGACGGCAACACGGTCATTGGCGGCGGCACCATTACAGAAGTATTATAAAAAAGAGAGTGGCTGTGCCACTCTCTTTTATTTGTAGTCAGGGAAATATTCTTTTACGAAGTCAACTTCCTTCACCTGGAAGGTTTTGCCGTTCAGATACTCCAGGCTGCCGGATTCTGTAGTAAAGCAGAACGTCAGCTTATAGGAGTAGAGTGCCTGATAGGTTCTGTCGAAACGCTTATCCAGCTTGCCGTATTTGCCGTCTCCCAGCAGAGGGTGTCCCGCATGAGCAAACTGGGCGCGGATCTGGTGGGTTCTGCCGGTGATGAGTTCGCACTCCACCAAAGACAGACCTTGATTTTTCGCCAAAGTAATATAATTGGTCTGACAGGTTTTTGCGCCGGGCTGGGGTTTATCGGTCACAAAGACTTTGTTCTTTTTGGCATCTTTGAACAAGTAGCCTTTCAGGCTGCCCTTGGGTTGTTTCAAAGTGCCTTCCACAATCGCCAGATACCGCTTGTCCATCTCACGATCCTTAATTTTCTGGTTCAGTACGCGGAGAGCTTCTGCGGTCTTTGCGGCAATGACGATACCGCCGGTATTGCGGTCGATGCGGTTGCAGAGCGCCGGTGTAAAAGCATTCTCTCCCCTGGGACTCCATTCCCGTTTCTGGTACAGGTAGGCCTGAATATGATCAATGAGGGTTCTGCCGTATTCTGCGCCGTCATGGGGGTGTACCGCCAGACCGGGACGTTTATCCACAAGAAGAATGTTCTCATCTTCATAAACGATATTCAGTTTCGGTGTCGCAACCGTCAGGTAGGCATTGTCCTCCCGGGGCTTATCAAAGAACTCGTCATTGATATATAACTGGAGTACATCACCTTCTACCAGGCGGGTGTCCCGCTCTGCACGACCGCCGTTGCGCTTAATGCGCTTAATGCGGATATACTTCTGTGCCAAGGAGGCCGGAAGAAGCGGCACGGCTTTTGCCAAAAAGCGGTCCAGACGCTGACCCGCATCGTTGGCGCCGATGGTAAATTCCTTCATATTACTTGCTCCCGGTCAGGTCCATTCTGTTGGCGTCCATCTGCTGCGTGAATTCCAGTGCAGAGTTGTAGCCCAGCTTCCGCTGACGGTTATTCATAGCCGCAACTTCCAAAATCACTGCCAGGTTACGACCGGGCGTGATGGGAATGGTATTGGTGGGAACCTTTACGCCCAAAATTTCCGTAAAATTCTCCTCGATACCCAGGCGGTCGTACTCCTTTTGCTGCTGCCAGGGAACGATATTCACCACCAGGTTGATCTCATTTTCCGTCTTAACAGCGCCCATACCAAAGAGCTTTGCCACATTCAGAATACCGATGCCGCGCAGTTCCACATAGTTGCGGATCAGCTTGGGCGCAGTACCCATAAGAACATTACCCGCAATTTTACGGATCTCCACCGCATCATCGGCAATCAAGCGGTGACCACGCTTCAGAAGCTCTACTGCAGTTTCACTTTTACCAAGACCGCTCTCACCTGTGATGAGAATACCCTCACCATAAACTTCCATCAACACGCCATGACGGGTGATGCTGGGTGCCAACGCAGATTTCAGGTATGCAATAATAGCCGAGACAATGGTGCTGGTAGGCTCTGCGGTACGCAGAACAGAAACGTTATGTTTCTTTGCCATTTCCAGGCACTGGGGGTCAGGCTCGATATTCCGGGCAATCAGCATTGCCGGGAACTTATAGGCAAACAGGCGGTCAAAGGTCAATGCGCGCTCTGTGGAGTCCAGCTTTTGCAGATAGCTGGATTCCATATTGCCCAGCACCAAAAGACGCATGGGTTCAAAGTGGTCATAGTAGCCTGCAAGCTGCAGACCGGGACGGGCAACGTCTTCCACGGTCAGGCAAACAGATTCATAATCTGTGGCTGTATACGCCAGTTCCAAATCAAATTCCGCTACCAAAGTCTTAAGCGGCACGCTGTGAACATCAAACACAGAGATCACCTCTTTCTAATTTCTACCTGCATTATATCTGCTATCTTTGGGAATATCAATAAATCTTTTGAAATAATTAAAATTTTTTGCAAAAAAGACTTGCATTTTTCGGAAAGCTCTGCTATTATATCCAAGCGCGTGTTTATCACGTGAATTTTAACGAGTCGTTACCGATAGGAGGTGCAACGAATGGCAAAGTGTGATTACTGCGGTAAGGGCGTTACCTTTGGTATTAAGGTCTCCCACTCCCACAGACGTTCCAACCGTACCTGGAAGCCCAACGTCAAGCGCGTTAAGGCAATCGTCAACGGTACTCCGTGCCATGTGTACGCTTGTACCAGATGCCTCCGTTCCAATAAGGTTGAGCGTGCAGTGTAATCTGCATCAACAAACGGCGCTACAATGTAGCGCCGTTCTTGTTTTCTATAAAAGAATGCCCGAAGCCAAGGCTTCGGGCATTTTCTTATTCTTTATCCTTTTTGAAAAGATTGGTCCTTCTCTCCTGCCCTTTTACAAGGCGGACGATATTCTGTCGGTGCATAAAGACTGCCAAAGCGCCCATAAAGATACCGCAGGCCAATACAATGGGATTGTTGTAGTGGAGGAAGGCAAACGCCACCGCAAAAGCCGTTGCTGCCAAAACAGAGCCAAGGGACACATACCAAGTAATCAGGTACGCAACAGCAAAGACAGCCAGAATAATCACAGCCACACGCCAATCCACCATCAAGGCAATAAACAGGCCGCTGAGGATTCCCTTGCCACCACGGAAGCCCAAAAACACCGGGAAAACATGACCCAGCATAACAGCTGCACCCCCAATGGCTGCACCCTCGGTGTACATGCCGTAAGGCCGCAGCAGCAGACCGCCGATCAAGCAACCCAAAACGGCTTTCAGTGCATCAATCGCAATGACCAGTGCCGCCTTTGCCGCACCGTAGTTGCGGATAAAGTTGGTAAGGCCGGCATTGCCGCTGCCGTGGTTGCGTACGTCGTCATGCATTGTTTTGGACATAACAACCGCGCCGTTCAGATTGCCCAACAGGTAACCTGCCACAAGCGCAATGGCGATCCAAAGCCACATACTTACTCCTCCTTGTCGCCGCGCTGGCGAATGGTGATACGGACAGGAGTGCCCTGCAGACCAAAGACCTCACGGATCTGGTTTTCCAGATACCGCTGGTAGGAGAAATGGAACAGCCGGGCATCGTTGCAGAAAATAACAAAATGCGGGGGTTTTGTGCTTGCCTGAGTCATATAGTAAATCTTCAGGCGACGACCCTTATCGGAAGGCGGCTGCACACGGGCAGTCGCATCTGCCAGAACGCTGTTCAGCGCGCCGGTGGTGATACGGCTGGTGTTCTGCTTATGCACATCTTGGATCACCTGGAACAGCTTGTCCACACGCTGACCGGTCAGAGCTGACAGGAACACTACAGGTGCATAAGTCATATAGCTCAGGCCATCGCGAACACCCAGTTCCTTATCGCGCATGGTATTGGTTTCCTTATCGGTAACTGCGTCCCACTTATTTACTACGATGATAGCAGCCTTACCGGCTTCATGGACAAGACCTGCGATCTTGGTATCCTGTTCGGTGACACCGTCATTGGCATCGATTAAAATCAGACACACATCAGCCCGCTCAATGGCATTGATGGTACGCATATTGGAATACTTTTCGATCTGGTCGTCCACTTTGCTCTTGCGGCGCATACCGGCCGTATCGATAAAGCAATACTTGCCGGTCTCGTTCTCAAAGTCGGAGTCGATCGCATCGCGGGTCGTACCCGCAACATTGGAGACGATCACGCGCTCCTCGCCCAGAATACGGTTCAAAAGGCTGGACTTACCCACATTGGGCTTACCCACAATCGCCACCTTGATGGTGTCGCTATCTTCCTCTTCTTCCTCTTCGGCAGGCATGTTCTCCAGGCACCAGTCCAAAAGGTCACCGGTACCGTGACCGTGGACAGCAGAGACTTCAAAGAGATCATAGATGCCCAGGCTGTAGAACTCATACACATCAGGATTCACAGGACCGATGGAGTCGCACTTATTCACCGCCAGCGCCACAGGCTTGCCAGACTTACGCAGCATTGTCGCCACGTCCTGGTCAGCTGCGGTCACACCGGAGCGTACATCAACAACCATCACGACACAATCGGCCAACTCAATACCAATCTCTGCCTGACGGCGCATGAATTTCAGCATATCGGAGTCGGTACCGGGCTCGATACCGCCGGTATCCACCAAAGAGAAGGTGCGGCCGCACCATTCGCAATCGCCGTAAATTCTGTCACGGGTAACACCGGGAGTATCCTCCACAATGGAGGTACGGTGACCGGTGAGCTTATTAAAGAGCATGGACTTACCCACATTGGGCCGTCCCACGATTGCCACCAAAGGTTTCGCCACGGCAATCACTCCTTTCTATCTATTCCTATTACTATATATTATTACACATTTTCCCTGTCAAATCAATGAAAATCGTGTAACTTAACATTTCTTTTACAGTTTATATTACGGCGGGAGCAAGCCCCCGCCCTACAGTCTCAAACAACGTAGCGATACCGAGCGCAATCAGGATGCGAAACGATAATCGCCGCACCTTGCACGCATTGTCACCGGACACCGTCCGGCAAGGAAAAAGAGGAAGGCAAAAGTCTGCCTTCCTCTTAGCTTACGCTCTTTTCCTGCTTAGTCAGCCTTGGCAGCCAGAACCTGACGACCATTGTAGTTGCCGCAGGCCTTGCATGCTCTGTGGGGCATGACGGGCTCACCGCACTTGGAGCAAACTGCTACGCTGGGAGCAGACAGCTTCCAGTTGGAGCCACGGCGCTTATCGCGACGGGCCTTGGATACTTTACACTTAGGGACAGCCATGGATGACACCTCCTTGGTTAAACTGCTTTGACAGCATTTCTTTATACTTACTTATCGAGAAGCTGCCGTAAAGCAGCAAAACGGGGATCCGGTTCCTTCTGGCAGTCGCAGGGACCATCATTGAGGTTCTTGCCGCAACGGCAGCAAAGACCCTTACAATCGGGATCGCACAGCATCTTGGAATCCAGATTCAGTACAAACACCGTCCGTACCACTTCTTCCAAATCTACTGCATCTGCTTCTACCGGGAATACCCGTTCATCTTCACTGTCTTCGTTGGAAAGTTCTTCCACCAAAACCACGTCCAGGTCAATTTCCACATTCCGGGTAAATTCCCCGGCGCAGCGGTCACAGACACCGTGCAGGCAGGTCGTGATTAAACCCTTCATCATCAGCACATCTGCGGTGTTGCGCACAGTGCCTTCTGCTTTCACAGGTTCGGTCACGGGATTTGTATTTCCATATTGAAGATCGCTCAGATCCACACACTCGGAAAAAGAGATCGACGCGCCGGGACGATGGATCACTTCCGTCAGTGCCAGTCGCATAGTATCCCCCTCCTCATAGTCGTGCCTAAGTATTATATAGGCAGTTATCCCATTTGTCAAATACTATTTTACAAAAATCCTTGTATTTTTAAACTTTTTTGCCGTTGTTCTTTTTGCACTCTCGCGGACATACCCTACAGTAAATAGCAAAAGGAGGCTGGGTATGGAAACTATTTATGCAGACATCGCCACAAGGACCGGCGGCGACATCTATATTGGTGTAGTAGGGCCTGTGAGAACCGGCAAGTCTACCCTGATCAAACGGATCATGGAGGAGCTGGTCATTCCCAATATCGATGACCCCTACCGTAAAGAAAGGGCTACCGACGAGCTGCCACAAAGCGGCTCAGGCAAAACCATTATGACAAGTGAGCCAAAATTCATTCCCGAAGAAGCGGTGGAGATCTCCCCCGACGGTACTGCGGCCATGCGGATCCGCATGATCGACTCCGTAGGGTATATGGTAGACGGTGCCATTGGTGCAGAGGAAGACGGACAGCCGCGCATGGTGGCAACACCCTGGTATGACTACGAGATCCCCATGCCCCAGGCTGCCCAGATGGGTACAAAGAAAGTTATGGAGGAACACTGCTCCATTGGCCTTGTGGTGACCACAGACGGCTCAATCACCGATATCCCCCGCAAGGATTATGTCAGCGCTGAACGGGCCGCAATCGCTGACATGAAGGCCACCAAAAAGCCTTTCATTGTGATCGTCAACAGCGCCGACCCCGGCAGTGATACCGCCCAACAGGTAGCGGAGCAGATTTTTAAGGAACACGGTCTGCGCCCGGTGATCACCGACTGTCAGGCTTTGGACAGCCGGGATATTTATGATATTCTGAAAGGTATCCTGTACGCCTTCCCCATGCAGCAGTTGCAGGTACATCTGCCCCGGTGGATGGACGCTTTGGAAACAGACCACCCGGTAAAAGAATCTCTGTACACTGCCCTTTTGCAGCGAGCTGAGGAAATCGCTTCCCTCGGGCAGGCGGAGACTACTCTTGCCCAGCTGAAAGATCTGGAGCAGGTGCTGGATTTTTCCGTAAGAAAAGTGGATCTTGCCACCGGCACGGTAGTCTGCGCCCTTGGTTTCCCGGAAAAACTGTTTTATGAAATTCTGTCAAGTCGCGCCGGTATGCCCATTGAAAACGATGCGCAGCTACTGGCCCTTCTGACCGAGCTTTCCAAAGTCAAAGAAGAATATGACAAAGTGTCTGATGCATTGGCATCTGTGAAAGCAACCGGCTATGGGATCGTTATGCCAACCGCCGGTGAAATGACTCTGGAGAAGCCGGAAATTCTCCAAAAAAGCGGCACATACGGAGTCAAGCTGAAGGCAGGCGCGCCCTCCATTCACATGATCCGGGTGGACATCGACACGGAAATTAACCCCATGGTAGGCGGAGAAAAGCAATCCCAGGATCTGATTTCCTATCTCTCCTCTCAGGACCCGGAGGAACTGTGGCAAAGCAACATTTTCGGAAAGAGCGTCTATGCGCTGGTGCAGGAAGGATTGACCTCCAAACTGCTCAGAACACCGGAAGATGTACGCACCAAGTTCCGCGGGAGTTTATCTCGCATCGTCAACGAAGGTGCAACCGGCCTGATCTGTCTGATCCTATAACAAAAAGAGGAAAGGCACAGCCTTTCCTCTTTTCCTTTATACAGGTTGCAGGATCGTACCGTTGGGAGAAATGGTTACCACATGCAACGGAATATTCTTTCCGCTTTGTTCAATGGCATTTTTTACCGTATAGGACAAACCACCACAGCAAGGTACGGTCATTCGTGTGACAGTGATGCTTTTTACATCGTTGTATTCCAAAATGTCCGCCAGTTTCCCGGTATAGTCCACACCGTCCAGCTTGGGACAAGCAATGAGTGTTACCTTTCCCTGGATAAAATCGTTGTGGAAATTACCATAAGCATAAGCAGTACAGTCTGCCGCAATCAACAGATCCGCACCGTTAAAATATGGCGCATTGGGTGCTACCAGCTTCAGCTGTACCGGAAAATTCCGTAGCTGGGTTTCCACAAATTGGGCAGGTGTTTCCTTTGATTTTTTGGCAGCAAGGACAGCGGCTTCATCATAGGCAGGCGCTTCCCTTTCTTCAAAGGAAATGGCATGCATAGGACAAGCCGGCAAGCAATCTCCAAGGCCGTCACAATAGTCCTCCCTAAGGAGTTTTGCCTTGCCGTTTACCATACCGATCGCGCCTTCGTGGCAGGCTTTCGCACACAAGCCGCAGCCATTACACTTTTCTTTATCGATGGTAATGATTCTACGGATCATGCGACCTCCCCCTTCTTTTTGCGCCGTTCTTCTTCGACTTCCGCACGCTGCTTGGCTGCGATCTCCATCATCTTCTCGTACATCTCATCTCCCACGCATTTGCGGGCATGCTCACACCACTGGACACAGCTCAAGGTATCATTGTAGGCCACAAAGCCGCAATGCTCACAGGGCATCTGGGTATCTATAGAAAACAACTCGATCACATTTCCACACTGGGGACATATCTTTTCTACAATCGTGGGCGTTCTGGGTTTTCCCTGGCAACCTTCCATCAACATAAGCGGTCACTCCTTTTCTTCTTTACTTTCTATGGGTATTATAGTATACTATTTATAACAAGTCTGTTGTTTTTACAACAAAGGAGGACTTATGCAAGAATTTATTTCCACCCTGAAACGCTCCTGGCTATTTGCCGGTGTGACCGATGATGAAATTAAGACCATGCTTTCCTGCCTGGACGCAAAAAAACACACCTATCGAAAAGACGAATATGTATTCCGGCAAGGACAGCGCCTGGACCAGATCGCCGTTGTGGTGGCAGGAGAACTCCATGTGCAGCAGGACGACTACTGGGGCAACCGCAGTATTTTGCACAATGTGGGTGTGGGAGAACTGTTCGGTGAGGGCTATCTCGCACCGGAAAGCGGTACGCTTCTCACCGATGTGATCGCAGCACAGGACAGCACGGTCATCTTTTTCAATGTGCACAGAGTGATCACCACTTGCTCCAACGCCTGTCGCTTCCACGCAGCAGTCGTGCAAAACCTCTTTTTCTCCATCTCCGAAAAAAATCGTCTCCTGACGCAAAAGCTGGGTCACATGTCCTGCCGTACCACCAGAGAAAAACTAATCTCCTATCTCTCCCAAGAGTCCAAACGCCATGGCAGCAACAGCTTTACCATTCCCTATAACCGGCAACAGCTGGCGGATTTTTTGTCTGTGGACAGAAGCGCTATGTCCAATGAACTTTCCAAAATGCGGAACGAGGGACTTTTAACATTTGATAAAAACAAGTTTCAACTGTTACAATAAAAAGACCACCCTATTGGGTGGTCTTTTTTCATTAGAACAGCAGCGCAAACGCAGCCATAATGAGCAAGAACGCAAAGTTAAACGCGGTAAACAGCATGATGTAATAGCCGGTTTTGCCTTTATTCTGCTTGGTATATTCCCGAAAAGTAATCAAACTTGCCAGCGATGCGATCAGAGTACCGACGCCTCCGATATTCACGCCCATGAGAAGATCCCGGTAGTTATCTGTAAATTGGGACAGCAAAATAGCAGAGGGCACATTACTGATCACCTGACAGGCCGCCACACTGACTAAGAGCGTACTCTTTTCCAGAAGCATGGAGAAAAAGTCCTCCACCGCCTGGATCCGCGCCAGATTGCCGGAAAAGATGAAGAAGAACACAAAAGTCAAAAGCAGCGGATAGTCCACCATTTTCAGCGCCTTGCGGTCCATAAACAGCAGTACAACCGGAATCACAACGAGGCCGACAACGTAAGGAATGCCCCGGAACACAATAGCGATAGACAGCGCAAACAGAGCAAGATAGATCCCAGTCCGTACAGGGGGTAACGCCACCTTTTCGTCTTTCATTTCCAGCGGTTCCGGTTTTACAAAGATCACACAGCACAGGGTGATCAGCGCCACCGCCAGGATAAACAGCGGTGCCATGATGATCATAAATTCCCCGGTGGGGATCACAAACTTGGTATACAGATACAGATTCTGAGGATTACCGAAGGGTGTCAGCATACCGCCTAAGTTGGCGGCGATATTCTGCATGATAAAGGTAAAGGCCATGTACCTGTTCTTACCGGTGGTGTTCAGAACATACAACCCCAAAGGCAAGAAAGTCAAAAGTGCCATATCGTTGGCGATCAGCATAGAGCCGATAAAAGTGATATACACCAACGCCAGGATACTCATTCTGGCATTTTTGAACAGACGCACAATCTTCTTGGCAAGAATATAAAACAGGTGAATGTTCTTCAGGGCGCAAACCACCGCCAGCACACAGAACAGACAGGTCAGGGTTTTTACGTCAAAATATCCAAGATAGGCCTTGTCAGGCGGTACAAAGAACATGGTGATCACTGCCGCCAGCATCGCCACCAGCATAACCACATTTTTCTTTGCAAAGCCCGTGGCATTCCGGGCAAAATGCGTATAT
>JAFYPO010000078.1 GCA_017547505.1 Oscillospiraceae bacterium | reverse complement strand
TTGGAAGCAATGGCAAAGCGGTTTTTGACCACCTGAATGTAGCTTTCCAGGTAACCCTCGGGCATCTCCCATTCCTCGTCCAGATAGAAGACTTTTTCTGTGCGGCTGTTGTAGACAATCTTATCGGTGACGAAGCTCTGGTTTGCCATGATGGCAAGACCGGGGCTGTCAGAGAAGATGTCCGTGCCGGAGTACAGGCGGGAGTCGTAAGTGAAGCCAAAGAGGTTCAAAAGGGTGGGCAGCACGTCCTGCTGAGAGCAGGGCTTATCTACGGTGACGGTCTCCATTTCGCTGTTCCAGATGAACAGATCGCTCTTATACCGCTCCATGCCGCCGTACTGGATCTTGTGACCCAGCATTTTCTGGTACTCGGCATCGGTCAGACCGTAGGGGTAGTGGTCGGTGGTGAGAACAATCACCGTCTTTTCCAGCTTTCCGGCCTTTTCCAAAGCGTCGATCAGATACTCCAGAGCTTTGTCCAGCTCAACGTGACAGGCAAGATATGCTCTGGCAGGGGAACTCATGTTCAGACCTTCCACAGCTTCCTTGTTCTTTTCTACCATGGAGTTGTAGCCGCCGAAGCGGTAGTTGTGATGGCCGCTGACGGTCATATAGTAGGTGTGGAACCAATCATCGTGAATGTAGTCCTCCACGGTGTTCTGCATCATGATCAGATCGGACTCCGGCCAACCGGTAAGACCGCCGATCTCCTTGCGACCCTTAAATTCGTAACCGATGTTGGGGTGGGTCTCCCGGCGCTTGTAGTAGCCGGCATTGTGGTCGTGGTAGCCACGGGAGGTCAGGCCCTGGGCGTTAAAGTAGTTGGCAATGTTCATGTTCATGGTGTTGCGGATAGAGTACACGAAACTGCCGTTGCTCTTGGGCTTGGAGGTATCGGGGAACAGACCGGTGAGGTTGGTATATTCGCCGTTGGTGGTGTTGGAGGGGTAGGTTGCCCAGTAGTTGGTGAAGTTAAAACCGCTCTGGGACAGCTTATACAAGGTGGGGGTGATGTTCTCGTCGATTGCCATGGGAGAGAAGGACTCTGCGGTGATCATGATCAGGTTATAGCCGGCGAACATGCCGGTGTATTCGTTTTGCTTGGTAGGCTCCAGCGCGTCCAGATATTCCAGCACCTGCTTGGTCTTCTTGTTGGTCTCGGTCTCGGCCATTTTGCCGAAGTCCAGACCTTCGATCACGTTGTAGGTGATCACCGACTCTTTGTCTGTGGGGGGAGTGACCACAGGCTCGGTGGGAATGGTGACGATCACAGGCACATCGCTTTCAGTCTCCGTGATCTCCAGATCACCCAGCAGATAGTACCGCAGGTCCAACGTGGTGGTGGGGAGCATGCCCAGCTTCTCCATGGACAGGTCCAGCACCCAGTTGTTGTGGAAATTGGCGTAAGCGCTGTGCTGACCCGTGCCGCCCAAAGGCAGCGCCACGATCACCAGCAAAAAGGACAGAATAGCGGCCTCAATCACAATCAGAGCAGGCAGTGTCCGGCACTTATTCTGCGGGTTCAGGGACTTATGCAGGAAGGGCAGCGCCACAACCGGCACAAACATCAAAAGAATGGGGATAATGCACTCCCAGATGGCCAGCATGATGGTTTTGAAGAAATTGGTAAACACATCGCCGCCCATGCCCATGAGAGACAGGGACAGGAAAGACTGGAAACTATGGAAATAGACGATCTGTACGCAGAACAAAACGGCAGTGAGGGCGGTAAAGACATACCGCAGCACCCGGGCCGCTTTTTCCGGCAGGAAGTTACAGATCGCACCGGCCAGGATACCCGCAGGCACGGCAAAGAGCAGCGGGAACAGCGCCGATGCGTTGCCAAACTCCTTGATATGGAACACAAATTCCATATAAGCGAAGACAACAACGAAAAACAAAGGGGAAAACCAAGGGCGCACTTTACCCTCGGTGGGAGTATGTTCTTTCACGGTGAGCCTCCAAAAACGCGATAATGAAACATTATAGCACCGAAAACAGAAAAAAACAAGATAGAACTTAAGAAAATACCGCTATTTTTGAAAACCGTAAGTGCCGGTTTGGGGGTCGCGGAAAAAGGGGATTTCCGGCGGAAAAAAGGTCAGCACCGTAAAGGAAATTCCTATGAGGAGCAGGGTGGCGATGGCTGCTTTTGGCGGAATGGGACAGGGTTTGCCGAACCGCTTGGTCTCCAGATAGTAGACGACGCCCGCAGTAAGAAAGAAAATGGTGATATTGAACCAATCTGCATTGATCCCCAAAATGCCGGTATAGGTGTAGTACAGCACCGGGATCAGGGCAAGACCGCAAAAAATGCCCAGAAGCTTCACGCACCAAAAGGTCTTGTATTCTTTGCCCCAGCGGCAATACTGGAAAATTCCGAAAAATACCATAGGATAGAAGATCAGCTTCATATGCTCAAAAATGGACTCATTCACCGCCGAGATCAATGCCGCAAAGACATTACCGCCGGTCAGGTCAAAGAGAAAGTGGAGAAATGTACCGAAAACAGCAGTAAAAAGAAACCCCACCGTCTGCCGGTAGGGAATGGATTGTTTCATACATAGACACCCCCTTAAGGGCAGTATACGCAAAAAAGAAACGGCCATGCAGACAGAAATCTCCATGGCCGTTTGACGATTAAAGGTGTTCCCAGGTCTCTCTGGTGATTCGGTAGACGAACAGAAGTCCGTCAATGTCGTCGGGACATTCTTTGATTTTCTCCATGCCCGCCGCAGCAGCGGTGCGCCAGGAGGCGGCGTTTTCGTGATGCATGTAGGAGTAGAGGGCGGGGAAATCGGTATTTTGGAAACCCCAGTCCCGCACGGCGGTGGCGGCTTCCTTGCCGTAACCTTTTTTCCAGTAGTCCTTATGGATATGGTAGCCGATCTCCGGGAGAAGTTCACCGTCGATTTGCTGCATGGTGATGCCGCAATCGCCGATAAATTCCCCGGTTTCTTTCAGTTCGATTGCCCACCAGCCGAAGCCGTGTTCTTTATAATTTTGCAAACTCCATTGGATCCACCGCTTTGTGCCGGCCTCGTCGTAAGGCTTGGGGTAGTAGCGCATGGTTTCCGGGTCAGAGAGGACACGGAAAAGTTTGGGGAAATCCTCCATGGTATATTCCCGCAAAATCAGCCGTTCGGTTTGTAACACCATCGTACCAGCTCCTTTGGTCTCAGATA
>JAFYPO010000077.1 GCA_017547505.1 Oscillospiraceae bacterium | reverse complement strand
GGACACCAGCTACATCGGTACGCTGATCGACGATCTGGTGACCAAAGGCACGGAAGAACCCTACCGGATCATGACCAGCCGCTCGGAATATCGCCTGCTCCACCGCCAGGACAACGCAGACCAGCGCCTTGCGGCTTTGGGTGCAAAGGTGGGTTTAGTCCCCCCGGAGCGCCTCCGGCAAGTGGAAGAAAAGTACGCCGCCGTCCGCAAAGAGATGCAACGGCTGGAGTCCACCGGCGTTCCCGCCTCCGACGAGCTGAATGAAATGCTCTCCCGGTACGACTCTGCCCCCGTGGCAAATTCCGCCCGCTTGGCAGACCTGCTCCGCCGTCCCCAGGTGACCTACCAGGACCTTGCCCCCTTCGACGAAAATCGGCAGCCGCTTTCCGAAGCGGTGACCCAGGCGGTGGAAATTCAGGTGAAGTATGCCGGCTACCTGGCCCGGCAGGAAAAGCAGGTGGAGGTATTCCGGAAAGAGGAGTCTACTTTGCTTCCCGCCGATATTGACTACTATGCCATCACCGGTCTGCGGGCAGAAGCCCAGGAAAAGCTGCAAGCCATTCGTCCGGTTTCCATCGGTCAGGCAGGCCGCATTTCCGGCGTCAGCCCGGCAGACATTGCGGTGCTTTTGATCTGGTTGGACCAAAGGCGCAGTGGAGAGTTGAGAGTTGAGAGTTGAGAGTTATGGTATCGCCGAAGGCGATTATTTCAATAGTCGGCGTAGCCGACACCTTCACTCTCCACTCTACACTCTACACTCTACACTCTCAACTAAATACTGCACATTCACCTCTTGTCAGGCATATCCTGATAAGAGGTGATTTTGTTTTGATCGTGGATACTTCCCGGCCCATTACCGCCAAAAGCTGTAATGATGCCATTTTGAACATTGTGAAAACCTACCCCTTCTGCCGCTCGGAACTGCTGACCAACACCGTCTTTCAACGCCCCATTCGCACTCTGGTGATCGGCAACGGACCAAGAAAGGTGCTGTATTCCGCCAGCCACCATGCCAACGAATGGATCACAAGCCTTTTGCTTCTGAAATTCATAGAAGATTTGGCGCAAACCGTAGGGGGCGGCGACCCCGACGCCCCACAAAGACAAGGCAACGGGCGGTCGAGGGCGCCCGCCCCTACATTGCAAGAGGTGACCCTCTACGCCGTACCCATGGTAGACCCGGACGGCGTGGATCTGGTGGTGGGAGCGATTCCGGAGGACTCGGTGCAATATACCCTTGCCCGGGATCTGTCCCAAAACTATCCGGCGATCCCCTTCCCCGACGGTTGGAAAGCCAACCTTCTGGGAGTGGACTTAAATCTGCAGTACCCCGCCGGTTGGCTGCAGGCAAGGCAGATCAAATTCTCCCAGGGCTTTACCCTCCCCGGCCCCCGGGATTTCGTGGGACGCGCGCCCCTGGATCAGGCAGAGACAAAGGCGCTTGCCGGCTACACCGAAGCGGTAAATCCCGACCTGGTGATTGCGCTGCACACCCAGGGAGAGGAAATTTACTGGCAATTTGAGGACATTTTCATTCCCGGGGCAAGAGAGCTGGGAGAGAAATTTGCCCAGGTGTCCGGCTACACCTTGGCGGACACCCCTTATAACTCCGCCTTTGCCGGGTACAAGGACTGGTTTATCAAATACTTCCGCCGCCCGGGATATACCATTGAAGCAGGCAAGGGCGAAAACCCCTTACCCATCGAGGATTTCCCCTCCATCTACGAAAAAGTCGCCCCCATTCTCCTTACCGGACTGACATATACCTCCCCCCGGGGGAGGGAATTTTGAAACATTCCGTAGACCACGCCTTTTATGGTTGCACTTTTTGTTTTCGGGAGTATAATAAGAGTCAGGTGATCAATATGAAAAAAATGCTCTTTGTTATGAATCCCATTTCCGGCACTAAGAAAGCCGCCCGCCATCTTGCCAATATTGTCAATACCTTTAACCGGGCAGACTACCAGGTGCAGCTGTACCTGACCGCAGCCCCCGGCGACGGAAAGGACTATGTGGCCAAAAACTGCCAGGACGCCGATGTGGTGGTCTGCTGCGGCGGTGACGGTACGTTCAATGAAACCGTATCCGGTCTTGTAGCCTGCGGCCGGGAAATTCCCATCGGTTACATTCCCGCCGGCTCTACCAACGACTTTGCCAACAGCCTTGGTCTGCCGCTCACCCCTGTGGACGCGGCAAAGGCCATTGTGGAAGGCGCGCCCAAAGCGGTGGATCTGGGCAAATTCGGTGATCGGTATTTCTCCTATGTGGCCTCCTTCGGCGCATTTACCCGGGCCAGCTACGCCACCCCCCAATCCATGAAAAACGCCCTGGGTCACACCGCCTATGTTCTGGGCGGCATTACGGAGTTGGCGCAAATTCGGGCAACCCACATGAAGCTGACAGTGGACGGCGAAGTGATCGAGGACGATTTCATTTTCGGCGCTGTGTGCAACAGTACCAGCGTGGGCGGTATCCTCACCCTGGATCCGGAGCAGGTGGATATGAGCGACGGTCTGTTTGAAGTCTTTTTGATCCGCGCCCCCAAGGATCTGGCGGAGTTGGGCGAATTCTTCCTGGCTGTGCAGAAAAAGCAGTACAACTGCAAGATGATGACCTTCCTCTCCGGACGCAAGGTGACCGCCCAGTGCGACGAGCCCATCTCCTGGACTCTGGACGGCGAAGAAGCCGAAGGCGCGCCGGTGGTGGAGATCGAAAACCTGCACCACGCCTACTCTATTTTGAAAAGAGAAGACAAATGCTAAAAACCAGTTTGTGCTACATCACCCAAGGGGATCAGGTGCTGATGCTCCACAGGGTGAAGAAGGAAAAGGACATCAATAAAGACAAATGGATCGGCATCGGCGGCAAGTTTCTGCCGGACGAGACCCCACAGGCTTGTGTCCTGCGGGAAGCCTTTGAGGAGACCGGCCTGACCCTGACGGAATACGCTTTCCGGGGGATTGTGGACTTTTACTCCGATGCAGGCGACGAGCAGATGTACCTTTTCACCGCCACGGACTTTGAAGGCGATTTGAAGGAATGTGACGAAGGCGACCTGCAGTGGGTCAGCCGGGAATTTTTGTACAGCCTGCCCATGTGGGAGGGTGACCGGATCTTTCTGGATCTTTTATGGCAAAATGCCCCCTTTTTCCGCCTGGAACTGCATTACGAAAAAGACCGCCTTCTAAAGGCGGTCCTGGACGGAAAAGAACTAACAATCGGCAACTGACAATGCCGAAAACGCACTGTACAGGCCCCCTCTGACGAGGGGGCTTTTTCCGATTTCAGAAAAAACGACTACCCCACCGTCTACCCTCCGGGTAGCCACCTCCCCTGACAAGGGGAGGCTCTGGTGCAAGCCGTTTATTGGCAAGAAAAAGGCAGCCTTGGGCGACACTCCGTAGCGCAAGGCTGCCTTTTTGTTTTATTCTTCAACCTCGAACATCTCGTCTTCCTGGCGGCGACGGATCAGGCCGCTGACCTTGCCCTTCAGCTTCTTCATGAAGCCCAACATGTCCTCCAGGTAGATGACACCCAGCACCAGTGCGGACACGGCGCTGATAATGCCGGAAGTGATGGCGATAATTCTCAATGCTTTTCTCATAATGTTACGCTCCTTTTCATTCATGAATTTCTTTTTTGGTCAGTTTTCTGGTCACTTTATTCAGGCCGCTCACCAGTACATCGCCGGTGTTCCGCCAGTCTGTACTGCGATTGCGGTTCATGTACTCCACAGTCTTGTATATCTCCTCCAGGTTCTCGTACCCCTGGGAGAACACAGATTTCAGAAGGTGGTTGGTGTACTCGTACCCCTCCTCGATCATCTGCAGAATGCTCCACTTGTCGAAAATGGTGGATTTTCGCAAGCCGCCGCTGTTAGGGAAGGAAACTTTGATCACCTTGTTGTCAAATTCCCGGTTCTCCAGACCTCTGCTGGCATCGTCAAAGTACATGCAGATCACATAGTCCAGATCCTTCTCCACAAAGGGATACACCGGCACATTGTCCACCGGCGCGCCGTCGTAATAGAAGAAGGTCTTTTCCCCTTCCTTAATGGGGATCGGCTTGTTCACCATGGAAAGCGCCACGCTGGCGCGCAGGTACGGCAGAAGCTTCTCCTGCTCCACCTTGGCCAAATTCTTATGGACGGATTTCATATCCAGAACATTGTCCTGATACCGCAAAAGGGAGCAGTAAAAATCCTCGGCTTCAATGGGCTTTTCCGCCTTGTACAGCTTTGCAATGCACTTTTGCAGATCCATGCTCAAAAGAACATTGCGGATACTGCGGCTGTTGCGGCCGTCGCACAGCTTCTTCCACATCTCCTCGGCGGCAGCCAGGTTTCCGGTGGCATAGGCATAGCCGTTCAGGACACCCACAGAGGCGCAGCTGATATATTTGATTTCCTCCCGGGGGATAAATTCTTCCAAAGCCTTCAAGGCGCCCACCTGGTACGCGCCCTTGGCCATGCCCCCGGATAATACCAATCCGATCCTCATGATGACTCCCAACCTGCTGTTTTTGCAGAATACTCCATACTTCTACAAAAATTGTAACACAGCTTTTTTATCAATGCAAGGGGGATTGTGCAAATCCTGCAAATTTCCCGGTCACTCCATGCGGCCCCCTCTGACGAGGGCGCGGAAAATAATTCTCAATTCCCCTGTTGCGGTGCCCGGCATCTTCGTCGGCGACGGCGCGCCTTCCTCATCTGCCGACCGCTGCCACTCGCTCAGGTCGCTTTATCCGCCACAGGCGGCGCTCCCATCGCTCCCCACTCTCAACTCTCAACTCTCAACTCCCTTTCGTGTCATTCCGAGGGCGCTTGCGCCCGTGGGAATCCGTTTCTCCTAAGGGTATTACGGATTGCCACGCACCTTCGGTGCTCGCAATGACACTCTCTAACGAAGACGCGGCAAAGAATTCTCCACTTTCAATTAAATACCGCGGGCCTCCGCGCAAAAAAAGCACCGTCGAAAGACGGTGCTTTTTTGTTTTGGGTTAATTAGCCTTCTGCCTTCATCTGAGCGAAGCACTCGCTGCAGAACACGGGACGGTCGGACTTGGGCTCGAAGGGAACCTTTGCCTCGCCACCGCAACGTGCGCAGGTAGCAGTGAAGAACTCACGGGGACCACGGGCAGCATTCTTGCGAGCGTCACGGCAAGCCTTGCAGCGCTGGGGCTCATTCTGGAAACCGCGCTCTGCGTAGAATTCCTGCTCACCGGCGGTGAAAACGAATTCGTTGCCGCACTCTTTGCAAACTAAAGTCTTGTCTTCGTACATTGTGTTTACCTCTTTTCGGTTAGTTGATGCCCCGTGAATAACAATTTTGGTTAGAACGCAGGGTCTTCGTAATTTTGTGGTATACGACCACTTTTCGAATTATACACAAAGTGGTGCATTTTGTCAATACTTTATGAATTTTTTATGACCAAAAACCCACTTTTGTGCAATTTCACAAACTCAATTGGGTCTGTCCGGAAAAGGGAATGTGCAGGTGGTCGTAGGCAAGTTGGGTCACACAGCGGCCTCTGGGGGTGCGGGTCAAAAAGCCCAGCTGCATCAAATACGGCTCGTACACATCTTCCAAAGTGATGGCTTCTTCGCCGATGGTGGCAGCCAAAGTTTCCAGACCAACCGGGCCGCCGCCGTAATTATTGATAATGGCGGTGAGCATTCTCCGGTCGATAGTATCCAGACCCAAATGGTCCACTTCCAACCGGGACAGGGCCAGATCCGCCACCTCTTTGGTGATTTTTCCGTCGCCCATGACGATGGCAAAGTCCCGGACGCGGCGCAGGAAACGGTTGGCGATACGGGGTGTGCCACGGCTGCGGGAAGCGATCTCCATAGCGCCCTGGGGGTCGATGTCCATGCCCAAAATGGTAGCGGAGCGGGTGACGATCTTCGCCAGCTCCTCATGGGTATACAGCTCCAGCCGCAAACTCACACCGAAACGGTCGCGCAGCGGCGCAGACAGCTGACCGGCTCTGGTGGTTGCGCCCACCAGGGTGAACTTGGGCAGATCCAGACGAATGGAGTTGGCAGACGGACCTTTTCCCACGATAATGTCGATGGCAAAGTCCTCCATCGCCGGGTAGAGAATTTCCTCCACCACCCGGTTCAGCCGGTGGATCTCGTCGATAAAGAGAATATCACCGGGATTCAGGTTGGTCAGAAGCGCCGCCAGATCGCCGGGCTTTTCGATGGCGGGGCCGGAGGTGATCCGGATACCCGCGCCCATCTCGTTGGCGATAACGCCGGCCAGGGTGGTTTTACCCAGACCGGGAGGGCCATAGAGCAGGGTGTGATCCAACGGCTCATTTCTGCGGCGCGCCGCTTCAATATACACCTGCAGATTGCCCTTTGCCTTCTCCTGACCGGTATAGTCGGAAAGCAGCTTGGGGCGCAGACCGATCTCTCCTGCGTCCTGGGGCGCAAAGGTAGGAGAAATAATGGGGCTATCCAATTCTTCAGAAAATTCTAAACTCATACTATATCCTCCTATCGAGGTATCAATACCTTCCCCCGGGGGGAAGGTGGATTTTGCGAAGCAAAAGACGGATGAGGAACGGCGAAATCTGACAGGCAGGTAAAAGCCTACCATTTTCACTGACTTTAAGATTACTGCCCGTATTCCTCTTCAGTCACCTTCGGTGACAGCTTCTCCTCGGGAGAAGCTATTATTTCATCCCTTCATGACCATTGCTCTCAGGGCAAATCGCACTAACTCTTCGGTAGATGCCGCGGGATCCGCGCCCTTGAGGGCGGTATGTATCTCGGCAGCGGAGTAACCCAGCTCCTGGAGTGCCGCACTTGCCAGAGCGATATTGCCCTGGGGCGCTGCGGTAACGGCAGGGCCTGCGGAGAAGTCCATCTCCATGGACGCGCCGCCCATTTTGTCCTTCAGCTCCAGAATAATGCGCTGGGCCAGCTTCTTGCCCACGCCCTGGGCGGCGGTCAAAAGCTTTTCGTCCCCGGTCATCACCGCCAGAGTAAAGTTCTGCGGACCGGCAGACAAAATTGCCATAGCCGCCTTGGGGCCTACGCCGTTGACAGAGGTGAGTAGTTCAAAACAGTTCTGCTCCTCCCGACTGCTGAAGCCGAACAGGTCATAGGCGTCCTCCCGAATGGACTCGGTAATAAACAGCTTGGCGGTTTGATTTAATTTCAGCTGGGCGGCGGTGTACGCCGTCACCCGGCAGCCGTAGCCAACGCCGTGGCAATCGATGACCGCCAGACCCGGCTCTAAAACCGCCACCGTTCCGGAAACGTAATATAACATAGTAAAAACCTCACAGATGTTCTTAGTGGAGAGTTGAGAGTGGAGAGTGGAGAGTTATTGTTTGCTTGATTTCACAATGGAAACCAAGATACTCTCAATCTCATCACAGTCAGAGATCATGGACTCAAACTGTGTCTTACTCAGATACTCCGTTTCATGCAGCAACCGCAGCCAGTAGTCTGTTTCTGCCGCTTCTTTTAATGCGATGTTTATTTTTGAGGTGAAATCCGGTTTGCTTTGGGCCTGTTGCGCCTCCGCCACATTCGCACCGATACTAGTGCCGCTGCGAAGGACCTGCTTGGAAAGTATGTATTCCTTCTGCTCCATTTGCAAATGTTTACATAGTTTCACAATGCGAACGGCAAATTGAAAGCTTTTTTGATAGATGTTATTATTCATAACCCTTCACTCTCCACTCTCAACTCTCCACTCTCAACTATTGTTGATTGCTTTGGCAATCAACGATGTCGCCGATCTGCCGTGGCACAGAGCGATCGCGATGGCGTCGGCGGCGTCGTCGGGCTTAGGCATGGCGGAAAGATTCAAAAGCCGCTTGGTCATGTCCTGCACCTGATGCTTGGTGGCGTTACCGTAGCCCACCACCGCCTGCTTCACCTGCATGGGCTTGTAGGAGAATACCGGCACACCCGCCTGGCGAATGGCCAATAAAATCACGCCCCGACTCTGGGCAACACCGATGCCGGTGGTGACATTCTGACCGAAGAACAATTCCTCGATGGCCACCGCGTCGGGCTTACTGAGTTCCAAAAGCTTCTTCATATCCTCATAGATAATTTCCAGCCGAGCGGAAAAATCCATACCCGCCGGGGTGGTGATAGCGCCGCAGCGCAAAAACTGAAATTTGCCCCGCTGTGCCTCCACAAGGCCGAAGCCGGTGATCCCGTAACCGGGGTCGATTCCCAATATGCGCATGCTATCACCTCACTTTCTGTTTATTATAGCACAAATGTTTCCATATGCAAACAGTATTTTTGTGACTGGACAGAAAAATACCCTCCCCGCAGGGAGGGTATTGGAAGTCGGCACTTGGAACTGCGTCTGCTCACCGCCGCAGTAACGATACCGAGCGGGTCAGGGAACTAACGATTAGATTAGCACCCTGCACGCATTGCCTGTCCGGGCTTCCGGACTTACCGCACCTGTTTCTGCTACTGCAAGATCGTTACCGAGCGCAATCAGGATACAAAACGATCACAACCGCACTGTGCACGCAGAGTCCGCGGCGACTCGCCGCTTACTGCATGCCCTGCTCGTAAGCCTCGATCATCTTCTTGACCATCTGGCCGCCCACGGAGCCAGCCTCACGGGAGGTCAGGTGACCGTTGTAACCGTTGGTCAGGTTGACGCCCACTTCCTGGGCAGCCTGCATCTTGAACTTGTCCATAGCCTCGCGAGCCTGAGGAACATTGATCTGATTGTTGTTCTTCATAATGATTCTCTCCTTTTTGTTGACACAAATCGTGTCTGCATTC
>JAFYPO010000076.1 GCA_017547505.1 Oscillospiraceae bacterium | reverse complement strand
TCCATCACCGGTAACTCCACCAACCCCACCCGCTTCCAGCATCCCGTTGCCGGCACCTACAAGAAGGAGTGCATGGAGACCGGTCGTAAGTACTTCTCCGTTGCTTCCGGCGGTGGCACCGGCCGTACTCTGCACCCCGACAACATGGCAGCTGGTCCCGCTTCCTACGGCATGACCGACACCATGGGCCGTATGCATGGTGACGCACAGTTTGCTGGTTCTTCCTCCGTCCCCGCTCACGTTGAGATGATGGGCTTCCTGGGCGCAGGTAACAACCCCATGGTCGGTATGACCGTTTCCGTGGCTGTTGCTGTCGAAGAGTCCATGAAGTAATTCCCTTTATAAAATCGTGCCCTCTGCAACGGCAGAGGGCACTTTTCTTATCACAATATAAATCACCATGCATGCCTTGCATTTTTTGTAAATCTTGTTATACTGGTTGTATCACACAGAAAAGAAGGGATAACTATGTGTTTTTCTGAATTCTTAAATTCCAGACGCAGTGATGCCAAAGCCTTGGTCGGCGAATTGAGAAAAAACTTTCAATACGCCAGCATTCTGGGCTCTGATATCCAGTCCAAAACGATTCGCGTTGATCGAAACACCACCAACATCAGCACCGGCAGAGATACAGAGTGCGGCTTTGTAATTAAATTATCTGACGGCAAATTGATCTACGAATACTCGCTTGATGACATCAGTGGCAATATTCCCGAACTGGCACAGACCATCACAGACGCATTCCAAATGAATGCGAAACTCATGGATTCTGCTGTAGGAAATTTGAATCTTACCGACGAACCCTTGGTACAGTCCTTCCGTCGTCCCAGCGATCTGCATAACTATAAAGATGATGAGCTGTTGCGTGTGTGTATTGAAAATAGGGATAAGCTGTTAAATGCCAGCCAATATATTCTGAACGCGCTCGCTGTCATCAGTTCCTACGAGGTTTCCAAACTGTTTATTTCCGAAAATCGGGAGCTGGATCAGCACTTCGTTTGGATCAACGGCAACATGATCGCTATCTACAAAGAAACCGAAAAACTGGTACAGGTTTATGACGGTGTGTATGGCGATCAGATGACCGAAATCATTTCCGGTATGCCTGCATTGATCAACAAGTTGCTCCGTAAAGCAACCATACTCACCCGCGCCAAACCTGTCACTCCCGGTGTTTACGATGTGATCACCGACCCCAGCATTACCGGTCTTATCGCCCACGAAGCCTTTGGTCATGGTGTGGAAATGGATCAGTTTGTAAAGGACCGTGCTTTGGCAAAAGAGTATGTTGGTAAGTATGTAGCCTCCCCTATTTGCAATATGCGTGATGGTGCTGCTTCCGTAGTCAGCGCAGGTTCTTATTTCTTCGATGACGACGGTGTATTGGCAGGTGATACGCAGATCATTAAAGACGGTATTCTGGTTACCGGAATCTCCGACCTATCCTCCGCGACACAACTGTGCACAGCACCTACCGGTAACGGTCGCAGAGAATCCTCCAGACGCAAGTCCTACGCAAGAATGACCAACACCTTCTTCGAAAAAGGAACGGATAAGCTGGAAGATATGATTGCCTCCATCGACCATGGCTACATGCTATTCGAGACCAACAATGGCATGGAAGACCCCAAGAACTGGGCGATTCAATGTGTAGCAGAATACGGCATTGAAATCAAAGACGGCAAGTTGACTGAGAATTATATCTCTCCTGTTGTTATGAGTGGCTACGTTCCCGACCTGCTGAAATCTATTTCCATGATTTCTGATGACTTTGTGATTACAGGCTCCGGCATGTGTGGCAAGGGCTACAAAGAATGGGTTCGGGTCAGCGACGGCGGTCCGGCACTGAAAGTGAAGGTGAAATTGGGATGAATACTATCATAAAGTTGCTGCAGGAAAATTCCAATGTCAGCAATTATAAAATCAATATTCACAGGAAGGAAACCTGCGAACTGTTCTACATTCACGGAAAATTGGAAACCGTCCGCAGAACTGACAACTGTGAGAAGGAAGTCACCGTCTATGTTGACCACGACGATTTTAAGGGAGATGCGCAGTTTTTTGTTTATCCCTCTACCACAGAGAATCAAATTGCCACACTGATTTCCGAAGCTGTTAAAAAAGCTAATCTGATTAACAATCAGCCCTATTCCCTGCCTCAGGCTGAAACAGGAGAGTACGTCGTCAGCAGTAACTTCTCTGAGTATGAAGCTACCGATTTGGCTTCTATGATCTCTGATGCTGTCTTTTCTGCTAATACCATTGCTGGTGCTTCCTTGAATTCTGTCGAAATTTTTATTAACAAGCACACAGAAACTGTCTTTAACAGTCTGGGCCTGCACAAGACACAAACTCGCTATGACGCTATGGTAGAGGCAATTCCTACTTTTAACGGCGCTAAGCAGAGCGTAGAGCTCTACGAACAATATAATTTTGCAGAGTATGAGAAAGAGATCGTTACAGCTGAAATTGCCGGTAAATTACAGGAAGTAAAGCTTCGCTATGAAGCGATCACCCCGGACTTCCCGCTGGATTGCAAAGTTGTGCTGAACAAACAAGAACTCTCTGAATTGTTCTGGAACATTGCAGACGATCTCAATTACAGCTCTGTATATTCCCATTCCAATCTGCGCAACAAGGGAGACTTTATCCAGGAAGATCCTATCGGTGATAAGATTGGCATTACCATGTTTGGTCAGATCATCGGTAGCATTCGAAGCTCCAAATTCGACTCTGACGGTCTTTCCCTAGATTCAATCCGTTTGGTGGACGAAAGTAAAGTAGTCAACTATTATGGTGCAAACAGATACGGTCAATATCTGAACGAGACACCCACAGGCAACCTGCGTTGCTTGTCGGTTGATCCCGGCAGTGCAGAAGAATCCGCATTTTCCGCTGAGCCAACTTTGGAAATTATCTCCATGTCCGGTTTGCAGGTAGATCTTTATAGCGACTATATCGGCGGTGAAATTCGACTTGCTTATTATCATGACGGTAACAACATCACTCCGGTTACCGGTGTTTCCATCAGTGGCAGTCTGAAAGAGGTTCTGAAAGATATTCGTCTTTCTAAGACAACCGGTATCTTTGATGGTTACTGCGGCCCTGAAAAAGCAATTTTGGAACACCTGAAAATTTTCTAATCCATGCATACTTGCAGGAACTGCCCAGCATTGGAGATACATATATGGAAATAATTTTAACATTTATTTATGTTCTTTTTGCAATCTTCCTTCTAATTGTTGTTTTGTTTATCGACTATTATCTCGCAACCTGTTTCTATGAAGTAGCCTGCGAAAAAGGTCATATTCACAAAAAATACCTATATATCTGTTTTTTCTTTTGTTTCGCAGGTTACCTGCTGGTCTGCAGTCTTCCGGACAGAAAAACAGATTCTATCCAGAAGCCTAAGAAAATTCAGTTTTCCACGACAAGCGGTCACAAATGGCATTGCCCCAACTGCGGTGTTCTGGTGCCGGAAGATATGATCCGCTGCAAGTGCGGATACAGCAAAAATACCACAGATAAGTAACAAAACACCCCGGCTCATGTGAGCCGGGGTGTTCTCTACATCTTAAATTTGATCTTCCTTCAACAAAGAATACAGGCAATCATCGAATACTGTCCCACCATAACCCCTGACACATCTTCGCAAAACACCCTCTCGGTGAAAGCCAAGAGATTCCAATAAATGCCCAGATGCAATATTGGGTGCAAAGCAACGAGCTGTTATACAACTCTGTTCTTCCGTTTCAAACAGATAAGAGATCAGCATTTTCAATGCCTCTTTCATATATCCCTTTCTTGCTTCTTCCTCCCGAATAAAATAGGAAATTTCCTTAGAATCCACCCCATAACGCAAACTGTCTTCTTCAACAGAAACCATACCGATCATTTTGCCGGTTTCCTTTAAGACAACAGCAAGTGTGCCGCTATCTTCCGGCATATTTGTAAATTGCAGTTGCACCTTCTCCCGAGATACCGGAACCATAGCATTATAGCGCAATACAAATTCTGAATTTACAAACTCCATATAGTCATCTACATCTGCCTCTTGCGGCTTGCGCAGAATCAAACGCTGTGTTTCAAGATACATAGACAAATACTTCCTAATTTCTCTTATCTCACATGCCTTCTCAGGCGTTCGTCAGCGCATTCGTGAGCATGCCTGACCTCACGCAACAGATCCTCATAAAAAGAAACTGCTGCCTCGCGACATTCTAATGCCACTTTCCTTCCCTTTTTAGTATAGAATCTGTCGTATAGATTTTCCAATTTGAACTTATACTCTCTAAAGAAGGAATACGGTACGTCACCGGAACCATCGCCGACAGTCCCATCCGGTAGCTTTGTATACAAAGGTGCCCCCTTAGCACCCTGGTAGGCCAGTGTGCGGGCAATTCCCATGGCACCAACAACATCAAGCTTATCAGCATCAAAGAGAATTTTGGCCTCCAGCGTCTGTGGCGGTGCATTCTTGCGAAAGCGGTGGGTTCGTATACAATCTGACACTGCGTCAACAAAATTATTTGAATATCCCTGGGTGTGCAAAAATTGTTTTGCCTTCTCACTGCCAACGATTGCATGACACAAGGTGGCGTCACGCATCTGATCAACACGTCCAACATCATGAAGAAGACACGCGGTAATCAGCACATCGTAATCAACCCCATCTTCCGTTTCCGCAATCAAAAGCGCGTTATTCAACACTCTGTAAATATGCTCTTTATCGTGCGCGCTGTCTTCTGTACAGCTTTGCATATAGGATTCAATGGCAATATATTTTTCTTTATCCATTTGTCTTCTCCTTTTGATAAAACCGGGAGTATAAACTCCCGGTTTTCTTATTTCCCATTATAGGCCAGTGATTCCTTCAAATATTGTTCCCAAGGATAGGAAACAGGCTCTTTCTTCCACTTCCATACCTTGCGGATACCCTGACACAAAAGGCTCAATTTCTTCTGCATGATCTCGGATTCAAACACAGCTTCGTTACCTTCCGTCATTGCGAAACGGAAGATGCTGCTGCGGTCGTCCACAACGGACTCCATAGCGCGCAAATCAGCAAAAGCGCGATTATCACCACTTATATATTCTTCCTTCCCCTGGCCGTATTGGAAACCTTCAGGGTTCAGTTCGGTCCAAGTGTCCAGAAGTGAGGTGTTGCCCACAACGCGGCTGTTTACAACATAGCCTACTCCGCGGATCAGCTCGTCTCTTATGCTGTTGCTTACTGGCAGAAAAATATAGGAATAGGAACTTTTGTAGAACTGCACGCTCTCTGTTCCGCCATTCACACTTCGTACAACGCAAATGCGCAGCGGTTTACCTGCACTCTTTTGCAGGAATTTCTCCGGGAAGATTTCCAATGCGGTCTCCAGCTGATCCAGAACAGAATTGATAGACGCAGGACGGTGTTCTGCAACAACAGCATGTTCACCGGTTTCCTCCACCGCGTCCGACCAGATACGAATGTCCAACTGATAAGTTTTGTTCAATTCCTCAACACGGGTCTGGCACGCTGCAAGTCCTTCCGTATCCGGATTTTCCGGTGTGAACAGAGTCGTCAAATAACTCACATCGTTACTTGTCTCACTATTTTCAGGATTCCATCGGTACAGCTGCTTTATTCCGGCCACGTTTACCAACAGCCACAGGCATTTCTCATTCTTATCAACACAGGAACTGAGGACTTCATCGACGCCGGGAAGTGACACCTGTGCACTGATCGTACCGGTAGAGAGATTGTAGCGTGTGATTGTCGTCCCCTTCTCTTTATTCTTTGCTGCGGTCATAATACCGCCTAACGCAAGAGTAGGAAGCAACTGCGCATCGTCAGAAATCTCCAAAGCAGCAGGAGTCCCTTCCATGTTTCCAAAAATTTCCTGACGTAAAGCGCCGTCCTTGCCCACAGCAAAATAGGTTTCTGCATGGGTATCCAGAACAGATGCAGACGAATCCGTACTAAGCGTTTCTCCGGTCTTGGCGTCCAAATAGACAATACCCTCTCTGCCGTCCTCATGGACAACACGGCAAGACAGCACTTTTCCATCAAAGAAAGACTGTATTAGTGACTGTTCCTTTACCAGCTGACTTTTAACAGGTCTTGTAATATTACGGGTAGTATCAAATACACGGATCTCATTGCCGGCACAATAATAGATGGCTCCACCATCTTGAGAAAAAATCGGCATACCCTCCACTGTTTCCGGAAGCGCAACGCGATTTGTCAGTTTCACCAATTGATCCAGATACACCGCTTCATTTGTTGCTGCATCATAGTAAGCCATTCCCTTGGTAATAAACTGACACAAATTTTGGCTCTTGTCCATAGAAAATTCAGGGGTAACCGTATTGACAACAACACCATTTTCACCGCTCAACACAGTAAAGCCTGTACCTCCTGCCAGCAGCAGATGATTACCAACCATGGCAATCCATTGGGTATCATCAGAAGGAAGATTGTATGCACGCACGGCGCCGCCGGTAGCCTTCTCAACCGTACTGTCGGGTATATACAAAGTTTCCTGGTTGTTTTGCGGTGTTGTCGCACCAGGCGTATTAACACCTTGGGTTCCGCAGCCAGTCAGCACAAGCAGTGCCAGGCCAAGCGCAAATAGTCGTTTCATGATCACTGTCTCCTTGCCAGGGTATAATCATCACCCTGTCGATAATACGGGCAATGATCTTTCTGAGAGGATACGATGCGGTACACCTCATCCTCATCCAGATCCATCATGCAATAATATTCTTCGTATTCCTCGTCATAATCGTAATACCAACAAGTATCACATTCACAAGTAACCATATCAATCTCCCAATTTTTCCAAGTATGCCGCAATATCAAACGGTTTGATCTTTTCGTCCTTGCGAAGATACAGCGGGTGGTGGGGATGTCCCTTTTTACTGATAGAACCGGCGCACACCCATTGTGCATTGTACCGTTCCCCCAGTGCCAGCATGTCCCGCACACAATCCGGCAGATAGGGTCTTTTTTCAATAATCGTACCCCAAGCTGCCCAAACCGTTGGACGTTCGCTGATAGAAAGTATGTAGTCAAACGCCTTCATATTCTCTTTATGGAGAATATAATTGCAGGTGCGCTCCATATGGTCAGGATCCGTTGCTCGTTGGGCATACACATTGAACATAATAAAACTGTCAAATCCATTGCCCAGGGCAATTCTCTCCACGGATTTCAATGTGTTGTCCAGATCGTCCGGTTTTGCGGTGGACGGATTGATTCCGATGCAAATCAAAGGATTTTTGCCGCGGGTTCCAAGAATATACCGATACTCGGAGTAAAAGTTCGGTGCATATAACCACTTTTTGCAATCATATTCCTCAGAATGCGTATTCGCTGCTGCAATTGCGTCCTCAAAAGCAAGCACCGGTATCTCCGCAGTTTTGCCACTGGGTATATGCATAGTCATTCCTCCAAAACAAATGTATCACGCCCAAAGGACACAATCTACGGGGATATCGTGTTCCTGTGTTTCCAAGTGAGGCAACATTTGAAATTCATAGCAAAGAGCGACCGTAGGGTGGTTCGGTTCTTTTTCAAGAAACTTATCGTAAAAGCCACCGCCGTAGCCGATTCTATGTCCCTCCGGATCAAAAGCCAGTCCCGGCATCAATACCAGAGCATCAGGATCGTCGGCAATCGGTTCATCAGCAACAGGTTCGGGAATATTGGCATAACCGACTGCAACAGCATTAAGATCGGTCATATAGATAAACCGCATTTCATCGCCGTAAACTTTTGGTACAGCAACTCGTTTTCCATCGGCCAAAGCACGATCCAAAATCGGAACCGTACGCACTTCCTGATTATAAGGCAAATATCCGTAAATAGTATTAGCCTGCTGATACTGCTCTGTAGCAAAGAACAGTTCACCCAAACGGGCGCTGGCAGCTTCGATTTGCGTGGCGGTCATTGCCCGCTTTTGCTCACGGATCTTACGGCGTAATTCTGTTTTATCCATTGTTTTTCTCCTCAACCGGCTTGTGGACCAATTTGAAGGAAAGCAGAATCGCGGCTTGTCCGGGCACACCCAGCAGGAAGATCCGCCACAACCGACTCCAAAGGTTCATGTCCACAAAAGCAAGAACCGTCGCAAACACGCTCAGCAGGCCGCCCCACATGATTACAGAAATCAGCCACCTGTTCCAACGAAAATCCTTCCATGCAGAACGCAAACACAGCTGCACAATAGCATCGCTGGGAATTGCATATACAAACGCTATCCAAGTATTTTCAATATCGAACAGCGACAGCAATACAAACAGCGATAAGGCAATAAACCACACAAGAACAGATGCCAATTTCAAAATAGCAGGCTTGTCAGCCTTCCGCTTCAAAGTCTTCTCTACTGCCCGACCCATCACTCGTTCAATCCGTCCGGGATTTTCCGGCAAGGCATCAGGATCCACCAGTAAATCGTTCACTGTTACACCAAACAATTTTGCCATCTGCACCAATGTCAGCACATCGGGTACGGATTCACCGCGTTCCCATTTAGATACAGCTTTATCAGAATAATTTAATCTGTCTGCAAGGCCGACCTGCGTCATGCTGCCGCGTTTGCGGTAAGATGCAATATTGGCGCCGATTTGCTTTTTCAGTTTTTCGTCGTCCATTGCGTTTCCTCCATAAGTACATTTTCAGTAATTATAGCAGATTTTTCTGTCTAATGCAACCAAAAAGGATACCCTCATCGGAGGGTATCCTTTAGTCATCAGGAAACAATTGCTGTGAACAGTATTTAATAATGGCACCGCGGGTTATAATTCCGATAAAAGTCTCTTTATCATCTACCACCGGTACAAAGTTCTGCGTGCTGGCCTGCGATACCAGATCGTACATGTTGGCTGTCACCTTCACCGGTTTGTTATCCCTGCGCCGGCTGATTTCCATGATCTTTCTGGCTTCTGCCTGACGCATATCCATATAGCACAGATTCTTCATTGCCCAAAGAAGATCGCCTTCTGTAAGGCTTCCTCTGTATTCGCCTTTTTTATTAAGTATCGGTAATGAGGAATAGCCAGAAGACTCCATCTTCTCAATTGCCTGTCGAACCGTAAAATCATCATATACAAAAGCGCACATTGCCTTTGGTGTTAAGAAAAACAATATGTTATTCATAGTGGACTCCTTTTCTGCGCAGTACCTTACCGCTAGTATCATTATAGCATATCCTCAAAGAAAAATCACGAAAACAATTTGTAAATTTGCTAATCAGACGCCAAATTTGCAAGCTTGTTTTTGTGCAATTTGTACATTTCTACCGATGTTGCAATACTCTCTACTCTCCGTAGAGTCGTTAGGTTGCGTATAGTAGATATAACATTTCATCAATAGAGTGCATTTACAAGCCATCGTAATATAATAAAAGCATACTCGAAAGGCGGTGTTTCCTATGACCAGAACAAAACTGAAAAACAGAATGCTTCCAAGCTACTATAAAGGCGAGGAAATTATGAATATGGTTACCCATATTGTCGGCGGCGGAATAGGTGTAATTGCCCTGTTGCTTTGCTTGTACCGGACAATAGAGGGCGGATATCCTACAGACATATTGGGTGCCGCCATATACGGCTCCAGCATGATAATCCTATACGCAGTTTCCAGTGTCTACCATGGTCTGCACCCTTCTATGGGTAAAAAAGTAATGCAAATAATCGACCATTGCGCCATATACTTTTTGATCGCCGGCACATATACCCCCATTCTTTTATCCGCAATTATTCCAAAAGTGCCGATCGTGGGCTGGCTGATTCTGTTCCTTCAGTGGGGATTGACCGCTTTGGCCATTACGCTCACTGCTATCGATTTGAAGAAATATAATATATTCTCCATGATTTGTTATATTTTTATGGGCTGGTGCATTATACTGGTTTACCCGGTTGCCATTCATGCTCTGGGCAGTGCCGGTTTCGGTCTTCTCCTGGCCGGTGGCATTACCTATACCATTGGAGCAATTCTTTATGGCATTGGTTCCAAAATCCATTGGATGCATTCTGTGTTTCATATTTTTGTGGTACTGGGAAGCTTGTTACAATTTCTATCAATTTATTTGTATGTATTATAAAAAAGCCGTGGGCAATAGCCCACGGCTTTATATCATTCTTCTTTGAAACGATCAAAGAGAGAGGTTTCCGTAGCTTCGGTGATCTCTTCACCTGCCATGCATTGTGCAAACTGGGAACCGGTCATTGTTTCATGCTCCAGAAGGAACTCTACAACCTTCTTCATTTTGTCTGCATCGCGTGTAAGAATCTCACGACAATGCGCATAGGCACGATCAATGATAGACTTTACCTCGTCGTCCATAGTACCGGCAACTTTTTCGGAGTAACTCTTGGTCTTCTCGTAGTCTCTGCCGATAAACAACTCATCACCGGAGGTGTAAGAAACTGTACCCAAACTCTCACACATACCATAACGGCCCACCATATCGCGAGCCAATTTAGATGCACGGTCAATATCGCTGGACGCGCCGGTAGAGATGTCCTTCAGGAAAAGATCTTCAGCAACACGACCACCCAGAAGGCCCACAATTTGTTCATACATCTCATTGCGGGTCCAATGGTTGCTGTCTTCCTTCGGCTGTGTCCAGGTCAGGCCGAGCGCCCTGCCGCGCGGGATAATCGAAATCTGGTGAACCGGATCATGGGTAGGCAGACTGTGCATAGCCACAGCATGACCTGCCTCATGGATTGCAGTAATGCGCAGGTCCTTTTTCAACTTTACCGCGCTGCGTTTTTCAGGACCGGCCATAATCTTCATCATAGCGGCGTCCAGATCCCGCATATTCAGCACAGGACGATTATCTCTTGCAGCCAGAATAGCAGCCTCGTTGATCAGATTGCTCAAATCAGCGCCGGTAAAGCCGGAGGTTGCCAGCGCTACTGTGCGCAGATTTACGGAATCGTCCAAACGCTTTCCCTTTGCGTGAATCTTCAAAATTTCTTCACGGCCCTTGGAGTCGGGTGTTCCAATATGAACCTGACGGTCAAAACGACCGGGACGCAGCAAGGCAGGATCCAAAATGTCGGGGCGGTTGGTTGCCGCAAGAACAATTACACCTTCCGTTCTGCTGAAGCCATCCATCTCCACCAGCAGCTGATTCAGGGTCTGCTCTCTTTCATCATGGCCACCGCCAAGTCCGGAGCCGCGCTTACGGCCCACAGCGTCGATCTCATCGATGAAAATAATTGCAGGCGCCATCTTTCTGGCTTGGTCAAACAAGTCTCTGACGCGGCTTGCGCCGACGCCAACGTACATTTCCATAAAATCAGAACCGGAGATGGAAAGGAATTGAACATCTGCTTCGCCGGCAACCGCGCGGGCAAGTAATGTTTTACCGGTACCGGGAGGGCCGGACAACAGCACACCGTGAGGAATCTTCGCGCCGATCTGCGCAAACTTTTCAGGATTGCGCAGGAAATCAACCACTTCCTGGAGTTCTTCCTTTTCTTCGTCCACACCTGCAACATCGGCGAAGGTGACTTTCTTGTTACCTTCCTGACCGGACTTTGTGCGCGCCTTACCGAAGTTTGCCATGGGATTATTGCTGCTTGCACGACCTACGAGCAAAATCCACGCAAAGATCAAAAGCAAACCCGCCAGAACGATCGGAAGGATATAATCATAGGGAGATACTTTGCTCTCCTCAATATAGTTATAGTCTTCCAGAATTCCCTTCTCGGCTTGTTCCTGAATAAGATCCTTCAGTTCCAGCCGGAAGCTCTCCTGACTGGCCAGAGAGCTTACCAGTTCGTTTTTTCCTTTATAAGGCTTGTGGAGCTTTAAGTAGATTTCGTCTCCATCAACCTCAAAAGCTTTGACTTGTTCATTACGGAACAGATCTACGATTTCCGCATAAGAAAGCTTATCCGTTCCCAAACCAAACAAATTGAAAATCATAGTAAACAGCAGTACCAGAACTGCTGCATAAATAATAATCGGTAGAATTCTGCGTTTTTTCAAAATGGTTCTCCTTACTGACTGCTGATTACAGCGGCCGAATATACAGACCAATGCACCGACCTTTTTGCGGCACACGATCCAGATTGTTGCCAATGCCATGTACATACAAGACGCCTTGCTGATCCGCAAAGACGGGGACCTTGTTTCTGTAAGCAGCCGGGATCTTTCTGTCAATAAACAGTTTCTTAAGACTTTTTGTGCCTCCCGGGAGGCGGATAGTATCGCCGGATTGACGGCTGCGCAGGATCAATTCTCCTTGTGGCTGTAATACAACCATCTTCGGGTCTGAAGAACTGAAATCAACAGGTTGGGATTGGATCTCCAACCCCCATTCCGGAAGCTTCAGATTTCCGCTTTCAGGGATTACCACCGTACCTGCGGAAATTGTATCCACTATTTCCAAACGGTTATATACACGGCATACCGTAATATTCCCCGGGAAATTTGCTTTGGCGGAGGGGCAATCGGAATATAGCAATGACTCCAGAAGGCTAACATGCTCTGCCTCCGGCTCACGAACACCAAAATCCCGTAGCAGTGCAGCCAGGACTCTTTTGCGGATTGCAGGTTGCAACAGCTGCAGGTTAATAACATTCGTTGTTTTCGCATCTTCTGCCAATGCGTCCAGAAGCTCTGCGTCTTCCCGCAAACGAAGCGCCATAGCAGAAAGATTCTGACAAATTGCAGGATTCTCCGCCTTCAGAGAGGGCATCACAGTATGTCGCAGACGATTGCGAAGGAACAAGTTCTCTGCATTTGAACTGTCCATAATATGGGGGATACTATATTCCTCCAGAAACTCAACGACGTCCTGGCGGGTTGCAGACAGCAGCGGACGGATCAGATTCTCTCTTGCAGGCGCAATACCGCCCAAGCCCTTCAAACCGGTTCCGCGCACCATGTGCATCAGCACCGTTTCCGCATTATCATCGGCAGTGTGTGCAGTGGCAATCTTGCCATTCAAGCTTTGCAGAAATGCGTATCTTGCATCTCTTGCTGCTGCCTCAAGGCCCTTTTTACCTGCTGTTACACATGTGCCACCCAAATGCAAAGGAATGCCGTATCCCTGACAAAAATCTTTTACAAAGGCTTCATCACGGTCTGATTCCGCACCGCGCAAGTGATGATTGAAATGGGCCGCTTCCAGAGTAATATCCAGCTTCGTCTGAAGCAAATACATACCCCAAAGAAGTGCCATGGAATCCGCACCACCTGACACTGCGCAGATAATTCTGTCTCCTGCATGTATCAGATCATATTTGCGAATGAATGCTAAAAGCTTATTCAGCATGCTTCCACTCCAAGTCAGTAAATGTCTGATATTGGGGGATCCACTGCAGATTTACCGTACCGATCTCACCATGACGGTTTTTTTGGACGATACATTCCGCAATACCCTTATTCTCTTCGTTATTGGGATTATAGTACTCATCGCGGTACAGGAACAGCACCTCGTCGGCATCCTGTTCGATAGAGCCGGATTCACGAAGGTCAGACAGCATAGGACGCTTGTCCGGTCTGCCTTCAGGACCACGGGACAGCTGGCTAAGGCAGAGAACCGGAACATTCAGGTCCTTCGCCATAATCTTCAGAGACCGGGAAATCTCACTGACAATATTCACACGGCTGTCGTTATTACGGCCACTGTCAGTCTTACTCATCAACTGCAGATAGTCCACGATCACAAGACCCAGATTGTCCAATCTGCGGCACTTTGCACTCATTTCACCAACGGTGATGGAAGCATTATCGTCCACGCGGATATCCGTCTGACTCAAAGAGCCACAAGCCATGATCAACTTTGTCCACTCTTCGTCTGTCAGCTTGCCGGTTTGCAGTTTTTGTCCATCGATAAAACTCTCAATAGACAGAAGACGCATTGCCAGCTGCTCACGGGACATTTCCAAAGAGAACATAGCAACAGTTTTATTGTACTTTTTTGCAACATTCAGGCACAAGTTCAATGCAAACGCCGTCTTACCCATGGCAGGACGGGCAGCCAAAAGGACAAGGTCAGATTTATTCAAACCGTTAATCTTGGCGTCCAGATCCCGCAAACCTGTGGAAAGTCCGGGGAACTTGGAATCAGATTGCGCCAATTCTGTCAGGTGATCGAACACACGAACGACCGTTGTGCCGATATGTTCCAGAGAGTCGCCGTGTTCACCCTTACGAAGGGAGTAGATTTTCTTCTCTGCTCCCTCCAGGATTTCAGCAGGTGTCCCCTTTTGTTCATAGACATCGTCTGCAATCTCCTTGGCCGCATCAGCAAGTCCACGGAGAACCGCCTTGTCCCGCACAATGTTGGCGTAACGCACCGCGTTGGCAGTGGTCGGGGTAATCTCCATGAGCTGACGAAGATAGCTACGAGAGTCTTCTTTGTCATCTTCCCTATAGAAGCCCAGTTCCCGCATTTTCTCCAACACGGTAACCGGATCAATACTCTGGGAGAAATTGAACATGGTATAAATCGCTTCGTAGATCTCACGATTCTGCTTCAGATAAAAATCTTTAGGCTGCAAAATACCAATGATGTCCGTCAGGCAGCTGCTGTCGATCAAAATTGCGCCCAGAACAGCCTGCTCCGCTTCCACCGATTGGGGTGCCTGCATGCCAATCAATTCTTCGTCCATGTGCAATCTCCTTTCTCTAAATATAATTTAAAACTTAAGCCTCTTCGATTTTAACGGTCAGAGGTGCAGTAATCTCATAGCCCAGCTTGCACTGGACGGTGTAGGTACCCACACTCTTAATGGGGTCGGACAGGACGATTTTGCGCTTATCCAGCACGATACCAGACTTTGCTTTCAGCGCATCTGCGATTTCCTGGTTGGTCACAGAACCGAACAGACGACCTGCGCCGCCGCCCTTAGCAGTAACGACCACAGTCATTTCACGCAGCTTTTTGGAGGTTTCCACAGCCTCAGCGCGCTCTTTGGCGGCTTTCTCTGCTGCAGCCTTATCGTTCATCTTCTTAGTGTTCAGCGCATCGGCAGTTGCCTCCACAGCCAGCTTTCTGGGAAGCAGGAAATTTCTTGCGTAGCCATCGGAAATATCCAGCAGCTGGCCCTTCTTACCCTTACCCTTTACATCCTGAAGCAATATAACCTTCATACAATTTCTCCTTATCTTTACTCAGCAAAGTACTGGTCGATCGATACTTTCAAATCCACCAGGACTTCACGAATGTTTTTATCTTTCACCTGTGCGCCGGCTGTTGCAGTATTGCCACCGCCACCCAAAGGTTCCAAAATCACCTGCACATTGGCCTGACCAATACTGCGGGCAGAAATATATACCGTACCATCATCTTCGTACATCACAAAAGACGCAGTGATACCGGAAATATTGAGCAATTCATCTGCTGCCTGTGCTGCGAGAACACGGCTGGTCTTTTTCTCCCACACCGCGATTGCGATTTCGTCCCGATAGGTACGGGCACACTGGATAATCTCACACTTTTCCTTTGCGTCTTCCAGATTGTTCTGCAAAAGCTTCTTAACCTCAACTGTATCGGCGCCCAGCTGACGCAGATAAGCTGCTGCCTCAAAGGTACGCTCACCGGTACGGACGTGGAAACTCTTGGTATCCAAGAAAATACCCGCCAGAAGAGATTTCGCTTCAATCTCCAGAACATCGTCCTTCTCAACAGCATATTCCAGCAGTTCCGTAACAAGCTCTGCAGCAGAAGATGCATAAGGCTCGTGGAGGTTGACAACAACTGGGGTAATATAATCTGCAGCGCGGCGATGATGATCGATCACACACACGCGGGAAATGCTCTCGAGCAGCGGACGGAACTCAAGCTGATCAGGTCGGTTGGTATCCACCACAATCAAGGTACTCTTATTATCGCAGTGAACAAGTGCGTCCTGACCGGAAATAATGGTGCCTCTGTATTCCGGATGTCTACAGACTTCCCGGATCAGCTTGCTCGCAGCGTTTTGATTTACATCGAGCACAATATAGAAAGGCTTATTTTTCTTTCTGCAGAGGCAAGCAACACCCACTGCAGCACCAAAGGCGTCCAGATCAGCGTTTTTATGTCCCATAATAAACACAGAACTGCTCTGTCCGATCAGTTCCATCAGGGAATTAGCCACAACGCGAGAACGGACTTTACTGCGGTGTTCAGTCTCTTTGGCTCTGCCGCCAAAGAACTGGAAGTTCAGACGATCCTTCACAACCGCCTGGTCGCCGCCACGACTCAATGCCATTTCAATGGACAAAGAAGCAAAGCTATAAGCCTCCTCAAAAGTAGCGCCGTCAACACCTAAGCCAATGGAGATAGATGCCGCCAAACCGGAGGGATTTGTAATCTTGTGCATCTGCTCCAGAATAGAGAATTTGCTATCCATCGCTTCTTTCAGGTCCCGCTTTTCAAAAACAAGCAAAAAGCGGTTCTTCTCCAGACGGCGCAGAAGACCGTGGTAGCCTTCCGCCCATTCTGTAATGGCGTTATTGATGCCGGCATTCATTGCCGAAATAGCACCTTCGGAAAGATTTCTGGTCAGTTCATCATAATTATCCACCAAGATGATAGACACCACAGGTCGGGAGCGGATATACTCATCACGAACCTGATATAGCTCGGTCAGATCAGACAGATACAGAACACCTAAAGCGGTGCTCTTGGGGTCGTCTGCCTTCAAAGCAGTACCGTGAATGCGGTAACAGCGTTTGTTCAAAGTGATCTCATGGGGTGCTTCGCTCTTTCCGGAAATCAGCCAATCCAAGGAGAAGTCCGGGATCACATCTTCCACGCGGCGCTGTATCATCGTGTCACGATAGCCTGTGATAGCCGCAAAACGATCACTGGTATGCACCACAACACCATCAGATAATCTTACAATTGCGCTGGGGAACGGCAATCTTGCACCGCTGACTGTCGTCATCTCATCGGTCAGCTTATGAGCAAACGCTTCCAATTCCCGACGGCGGTTTGTTCTGTAGACCATGTATCCGGCAAACAAAAGTCCGGTCAACACCAGTTCGATAACAGCAAGTAAATAATGCTCAAAAAGGGCTGTTACAACTACAAAACCAAACATGAACACAAAATACACCCAAACACCTGGATTCAGCAAACGTCCAAGTTTTCTATTCATGCAAACCGCCTCCAATCAACAGTAGTCACTATTTTGTCCATTATAGCAGACCCAAAGACCTGTGGCAATACTTATTTTCCTATTATAATGAGAATTTCAAAAATGTTCCTGTCGTCTTCGCTCGGATCACCACGGAAAATAAATGTGTACAATCAGGTAAAAATGTGGTATACTATGAAAAAGCGCGCCAGGTGGCAGTCCTGCGCACACAGGAATTTAACATAGTACGTATGCGGGCGTTATTTTGTTCCGGTTGCAGCGATGCGGGGCTGTAATGGGTACAAGCGGCTGCCTGCTTTGTTTTGTCTTTTTTCGAAAGGAGCATTTAGAAATTGGCTGAAAAACTGAAAATTATTCCCCTTGGGGGATTAGATGAAATCGGCAAGAATATTACCGTTTTAGAGTACGGCAGAGATATGATCGTTGTGGATTGCGGTGTTGGCTTCCCCGACGAAGATATGTACGGTGTCGATCTTGTAATTCCCGATTTTTCTTATCTTGTACAAAACGCTAAGAAGCTGCGTGGCATGTTTATCACCCACGGTCATGAGGATCATATCGGTTCTATCCCCTACTGCATGCAGCAGGTCAACTGTCCTATTCACGCAACCGCTATGACCTGCGGTCTGGTAAAACTGAAGTTGGAAGAACATCGGCTTTCCGATGCTGTGCGACTTGTGACACACAAGCCCGGTGACGTGGTAAAGGCCGGCTGTTTCTCTGTGGAATTTATCCATGTAAATCACTCCATCGCAGATGCAGTTGCGTTTGCGATTCATACACCAGTCGGCACAGTGGTTATGACCGGTGACTTTAAGATCGATCCCACTGCAAAAGACGGTATGATCGACATGACCCGTCTGGGTCAATTGGGTAACGAAGGTGTCCTGGCGCTGCTATGTGACTCCACCAATGTGGAACGTCCCGGCTATACACCCAGTGAAAATATTGTGGCAGAGAGCCTTGACCGGCAGTTCAAAAATTGCAATCAGAGAATCATTGTCACAACCTTTGCTTCCAACATGCACAGAATACAGGCTGTTTTAGCAACGGCGCATCGTTATGGCAGAAAGGTCGCTGTTACCGGCCGCAGCATGGAAAATATGCTGAAGGTTGCCCAGGATCTTGGCTATATCAAAGTTCCTGCCGGCACCATTGTGGATATTGCAGCCACCAAGAGTCTTCCCAAGAACAAGGTGGTGATCGTTTCCACAGGTTCCCAGGGCGAAAACATGTCAGCTCTGTACCGTATGGCGTTTTCCACCCATAAGCAGATAGATATTACAGCAGATGACAGAATTATTATCTCCGCCTCCGCTATCCCCGGCAACGAAAAAGCCGTGTCTCGTATTATTAACGAACTGTACCGCAAGGGCGCAGATGTTGTATACGAAAAGAGCGAAGGTCTGCATGTTTCCGGACATGCCTGCCAGGGTGAACTGCAGATTATCCATGCCCTGACCCGTCCCCGTTTCTTTATTCCTGTACACGGCGAACAGCGCCACTTGCAGATCCACGGAAAACTGGCGCAGCAGATGGGCACTCCTGCCAAAAACATCTGCATTGCTGAGATCGGCACCGTGATTGAACTGGGTAAAAAGTCCATGAAAGTAAATGGTTCTGTGCCCGCCGGCAAGGTATTTGTGGACGGCACCGGTGTGGGCGATGTCGGCAGTGTGGTTCTGCGGGACAGAAAGCATCTTGCCCAGGACGGTATGATCGTTGTTTGCGTCAATCTGTCCAGCCAGGACGGCGGTATTATCAGCGGTCCGGACATTATTACCCGCGGTTTCATTTATGTAAAAGAGTCTGAAGAATTGATGGAAGAACTGCGTACGGTGGCTATGGAAGCCATTGAGCGCTGCGCCAGAAAGCGCGTCCGTGATTGGACAGCTATTAAAACCGCAATCAAGAATGATTTGAGCGGTTACTTGTTTAAGACAACCAAGCGCAACCCCATGATTCTGCCTGTTATCATGGAGATCTAAATTAAGAAGCCTCCCGCCGGGAGGCTTCTGTACATAGAGGATATGCCTATGCGGTGTTATTTTGCCCCTATGGAGGGCCTGACAGACAGCATTTACCGCCGTCTGCACCACAAATATTTCCCCGGTCTTGACCGATACTACACCCCTTTCTTCTCCCCTACAATGCACCGAAAACTGACAAATCGGGAGGAGCGGGAGCTACCAATCGCTGATGCTCTGGATTTTACGGTAATCCCTCAGGTGCTTACGAAAGTCCCGGAGGATCTTCTTTGGTTTGCTGCTGTATGCAAAGACCGTGGCTACAACGAACTGAACATTAATCTGGGCTGTCCTTCCGGTACTGTCACCGCCAAAGGAAAAGGCTCCGGTATGTTGGCAGACCCCGATCAGCTGGATCGATTTTTGGATTGCGTTTTCAGCAAGGCCACACTTCCTATTTCCGTAAAAACCCGCCTTGGTTTTACAGATCCCCGGGAATTTATCCAGCTCCTGGAAATCTATAATCAATATCCCATCTGCGAACTGACAATCCACCCCAGAGTCAGAAAGCAATTTTACAACGGCGCTGTGGAAATCGAATTGTTCGATCACGCAGTTCAAAATAGCAAAAATCCCTTGTGTTACAATGGAAATCTCTGTTCTTTACAGGACATTTCCAGCTTTGAAAAGAAATACCCTACAGTTGGTGCAGTTATGCTGGGGCGCGCACTGATTGCAGATCCCGGCATGGTCTGCGGTGGCACAAAAATTGACACATTGGAACAGTTCCATAACGAACTTCTGGAGACATACACAGAAGTCTTTGGCAACGCGAGAAACGCCATGTTCCGAATGAAAGAAAACTGGCGGCATCTTCTGTGCAATTTTGAAGAAAGCGACAAACTGGGCAAACGGTTACGGAAAACCACAGATATTTCTGAATACAAAGCGATCACACAGGAGATTTTCCATACACTTCCCTTGAGAAAAATGCTCCTTGCCGATTGGTAAACAATCTAACCTTGCCACAGAAACCACTTTATGGTATCATAAGAAAAATATATTAGGAGGTATCACACCATGTATTATATTGGCGTTGACCTTGGCTCTACCAACATTAAAGTTGCGATCTATACCCAGGATATGCAGCTGGTAGACCGCCAGAGCGTACCTGTTGACTATATCCGGGAAAACGGATTTGTGGAATTTGATGCAGAACGGTATTTTGATGGTCTGACTAGCCTGTTTCGTTCCATGGTAGAATCCAACAACATTGATCCCAACCAAATCTCCCAGATTACACTGACCGGTCAGGCTGAGTCGCTTGTTGTGGTAGATAAGGACGGAAAGACACTTATGAACGCCATTTCCTGGATGGACGAGCGCAGTGTGCAGGAATGTCAGGAGCTGGAAAAGCAGTTCTCTCCCAAGGAGATTGAGGCAGTTACCGGTCAGATGGCCGTTCTGCCCACCTGGCCCGCCACCAAGATCCTTTGGCTGAAGCACAACCGCCCCGAGATCTTCAATCAGGCCGCTACATATATGATGATCAAGGACTTTGTGGTCTACAAGCTCACCGGCAAAAAACTGGCAGACATGTCCATCGCTACCTTCACCTTCTATTTTGACATTTACGAGAAGAAATACTGGCAGAAGATGCTGAATGCCATTGGCATCAGTGAAGCGCAGCTTCCCGCTCTGTCCGAGCCTTGCACCGTTGCAGGTACTGTTACCCCCCAGGTAGCAGCCGCAGCAGGACTGGCAGAGACAGTTCGCGTCAATATTGGCACTTTGGATCACTTTACCGGCATGATCGGCACCGGCAATGTAGCGCTGGGCGGCATGACTCTCTCTACCGGTACGGTTATGGCGCTGACTACCATGTCCGCAGAGCCTGCTCCCCGGGATTCCGGTATCGCTATGCATTACGGTTTCCGCCCCGACACCCATATTATGCTGCCTGTGGCAGAGTCCGGAGGCGTGTCCCTGGAATGGTTCCGCAGAACCTGCATGGGAACTGTTACTTATGACATGATGAACGAGGAACTCTCCAAAAGAGAACTCCCCAACAACCTTCTGTTCCTCCCCTATTTGGTAGGCACGAACTCTCCGGAGTTCGATGCAGATGCTTCCGGCATGTTCTATGGCCTGCGTCAGGAGAACGATGTGTATGACATGGCTTGTGCCGTCATGGAAGGTGTTGCTTTCATGCTGCGCAAGAACTGTGACCACATTCGTGCAAAGGGTACTCAGATCCGTCATATTATCGCTACCGGCGGTGGTTCCAAGAGCCCCATCTGGTGCCAGCTTCAGGCGGATATCACCGGTCTGCCTGTTGTGATCCCCGCAGAAAAAGAAGCTGCCTGCTACGGTTGCGCGATCATTGGAGCCGTGACAGACGGTGTGTTCTCCGATTTCGAAACAGCCGCTAAAAAATGTGTTTCTTTCACCCACCGCTACGAGCCTGTCAATCACAGCCGCTATGAACAGAAATTCCAAAAGTTCTGTGCGCTGTATGAGGCTATGCTGAAGGTCACACGCATGTAAAACACAATCCCCTGTCCTTTCCGGACAGGGGATTATTTATTAGGCAATCTTCAGCTCTTTCAGGCTGACCTTTTCCATTTCAATGGTTGCAGGCCATTTTTCCTTTGCCTGTGTAACCATTTTTTCTGCCTGTTCAGCAAGATAGGCCATGGTAGTCTCGTACTTCCAATACTCCTCAGTATAGGAAAGGTACATAATATGATAGCCGAATTCAGTCTTGACGATACCTGTGTCACCAACCTTGTGTTTGGTATCCATGCACCAGTTCAGGAACGGCTCCACATAGTTGTCGTCCTTCACGATACCCTCGTACAGACCGCCTGTGGTATTGGAACCGGGATCTTCGGATTTTTCATTGGCAAGTTTTGCAAAACTGTCTTCCGTTGCTTCGCCATCTTTCCATTCTTTCAAGATAGCTTCTGCCTTTTCCTTGGCTGCCTTCCACTCTTCGTCTGTATAAGTGGTGGTAGTACCGGCTTCGTCGGTCTTGCCGCCTTCGGGACAAATCAGAATGTGACGCACATCCACAATAGGACCGCTATCCTTGGTAATGCCACTCTCCGCAAGGGTTGATTCGTTTTCCTCAAAATACTTACTCAGTTCTGCATCGCTGGGTTCTTCGGAAGTATAGCTCATAGCCAGCTGATACATTCTGCAATACTCCAGGTAATCCTCAAAAGTACAGCTCATACGTGCCTGGGTCAGTTCATCTACACTTTTGAAGCCCTGCTGTGCAGCCTGATCTTCCAATTCTGCCTTAACGCCGTCCAGCGCCTCTTGTACATCTGCAGGCAGTTCATAATTAGCTTCCTCTGCCAACAGCGCGACAGACTGATAATTGACCCAAGTGTTGATCGCATGCTTTACAAAATATTCTTCCCAAGAGATATTCTCTTCAAAATAACACATTTGTGTGCTGAGGGGCTGGGTGTAGTCCAGACCAATTGTGCTCAGATAGGAGTAGTAATTCATAATAAAGTCGGTAACTACAACTCCATAATATGCCTGTAACGTCTTGTTGGTCAGTTCTCTGCCGTTGACAGTTGCCACGACAGTTGTTTCTGCTTCAGTATACTTATCGTCGGAAACAGTGTACACTTTTTCAGGAACAAAAGGAGGAGGTGTTTCCGTGGTGGGATCTGTGACAACAGGATCCGTCTGGGACGTTTCCGCCTTCTTGGGAACGATTTCAAAACCCATGCCGTATAAAAGTACAAATGCCAAACCGATCAGCACCAATGCTGCAGCGATACCGGCAACGATCGTTACCCAAAGCGCCGGACCATCCTTCTCTTTGGTCTTTTTTACCGCGGTTTCAACAGGTGTCTCATTCGCAAGGGTTTCTTCCATTACCAGTTCTTCTGCGACAGTCGGCTGCTTTGCCTCCTGTTCAAAATTTTCCTGTTCCATAATTACCTCTTTCTGCCGAATCGGCGAATAATGGATATAGTTTAGCATGGATCCCACCTATTTGCAAGACAGGAAACAGAATATTTACAATTCGCTGCCGAATTGCTGATGAAAGACAAAAACTTTCCATTTATCTTCATATCTGTTCTTGCAAAAAACGCAAAAAAATGCTATTATTTATAATTGAGTTAGTGTATGCGAAGGAGCATTCATATGAATAGCAAAACAAGTATTATTTCCAAAGAGGCTACAGAACGTCAGCTCTCTTTTTGTGATAAGATCAACGCCTTCTGGGTGGGACAATGCATCACACCCAAGGCCTATGTAGAAACCTACGGCTGTCAGCAGAACGAGGCAGATTCCGAGCGTATTCGAGGTATGCTGGCACAGTGCGGCTATGCCATGACCGACAACGCAGAAGGCGCTGATGTGGTGGTGATGAACACCTGCGCGATCCGCGAACATGCTGAGCAGCGGGTTTTTGGCAATCTGGGTGCTCTAACCCATGTAAAGCGCCGCCACCCCCGGCAAAAGATCTTCCTGTGCGGTTGTATGGCCGGTCAGGAACATGTGGTAGAAAGAATCAAAAAGAGCTATCCTCATGTGGACGGCGTTTTCTCCACCCATCATCTATGGCAGTTCCCGGAGCTGTTGGACCGCGTTCTTTCTGTAGGTAAGCGGACTTATTTTGTGGAAGATGAAGCCGGTTCTATTGTGGAGGGTCTTCCTCAGTTGCGGGACAATACCCTGAAGGCTTGGGTGTCCATTATGTATGGCTGCAATAACTTCTGCACCTACTGCATCGTACCCTATGTCCGTGGTCGTGAAAGAAGCAGAAAAAGTGCAGATATTCTGGAAGAATGCCGCAAACTCATTGAAAACGGCACCAAGGAAATTACCCTTTTGGGTCAGAATGTTAACTCCTACGGCAAGGATCTGGAAGAAGGTATCGATTTCTCCGATCTTTTGCGCATGATTGCAGAAATCCCCGGAGATTTCCTGATTCGTTTTATGACCAGTCACCCCAGAGATGCAGGAAAGAAGCTTTTTGACACCATGGCCGCTTCTGACAAAATTGCGAAACAACTGCATCTGCCCTTCCAGTCTGGTTCCAGCCGTGTTCTCAAAGCTATGAACCGCCACTATGACAGAGAGAAATATCTGGAGCTGGTGGATTATGCAAAATCTGTTATGCCTGGTCTGGTACTGACAAGCGATGTGATCGTAGGCTTCCCCGGTGAAACAGAGGAAGAATTTGAAGAGACCATCTCTTTGATTGAAAAAGTGCGCTATGATGCGCTGTTTACCTTTATCTTCTCCCCAAGAGCAGGCACTCCCGCAGCAAAAATGGAAGATCCTACGCCTAAGGAGGAGAAAAACCGCCGTTTTGATCGGCTCTGCGCCGTACAAAATGCCATTTCCGAACAAATTCATGAAGACTATATCGGAAAGACCATGCGCTGTCTGATTGACGGCACTGACAAGGAGTTGTTGACCGCCCGCACAGAAGGCGGCAGATTGGTACGCCTGGCCGGTAACCCCAATCTTGTAGGTAACTTCGCAGATATTACAATTACCGGTTCCACTACCTGGAGCCTTACAGGAGAACTTGCCATTAAGGAGTGATCACACATGGCTGCTGAAAAAAGTGAACTGACCCCCATGAAGCGTCAGTACAACGAAATTAAAGAGCGCAACCGGGATTCTATCCTGTTTTTCCGTTTAGGCGACTTCTACGAAATGTTCGACGAAGACGCCAAGCTGGCTGCCCGGGAACTGGATCTGACCCTGACCACACGCGATCGGAACAAGCCAAAGGAAGAACAGACTCCCATGTGCGGTGTCCCCTATCACTCTGTGGACTCCTATATTGCCAGACTGGTAAATAAGGGCTACAAAGTTGCCATTTGCGAGCAGGTGGAAGATCCTGCCCAGGCAAAAGGCATCGTGGAACGCGACATCACCCGCATTGTTACCCCCGGTACGGTTACGGAAAGCTGCATGCTTGACGAGAGCCGCAATAACTACATGGCTTGTATTTACGGCGACGGCAAAGGCTTCGGTCTGGCTTTCTGTGACGTTTCCACCGGTGCATTCTTTGCTACCCAGTGCGCCGATGCACAGTCTGCTGCCTCTGAACTGGGTCGTTTCTCCCCTTCTGAGGTTATCCGTGGTGGCGAGGGTTGCAGAGATACCGTTTTGGAAGACGCCCTGTTTTTGCGACTGAACTGCTGCGTAGACGAAGGTCGTCCCGAGCAGTTTAATTATACTGAAGCGCAATCACTTTTGGAAAAGCACTTTGGTCAACCGCTTGCCAACCTGGGTCTCACCGGCCTGCCCTCTGCTGTGATCGCCAGCGGCACACTTTTGCAGACTTTGATCTTTGTACAGAAGAATGATCTTGCGCATATCCGTCAGCTGCAATACTACTCTACCGGACGCTTTATGGAACTGGATATGGACGCCCGGCGAAACCTGGAACTGATTGAAACCATGCGCAG
>JAFYPO010000075.1 GCA_017547505.1 Oscillospiraceae bacterium | reverse complement strand
TAGTATATGCCAACAAAAGAGCGACCCCGATGGGGTCGCTCTTTTATTACGATCTTTGATTTTGGGTGTTGTAGAGGTCGGCGTAAATACCGCCTTTTTCGATCAGCTCGTCGTGGGTGCCGCACTCGGTGATCACACCGTCGGCGATGGACACGATACGGCCGGCATTGCGAATGGTGGACAGCCGGTGGGCAATGATCAGGGTCGTTCTGTCCTTGGCAAGGTTGTCAAATGCCCGCTGGATCTTGGCTTCCGTGACGGAGTCCAAAGCGGAAGTTGCCTCGTCCAAAATGAGGATCGGCGGGTTCTTCAGGAAAATTCTCGCAATGGCCACCCGCTGTTTCTGTCCGCCGGACAGGAGCGTGCCGCGCTCGCCCACATAGGTATTGAAGCCATCGGGCATTTCCAGGATATCCTGGTAGATCTCTGCCTTCTTGGCGGCTTCGATCACCTCTTCCTCGGTTGCGTCAGGCTTGCCGTAGCGGATATTCTCCAAAATGGTATCGGCAAAGAGGAACACGTCCTGCTGGACAATGCCGATATTCTTATGCAGGGAGTTTTGGGTTACGTCCCGGATATCCAAGCCGTCAATGGAGATACTGCCCTCTCCTACCTCATAGAATCGGGGGATCAGCTGGCACAGGGTGGTCTTGCCGCCACCGGAAGGACCGACAATGGCAATGGTCTCACCGGGTGCAATATCCAAGCTCACATTATGAAGCACACCTACCTCTTCATTATAGGCAAAGGAAACATTTTCCACACGGATCGCGCCCTCCACATTCTCCAAAGGCTGCGCGTCTTCCTTATCCTTCAGAGCAGGCTCGGTGCGCATCAGGTTCACAAAGCGATTCAGACCGGCAAAACCATTGGCAAAGAGTTCTGCGAAATGGGACAGCTTTCGCATGGGGTTGATAAACGAACCGATGTACAAAGTAAAGGTCAGAAGGTCACGGTAGTCCATTCTCTCGGTCATGACCAGATATCCGCCGTAACCGATGACCACCACATTCAGACTGGTCATAAGAAATTCCATAGAGCCGGAGAAAATACCCATAGCCTTGTGGAAATCCCGCTTGGAGCCTTTGTAAACCGTATTGGCAGCGTTGAAGCGCTCGATCTCCATATCCTCGTTGCCAAAGGCCTTGGCAGTACGGATACCGGAAAGGCTGGACTCGATCTCCGTATTGATATGACCGACCTTTTCTTTCACGCGCTTGGACACATCGGACATTCTTCTGCGCATGAGAAGAACCACCACCAGCAAAACAGGAATGATCACCGCGATCACCAATGCCAGTTCCCAGCGAAGCCGGAACATAACAAACAGCGCGCCGATCACCGTCAAAACAGAGGTGATAATATCCTCCGGGCCGTGGTGGGCAAGTTCCGTTACTTCAAAAAGATCGGTAGTCAGGCGGCTCATGAGTTGGGGAGTGCGATTTTTGTCATAAAAATCGTAGCCCAGCTCCTGCATGTGCCGGAACAGGTCGGCACGGATATCCGCCTCTACCCGGATACCGAAGGTATGGCCATAGTAGCAGATGATGTAATTGAGGAACGAGCGCAAAAGGTAACAAAGCACCATAATGCCCATCACCACAAAGAACACACCAAACAGGTTGTTGGGCAGCATGTCATACAGCGCGGTACGGGTCACCAGAGGAAACAGCAGATCCACCGCTGCGATCAGCAGTGCGCAGAGCATATCCACCGCAAAAAGACCCTTGTGATTTTTGAAGTAGCTTAAAAAGATCATTATGGGCGATCTTTTCTGATAATCTTTTGTCGTCATAATTCCACTCCTTTTGCCCTATTATACACCCGCAAAAAAACAGATGCAAGTCCTGCGTTTATCTGTTATACTGTAAGAAAAGGAAGTGAACCTATGGAAATTCTCTATCACGATAAGAAGATCGTTGTATGTATAAAGCCTGTGGGGTTGGATTCTGAGCATGAGATGTGTAAAGAACTGCAGGAGGCCCTGGGCGTGCCTGTGTTCCCTGTTCACCGGCTGGACAAGAATGTGGGCGGTGTCATGCTTTACGCCTGTACAAAGGACGCTGCCGCCCGGTGCAGCCGCCTGGTGCAGGAAGGTCTTTTGGTAAAGGAATATGTGGCCCTGGTACACGGTGAACCGCCGGAAGCGGGCGACTGGGAAGATCTGCTGTTCAAAGACAGCCGGAAGAACAAGGTCTTTGTGGTAAAGCGGCAACGAGCCGGCGTAAAGGCTGCAAGACTCGCCTACCGGCGGCTTTCCCAGGCTGTTCCCTGCCCTGTTCGGATCCGGTTGTACACCGGTCGCTCCCATCAGATCCGGGTGCAATTTGCCAGCCGCGGTTTCCCCCTTTTGGGCGATCACAAATACGGTGCAAAAGACGAAAATACCGCACCAATGCTCTATAGTTGCTGTCTTTCCTTCCCCTGGAACGGAGAAAATCTGCGGTTTGAAAAGCTGCCGGAATGGCTCTTCCCGGTATAAGCAATCCAAAAGCCCTCTATTTTGTGCAATCTGCACAAAATAGAGGGTCATTTATTTACATGTGACATGGAAAATTAACAAGTTTTCCTCTTGCATTTTCCTGTTTTGCGGAGTTATAATATAGGCAGAAAAGATTTTCTTCATTCTTTTTCATTTTCTTACCTCTCTTTTCGGGAAGCCCGGCACTGCCTGGTCAGCGGTGCCGGGTCTTTCTATCAAAAAATTACCGGCCTTCTATAATGAAGGCCGGTCGTTTTGTTCTTAGTAGTTTTCTGCGTTGATCTCAAAGTAGCTCTGGGGATGGGCGCAGGTGGGGCACAGCTCGGGTGCCTTAGTACCAACGACGATGTGACCGCAGTTGCGGCACTCCCAGATCTTCACTTCGCTGCGCTCAAAGACCTGCAGGGTCTCTACATTCTGCAGCAACTTGCGGTAGCGCTCCTCATGGTGCTTCTCAATGGCTGCCACCAGACGGAACTTGGCTGCCAGCTCAGGGAAGCCTTCCTTCTCAGCGGTTTCAGCGAAACCGGCATACATGTCGGTCCACTCGTAGTTCTCGCCTTCTGCGGCGGAGAGCAGGTTCTCAGCGGTGGTGCCGATGCCGTTCAGCTCCTTGAACCACAGCTTTGCATGCTCCTTCTCGTTATCAGCAGTCTTCAGAAACAGGGCTGCGATCTGCTCGTAGCCGTCCTTCTTAGCCTTGGAAGCGAAGTAGGTGTACTTGTTTCTTGCTTCGGACTCGCCGGAAAATGCGGCCATCAGATTCTTTTCGGTCTGGGTGCCAGCGTATTTGTTTGCCATAGTTATTTCCTCCTTTGTTTTGGGAATCTCCAAGATTACTATAGCATATTTTTTCCAGTTTTCAATGCTTAATTCAAAAGAAATGCGCCTAAATTCAAATATGCCGCAAAGGTAACCCACAGAATATACGGCAGCAAAAGGTCCGCCGCCAATTCATCGATCTTGCTGAACTTCTTGATCGTAAAATAAATCAGCACCCACAAAAGAAGAATTACCCAAAATGCCAACAGCCGCCACTGCAAGCCGAAGAAGATCAACGGCCAGAGAAAATTCACCGCAAGCTGCGCCAAATAAGTACGCAATGCCGATTTCTTTCGCTTTTCCGGCGCGTCTGACACCCAGATCCGGTAACTGGCATACCCCATAAGCAGATATAGGATCGTCCATACCACAGGAAACAGCCACCCCGGTGGCGACAGGGGTGGCCGGTTCAAATTGCCGTAATTGGCCATAGACCCACCGGTTAGTAAAGCGGACAGCGCCCCGACGCCCAAGGGGATCGCCAGAGCAAGCAAAAGTTTCTTCCAATCCAGTTTCATTTCCATCCCTCCGCCATTACTGTAGCGGCAGAGGACACGGCTTATCCATCGAATTTACAGTTGCAGGTGACAGAATTATTCGTTATAATATTCATAGATATGCTAAAAGGAGGTCGTTTCCCATGAAATCCAAGGTTTATTTCACAAAAGAGATCACCCCCCAGTCGGTTCTGACCCTTTATAAGACTTTAGGGAAAACACTTTCCGGTAATATTGCCATTAAAGTCCACTCCGGTGAGGAAGGTAACCAGAATTTCCTGCGTCCGGAATTTTGGAAAGATGTGGTGGATCATGTTGGCGGCACGATCGTAGAGTGCAACACCGCATATGACGGTGCAAGAAGTACCCCCGAGCGCCACAAGGCTCTGTTCAAGAAGCACGGCTGGAGCGACATGTATCCCGTGGATCTCCTGGACGCCAAAGGTCCGGATCTGGAACTGCCCATTCCCGGCGGCAAGCAGATCAAGAAAAATTTTGTGGGTAAGGACATCGTCAATTACGACAGTTGTCTGGTGCTCTCCCATTTCAAGGGTCACCCCATGGGTGGCTTTGGCGGTGCGCTGAAGCAGCTTTCCATCGGTTTTGCTTCGGCCTACGGCAAGAAATATATCCACGGTGTGGGCAAGACCGAGAACTTCTGGAACGGTGAACATGACGCATTTTTGGAGTCCATGGCTGACGCTGCCGGCACGGTGATGGAGCATTTCAAAAACGAGATCGTCTATATCAATGTCATGAAGAATATGAGCGTGGACTGTGACTGTTGCGCTGTGGCAGAAGATCCCTGTATCAAGGACATTGGCGTGCTGATCTCTTTGGACCCTGTTGCCATTGATCAGGCCTGTGTGGATCTGGTGTATGCCTGCGATGATCCCAACAAAGGCCACCTGATTGAGCGGATTGAATCACGCAACGGTATCCATACGGTGGAAGCCGCTGCAGCCCTGGGGCTGGGTTCCCGGGAATATGAGCTGATTGTGGTGTAACAATCCCTCCACCGCTTTGCGATCCCCCTCCCTTTCACAAGGAAAGCTAAAAAAGCCGGTGCTTGCGCACCGGCTTTTCTTATTCACCCAACAGCTTCAGAATGTCAGCTTTCTGGCGGAAGCCCAGAGCCTTATTGACCACCTGGCCCTTTTCCATCACGATCAGGGTAGGGATACTGGTGATACCAAACTGAATTGCCAGATCGCGTTCCTCGTCCACATCGATCTTGCCAACAACGATATGCTCGTTTTCTTCTGCCACTTCCTCCACAAAGGGAGCGATCATCTGGCAGGGGCCGCACCAGGTTGCCCAGAAGTCCAGAAGCACTTTCTTATCCGACTTGAGAACCACTTCTTCAAAATTTTCTTTTGTAATATGCACCAAAGACATATTGCACACTCCTTTGCGGTATGATATACATATAGTATATCGCATATTTTCGAAAAAGGCAAGGTGATGGTTATGGGTTGCGGCGGTAATTGCAGCAGCTGCGGCGGCTGCGCCAAGCAACTGCTTTTAACAGAGGGTGAAATTACTTTTTTGAACACATTGGGACAGATCCCCTTTCTGCCGGTGGCACGAAAGGCTGACGATATGACGCCCGTGTATTTAGAGGACGCAGATTGTTCCAAAGACGAATACAGTTTGATCCTCCAGGCGCTGGAGGCGAAAGGATTGATCGATCTGGACTATGGAAAGCCTCTGGGCGGCTTTGATATGGCTGCCTACAAAGGTTACCCTGTCCATGGAACGGTGGCGCTGACCCAGCGGGGACAGCAGGTCGTGGATATGCTGGAAAAGCAAGGTATTGC
>JAFYPO010000074.1 GCA_017547505.1 Oscillospiraceae bacterium | reverse complement strand
GTGGTTGGGCTTGAGGAGGATCGTCTGTATCCTTCCATCTACGAAAACGACGAGGAAGCTTTTGAGATCTGGAACAAGCAGATCGGCATTCCCGCTGAGAATATCTTCCGTTTCGGTAAGAAGGATAACTTCTGGGAGCATGGCTCCGGTCCTTGCGGCCCCTGCTCCGAGATCTACTATGACCGCGGTGAGAAGTACGGCTGCGGCAGCCCTGACTGTAAGGTAGGTTGCGAGTGCGACCGCTACATGGAAGTCTGGAACAACGTGTTCTCCCAGTTCGATAACGACGGTCAGGGTAACTATACTGAGCTGGCACAGAAGAATATCGACACCGGCATGGGTCTGGAGCGTCTGGCGGTTGTTTGCCAGGACGTGAACTCCCTGTTTGATGTGGATACCGTTATGAACATCACCAACCATGTGACTGCTCTTACCGGCGCATCTTACGGCCAGAGCACCAAGACCGATGTGAGCCTGCGTGTTATCACCGACCACATTCGTGCATCTACTTTCATGATCGCTGACGGTGTGCAGCCTACCAACGAAGGCCGCGGCTATGTGCTGCGTCGCCTGCTGCGCCGCGCTGCTCGTCATGGCAAGCTTCTGGGCGTCAACAAGCCTTTCCTGTTTGAAGTGGTGGAGACCGTCATCAAGGAAAATGAGAACCACTACACCTACCTGCGTGAGCGCGCAGAGCATATTATCCGCGTTGTAAAGAACGAGGAAGAGAACTTTGCCCGCACCATCGACACTGGTATGCGTATCTTCGGTGAGAAGCTGGCTGCCCACAAGGCAGAGGGCAGTACCGTGTTCTCCGGTGCTGATGCGTTCCTGCTGGCAGATACCTACGGTTTCCCCATTGACCTGACCGTGGAAATGCTGGAAGAAGAGGGCATGACCGTGGATATGGAAAAGTTCACAGAGTGCCGTGAGGAGCAGAGAGTCCGCGCCCGTGAGGCGCGTAAGGCTCTGGGCGACCTGGGCTGGGCTGGTATTGATTTCGGCAGCGAAGTTACCGCTACTGACTTTGTCGGTTACGATGTTTACAACTGCAATGCCAAGATCGTGGCTGTTTGCGTTGGTGAAGAGGTCACCGGTTCTATTGCCGGCGGCGAAAAGGGCGTGATCGTCCTGGACAAGACCCCCTTCTATGCAGAAATGGGCGGCCAGGCTGCTGACCACGGCGCACTCCTCATGGGCGATGTCCGTTTTGATGTCACCGATGTCCAGAAGGACAAGGGCGGCCGTTACCTGCACACCGGCACTATGCGTTCCGGTATGCTGAAGACCGATGACCTGGTCTGCGCTTCCATCGATGTGGAGCGCCGTAAGGCTATTATGCGCGCCCACTCCGCAACCCACCTGCTGCAGAAGGCTCTGAAGAGTGTCCTGGGTGACCATGTGCACCAGGCCGGTTCTTTGGTAGAACCCGACCGTCTGCGTTTCGACTTCAGCCACTATTCCGCAGTGACTCCTGAGGAACTGGCGCAGATCGACACTATTGTCCAGACAGCTGTTCTGGAAGGCTATGGAATCGATGTGCGCGAAATGCCCATCGACGAGGCAAAGGCTATGGGCGCTATGGCATTGTTCAGCGAGAAGTACGGCGATACTGTCCGCGTGGTCAACATGGGCGGCTATTCCATCGAACTGTGCGGTGGTACCCACCTGGATAACACCGCAAAGGTCGGTCCTTTCCGTATTGAGAGCGAAGGCTCTGTGGCTTCCGGTGTCCGCCGTATCGAGGCAATTACCGGTAAGGCATGCCTTGAAGAGATGGAACTGGCCCGTCAGCGTGTTTACAGCGCTTGCTCTATCCTGAAGACCAAGCCTGCAGAGTTGGCTTCCAAGCTGGAGAGCCAGGTGGAGGAGATCAAGACCTTGAAGAAGTCCATTGAGTCCTTCAAGGCCCGTGAGACCGCAGGCGAGGTAGATCGGTTCCTGTTCGGTGCAAGAAATATCGGCGGCTACCATGTAGTCACCGCTGCAGTTGCCGGTGCAGATGCCGGTAAGCTGCGCCAGATGGGTGACACCCTGCGGGATAAGGATCCCAAGGTGATCGCAGTGCTGAACACTGTTAACGACGAAAAGATTACATTCCTGGCAGTCTGCGGCAAGGAAGCTGTGGCAGCGGGTGTCCGCGCCGGTGATCTGGTGAAGCTGGTCTGTACCACTTGCGGCGGCAGCGGCGGCGGTAAGCCCGACTCCGCTATGGGCGGCGGCAAGGATATCAATAAGATCGATGATGCCCTGGCACAGGTCGATGATTTCGTTGCTTCCAAGATCTAAAATTACAGCAAAGGGCACTGCTTTCCGGCAGTGCCCTTTTTTGAAAGAGAGATAGAAAAATTGCGAAAGCTTATGTGGTTTGCCGTGGGATTTACCGCGGCCTGCGCCTTAGGTGCCTACCTGCTCTTTGATAATTTCCTGTTGATGATCGCCCTTCTGTGTTTGGTGGCATTTGTAGGTTGCTGCTTTGTGAAAAACAAACCGGCGAAGATCGCAGCGGCGATCCTGCTGGGTATCTTTGTGGGCGGTTTCTCTATGTGGGGTTACCGCACTTTTTATCTGGATACCGCGAAAACCGCGGAATCGGTAACTGCGGTGCGCCGGGTAGAGATCACCGACTATTCCCGTCCCACGCAACAGGGAATTTCTGCAGACGGCAAGATCCGTCTGGACGGAAAATCCTATAAGATCCGGGTATATACCGATACTGTAGATACCTTTTCTCCCGGTGATGTGTTTATTGGTTCTATGGAACTTCGTTTTACAGGCGCAGGCGGGGAGAAGGGTGCTTCCTATCATCAGGGAGACGGAATTTTTCTGTTGGGTTATGCCGAGAAGGAAAGTACCGTAGTCAGAGCAGAGCGTATCCCCAACAAATATTTTGCCGCGCAGCTGCGGCAGAAGATCCTGAATTGCCTGGACTCCATGTTTCCGGAAGATACCTTGGGCTTTGCAAGAGCGCTTCTTTTGGGTGAAACAGATCGTTTAAGCTATAAAGCAGATGTGGATTTTCAGCGCAGCGGTATTCGCCATGTGGTGGCGGTATCCGGTTTGCATATTTCCATACTATTTTCTCTGGTGTACCTGGTAACGGTCAGACAACGGCATTTGACCTTGCTTCTGGGTATCCCTGTACTGTTATTGTTTGCGGCGATTGCAGGCTTTACACCGTCGGTGGTACGCGCCTGTGTAATGCAGGGGTTGGTGGTTTTGGCGCTTCTGGTAGATCGGGAGTATGACCCGCCAACGGCACTTTCGTCCGCAGTTTTGGTGATACTGATCGCCAATCCTCTGACGGTGACATCGGTCAGTTTCCAACTTTCTGTAGGTTGTATTGTGGGCATGTTCCTGTTTAGCGGGAAAATTCACAAGTTTCTCTACAGGGGAAAGATCAGATCCTTGGGAAAGGGGAAGGGTCTTCTTTCAAGTTGTGTACGATGGATCGTCAATTCCGTTTCAATTTCTGTGAGCGCCACGATCGTGACCGTCCCGCTGAGCGCTTTTTATTTCGGTACCGTCAGTGTTTTGAGTGTACTGACAAATATACTGACTCTTTGGGTCGTCTCTACGATCTTCTACGGTGTTATGATCGCCTGCGCCCTGGGGTTCCTGTGGCCGGCAGCCGGTAAAGCTCTGGCATGGTGTGTCAGCTGGCTCATGCGGTATGTAATGCTTGTGGCGGATTGGATCTCTGCGATTCCTTTTGCAACAGTATATACGCAGAGTGTCTATATTCTGGCATGGCTGATCTTTGCTTATGTGCTCCTTGCTGTCTTTCTTATTTGCAAAAAGAGAAAGCCTTTGGAGTTCCTTTGCTGCATAGCTGTTTCTCTGGCAATTTGCATTACCTGCAGTTGTGTGGAACCTTATCTGGACAATTATAGGGTAACAGTTCTGGACGTAGGACAAGGACAGTGCATTTTACTGCAAAGTGATGGCAAGACCTATATGGTGGATTGCGGCGGTTCCTATGGGGACTCTACCTCCGATGCAGCAATACAGCAGCTCTGCTCCCAAGGCGTTACAAAACTGGACGGCCTGATCGTAACAGAGATAGCAGAAGAACACACAAACGCCATGGAAAACCTGATGACACAGATCAGTGTCAAGCGGCTGTACCTTCCAAAAGGGAACGATACTATACCCTTGCTTGATTCCAATGTACCCATTTCCAGGGTAGGCGAAGACATGGTTTTGGAAGGCTCCGGTTTTCAGATCACACTCTTTGCACCGGAAGATGGGGAAAGCGGCATGTGTGTCTTGTTTCAGGCGAAAAAATGTGATATACTGATAACCGGCGACAGAGACAAAGCCGGTGAAGCGGCCTTGCTGCGCAGAACGCGGCTGCCGAAACTGGAGTTTCTCATCGCGGGAGATCACGGCGGAAAGAATGCCACCGGTACAGAACTGCTGGGGGCGACAGAACCGAAGACCGTAGTGATTTCTTCTGCAAAGAATTCTTACAGAACACCTGCCAAGGAACTGTTGGACAGATTGGACCTTTACGGAATCCCTGTCCTGCGTACCGACCGGCAGGGAACATTGATCCTCAGGGGGTGAGTTTATGGCAATGAAAGATGAAAAGCCTAATATGCTGCCAATGTTGAAAGCGGCAATCAAGGAAAAGAAATTGGGTCGGTTGTATTTCTTCCACGGGGAGGAAGGCTTTTTGCGCAACCACTACCTGAGTCAGATGAAGAAGATCCTGGTGGACGAACTGACGGAATCTTTCAACTACCATAAGCTGACCAAGGAAACTTTTGACCTGCGAACCTTTGCCGACGCGGTGGAGAGTCTGCCCATGATGGCAGAAACCACTTTCGTAGTGGTAGACGATATCGACATCTTCAAATTTAACGAAGACGAGCGGGAGAAACTGATCGCGGTTTTGTGTGATATTCCCGCGTATTGCACCGTGGTATTTCTCTACGAATCGGTGACATGGAATCCGGACAAACGCTTGAAGAAACTTTACGAGGCTGTGCAGAATTTCGGCACAGAGGTGGAGTTTGCCAAACAGGAGTACCGTGACCTGATCAACTGGATCACCCGGCACTTTGCAGCCAATAAAAAGCAGATCACCCCGGATCTTTGCAGCTACCTGATCGACATTACCGACGGTACCATGACCTCGTTGGCCGGTGAGATCTCCAAGATCTGCGCCTATTCTGAGGCAGACCGTATTGCTAAAAGTGACATTGACGCAGTGACAGAGCCGGTGCTGGACGCGGTGGTTTTTGAAATGACCAATCTCATGGCTTCCGGTAAATATCCTGCTGCTCTTATGAAGCTGCAGCAGCTGCTGAAAATGCAGGAAGAGCCCATAAGCCTTCTGGGTATGATAGGCAGACAGTTCCGGCAGATCAGTACGACCCGTATTCTTATCGACAATGGTAAGGGCGTGGCAGATGTTATGCGCCTTTGCGGCGTTCGGGAATATCCTGCGAAGAAACTTATGGAATCTGCCCGCAGGTTCTCTGTTGACTTCTGCGAGAAAGCTTCCGGGTTGATATTGGAAACCGACTACGGCATGAAAACCTCTCTGGACGAGCCTGAGCGCCTTCTGGAAGTGTTGGTGATGGAACTTGCCCGGGAGGCCCGGAATGGTTAAGATCAAAGAAGCTATTGTAGTGGAAGGCCGCTACGATAAGAATACCCTTTCCCAGATTGTGGACGCACCGATTTTCCAGACAGACGGCTTTTCCGTTATGAACGACAAGTCGCAACTGGAGCTTTTGCGCAAGGTTGCCAAGGTGCGGGGCTTGATTGTATTTACCGACTCCGACGGCGCAGGATTTGTGATCCGCAACTACCTGAAAGGCACCATTGCTGGGAACTATCTGAAGCATGCCTATATTCCTGATATTTATGGCAAAGAACGGCGGAAGTCCGCCCCCGGAAAAGAGGGAAAACTGGGCGTAGAGGGTATGTCGCCGGAAGTGATTTTAGATTGCCTTCGTCGCGCCGGCGCAACCATGGACGATTGCGCGCAACCTTCTTTTAGCCAAATCACCAAGCAGGACATGATGGAATTGGGCCTTTCCGGCGGCGCAGACAGCAGCGCCAAGCGGAAACAATTATTATATCATTTACAGCTGCCGGAACACATGAGCGCCAATGCCATGTTGCAGGCACTGAACCTTTTGTATACCAAGGAAGAACTGACCGCTTTGGTCAAAGAAATTTTGGAGTAAGCTATGATCGACATTTCCGTCAAAAACTTAACAAAGTTTTTTGTAATCGGTGAAAATCTTCTGGAGGGCCTTAGTTTTGAGGTCCAGGAAGGAGAGTGCGTTGCGATCCTCGGCAGAAACGGCTGCGGAAAGACTACACTTTTCAACATTCTCACCGGACAGATGGATTACGATGACGGAGAAGTCTATGTAAATCCCCACAAGAAGCTGGGTCTCATTTCCCAGATCCCTCATTTCCCCGAGGGTTATACTGTGGAAGATGTGCTCCGCTCTGCCTTCTTGCCCTTGATGCGGAT
>JAFYPO010000073.1 GCA_017547505.1 Oscillospiraceae bacterium | reverse complement strand
TTATAACACCGGTGCAGTTAGTACGAGCGTTCAGAATACATACGGCGGAACTTATTCTGCCGGTGTTGGTGGTGTAGCAACCAATTGCTATAATGTTGGTAAGGTGACAGGTTCTTCCGGAAAAAATGCCATTGCCAGTGCCCAGGGCAGTGGATGCTATTATTTGACAGGGACGGGAAACAGTAATACCGGTTCTACTGCCTTGACCGAAGCACAAATGAAGATCCAGTCGGTGTATGTAAGCTTTGATTTTGAAAATACCTGGGTTCTTGATCCCGGTGCGGTTTATCCCTATCCCCAGCTGCAGGCTAACCCCCAGAACCTGGAGGAAGGCGTAGAGATTATGGGTCTGATCTCCTGGCCGCTGAAGTTAGAGTACTATGTTGGTGAAGAACTGGATCTGACCGGCTGTATGATGGATATTACCTATAATTCCGGTCGCCAGGAGCTGATCCTTGTAACTGCAGATATGGTCTCCGGCTATGACAAGTATCTGCTGGGTGACCAGACCATTACGGTGTCCTACAACGGTGGCACAGATACTTTTGAAGTAACTGTGATCGCAAGACCTGAGATCGCCTCCATCGAAATGGCGACCATGCCCAATAAGACCGAGTTTGTCGTCCGTACCGCATTTGATTTTGCCGGCGCACAGATCAAGCTGAACTATGCAGACGGTTCCAGTGAAGTTATTGATGTGGCTGAGGATATGATTTCCGGCGGCAATATCAATAAGCTGGGCAAGCAGACCATTACGGTGACCTTTGACGGCAAGACCACCACCTTCCAGGTGACGGTGAAGTCCGCATCTGCCGAAACGCTGCGGATCGATCAGCTGCCCACAAAGTTGGTTTACCTGGAGGGCGAGGCACTGGATCTGACCGGCTTGACTATGACCGTTATTATGAATAACGGCACACAGTATGCAGTGTCCAGCGGCTATACGGTTACCGGCTACAGCGGTGTACCGGGCACACAAACTGTTACAGTGACCTATCTGGGCGTAGCTACCAGCTTCCAGGTTACTGTTGCACCGAAGTCTGTTGTCAAGCTGACCGTGCAGAATATTCCTGCAAAGACCAGCTATCTGTCCGGTGAAAAGCTGAACCTGGCCGGCTTGGTTCTGGTGGCCGAGTACGATAACGGCACACAGGAGCGGATCACCGATTATACGGTTTCCGGTTTTGATGGCATTCCCGGCACAAAGGATGTGACCCTGTCTGCCTATGGCCTTACCACGACCTTTGAGGCACAGGTGGAAGCACGGGCTGTCAATAAGTTGGAGGATCTGACCACTGTGTCGGTCAATGCCAACGATGAGACCCATTACATGCTCAGTACAGATCTTTGTGGTATGATGCTGTGGATCAGAGCCACCGATGGTGTGACCGTGACGATCAATGGCACGGTGGTGACACCCGGTGCAGATGGTTACGAGATCGAATTGTTGAGCCAAACCGAGCTGGTTGTGAAAAATGGCAATGTGATGGATCTGCAGTTGGATGCCTACATTGAAGAAAAAATCGTTGTGCAGAAGTTTGATATTGATGTTGCCCGTATGATCCTGGGTAATGCCCTGGAGTTCCAGTTTGGTGTTTCCATCACCAAGATCCCCGATAAGACCGGCTACTATGCTGTGATCGAGAAGACTTGGGCTGACGGCACTACTACCACCAAGACCATTCCCGCGGACCAGTGGGGCACAGCAGGTCAGTATCATGCCATCGTTTACGACGGTCTGGCTGCCAAGGAAATGAGCGATACCTTCTATGTGACCATCTACAATGCGGATGGTGTAGAGGTTTCCAATGCAAAGCAGGATGCAGTTCGTGACTATGTGGAACGTGCATACGCATCCCAGTCTGCTACCGGCAAGACCATGATGGTTGATATGCTGAACTACGGTGCTGCTGCACAGGTGCATTTTGATTACGGCACTTCTGACCTGGCTAACAGCCAACTGACCGCTGAACAGCTGGCAACCGGCACTTCTGCTACACCCGCAATTGAAAATAAACAGGTCAAGGGTGAAAATTATTCTGGCACCCGGTTCATTTTGACCAGCCGCATTCAGGTACAGATCGGCTTCAAGGGTCTGAAGAATACCATGTATGCTATTTATTCCTATACGAACAATAACGGCATCAAGCAGGAGATCCGTGTTGAAGGCGTTGATTTTGTAGCCTCCGGTTCTTCCAAGATCGGTGTAGAACTGAGTTCCCTGGTTTATTCCGATGCCCGTGCATTGGTCGAAGTGACCATCTATAATGCGGACGGTTCTGTTTATGGCACTGCCGTTGACAGCATCGAAAGCTGCGTTTTCCGCAGTACCGGTGATGTGTTTGTGGCACTGATGAAGTTCGCGGATTCCGCAAAGGCACACCTGTATGGGTAATTAATAATTAAAATTACGGGCGGCAAAATTGCCGCCCGTATGATATTTCTGTGATTTTGCACGTAGCATCTTGTATTTCCGCCGCTATACGTTATCCGGCAGGCGGGTGGCGAGGGTGCCCATGAAGTGGTCGGTGCTGTACTCCAGCAAACTGAACTTCTCCCCGTCAAAGGTTACCCTGGTCACCGAGGCGTTGGAGGGCCAGGGCAGCAACGGCAGCTCCTGTACGGTTTTTCCCATACTGTGAATGGCAAAGGTCCGCACCGGGGTGGCATGGGAAAAGATGAAAACTGTGGCATCCGGGTGGCGCATTGCGATTTTACGAATCGTCTTTGAAACCCGGTCATAAACCTCTGTCACACTTTCGCCGTTGTCACAACGGGCGTTTGCCACATCCTTGCACCAGATGCCGTAGGTCTCCTTACACTGCGCCTCTAACTGTGCAAAGGGGACATACTCCCAATCTCCTGCGTAAATTTCCCGAAGACCCGGCTCGATGCAGATCTCCATACCGTATTGCTTTGCGGTGGCCTCCGCCGTATTATAAGCACGTCGAAGATCGCTGGAATAGATTACATCCGGGGTAATATTCTTTAAATAATCTGCGGTAATTTCCGCCTGCTTTCTGCCCAAATCCGTCAATTCTAAGTCCGTATGACCGATAAATACATCCTTTTCGTTTGCCTGGGATTCCCCGTGGCGAATAAGATACAGAGTCGTCACATTCATTCCTCCAAAAGCTTTTGTACCTATTTTACAAGATGGTATGTCAAAATGCAACCTCTGGATCCCGTATTTTTATATTGACTTTTTGGAGTGTGTGCGTATAATAGACTTATGTTTTTTGGGAGGTACATATAGATGCAAGCATTTTTGGATTTCTTTACCGGCACCCTGAACACGGTGGCCTGGATGTATATCCTGCTACCCTGTGTGGCTGTAGGTGGCATCTGGTTTACCATTCGAAACAAGGGCCTGCAGTTTACAAAATTAGGCCTTTCATTAAAGAACGTTTTTGGCGGTCTTAAAACAAAAAACGGCAGCAAAGGTTCTGTCAGCCCCTTCCAGGCGCTGACCACCGCCCTGGCCGCCACCGTCGGTACAGGTAACATCATCGGCACAAGTCAGGCCATTGCCATGGGTGGCTATGGCGCTATTTTCTGGCTGTGGATCGCTGCCCTGCTGGGCATGATCATCAAGTACTCCGAAGTAACGCTGTCCGTCCATTACCGGGAGCGGAACAAGCAAGGCGACTGGGTCGGTGGCCCCATGTTCTACATCGTAAAGGGTATGGGTAAGGCCTGGAAATGGCTTGCTATTTTGTTTGCAGCATTCGCAGGTTTGGCCGCTTTCGGTATCGGCAACCTCTCCCAGGCAAACAGCATTACCGGCTCTTTCAACAACGCACTGACCGCCTTTATCCCCTCCATGGCTGATCACAGCGGTATTGTGAGCCTGGTAATCGGCATTGTGCTGGCTGTACTGACCGCCATTGCCCTCTTCGGTGGCATCAAGCGGATCGGAAAAGTCACCGAGGCTGTTGTGCCCTTCATGAGCGCATTTTACATTATCTTTACTTTGATCGTTATCGGCTTTAACATTGGCAATATCGGTGAGGCTTTCAAGCTGATCTTCATTGGCGCATTCACCCCCAAGGCTGTACTGGGTGCTGCCAGCGGTATTGCGCTGAAAGAAGCACTGGTTTGGGGTCTGCGCCGTAGCGCCTTCTCCAACGAAGCAGGTCTTGGCTCTGCCGCCATTGCCCATGCCGCCACCAACGAAACCGAGCCGGTCAAGCAAGGTCTTTACGGCATCTTCGAGGTCTTTGCAGACACCCTGGTGATCTGCACCCTCACCGGTCTTGCCATTATCATCAGCGGCATCGATATCTCCTTCGGTGTAAAGCCCGGCTCTGAACTGATCACCGGTGCATTTGCCACCGTCTTTGGTACAAAGTTTGCTTCCCTGTTCGTGGCAATCGCTCTGATGTTCTTTGCTTACTCCACCATTCTGGGCTGGTCTCTCTACGGTGCGCGCTGTGCAGAATACTTATTCGGCATCAAAGCCTCCAAGGTCTACCAGGTTCTGTTCATTATCATGATCATCGTTGGCGCAACTACTTCTCTGGACATTGTCTGGAACGTGGCCGACACCCTCAACGGCCTCATGGCCATCCCCAACTTCATTGCCCTGTTTGCCCTGTCCGGTGTAGTAGCCAAGCTGACCAAAGACTACTTTGCCAAGCAGAAAACCCTTCAAAAGTAAATAGAAAACCGCCGCCGGTAAAAAACCGACGGCGGTTACTTTTTTAGATTAAAATGCGCACTTTTCAGCGATGTAGTTCTTCAGCTCAGAGATGGGGATACGAACCTGCTCCATGGTATCACGGTCACGGACAGTGACGCAGTTGTCAGCCTCGGTGGTTTCGTCACCAACGGTCTGGAAGTCCACGGTGATACACAGAGGAGTACCGATCTCGTCCTCACGGCGGTAACGCTTACCGATAGAACCGGCATCGTCAAAGTCCACCATGAAGTCCTTCTGCAGCATGTGGTAGATTTCCTCAGCCTTGGGGCTCAGCTTCTTAGAAAGAGGCAGAACAGCAGCCTTGAAGGGAGCCAGTGCAGGATGCAGACGCAGGACGGTACGGATATCCTTGTTACCCTTCTTGTCTTCGCCAACAACTTCCTCGTCATATGCTTCGCACAGGAAGGCCAGTGCCACACGGTCACAGCCCAGAGAAGGCTCGATGACATAGGGAATGTAATGCTCGTTAGCTTCCTGGTCGTAGTAATCCAGAGCCTTGCCGGAGGCCTCCTGATGGCGGCCTAAGTCATAGTCGGTACGGTCCGCAATGCCCCACAGCTCGCCCCAGCCGTTGCCGAAGGGGAACTGATACTCGATATCGGTGGTGGCACGGGAGTAGAAAGCCAGCTCTGCGGGATCGTGGTCACGGAGCCGCAGGGACTCTTCCTTGATACCTAAGCTCAGCAGCCAGTTCTTGCAGAAGTCTTTCCAGTAAGCAAACCACTCCAAGTCCGTGCCGGGCTTGCAGAAGAACTCACACTCCATCTGCTCGAACTCACGGGTACGGAAGGTGAAGTTGCCGGGGGTGATCTCGTTACGGAAAGCCTTACCAACCTGGCAGACGCCGAAGGGCAGCTTCTTACGGGTGGTACGCTGGATGTTAGCAAAGTTGACGAAGATACCCTGTGCGGTCTCGGGACGCAGATAGCAGGTGGAGGAGGAGTCCTCGGTAACGCCGATCTTAGTCTGGAACATCAGGTTGAACTTACGGATAGAGGTGAAGTGATGCTTGCCGCAGACAGGGCAGACAACATCTTCATGCTCTTCGATAAATGCGTTCATCTCCTTAGTGTCCATGGCGTCCACATTGACAGTCTTGCCGGACTCGGAAGCGGAGATCAGCTGGTCAGCACGCTGACGGCTGCCGCAGCCCTTGCAGTCCACCAGAGGATCGGAGAAGGAACCCACGTGGCCGGTGGTCACCCAGGTGGTGGGGTTCATGATGATGGCGGCGTCCAGACCCACATTGTAGTCGGACTCCTGCACGAACTTCTTCAGCCATGCCTTCTTCACATTGTTCTTAAATTCCACACCCAGAGGGCCGTAGTCCCAGGAGTTTGCCAGACCGCCGTAGATCTCGGAACCTGCGTAAACGTAGCCTCTGTTTTTACACAGGGTTACGATCATATCCAGTGTCTTTTCGCTGTTTTTCATTTTCTTTCCTCCCAAACGGATTATTTTACCTATTATAGCCATTTACCCGGGGTAAATCAAGCATTTTCTTCCGGATACTCCAAAACATTTTCAGGTCCCAGATCCGCTGCCATCAGGTCGTAAACCTTATGGGCAATATCCACCGTATTGGCCGCTACAACTTCCTCCGCAGGGAGCACTTCCAAAAGGTGCATATGAATATATGTGGACTTGAAATGCAAAAGATCGGTGAGCACATTATGCGTGTTCTGCAGTGTACAGACGACGATGGGAACATTTGCTTTCTGGGCGATCTTAAACACACCGGGCTTCAGGTGCTGCAGCTTCCGCTGCTTGCAGATACCGCCCTCCGGGAAGATACCCACGGACACAATGTCGTCCTTGAGAAGCTTGATGCTGCGCAGGATCGCTTTCAGCGCCTCCCGGTCATTTTCCCGGTTTACCAAAGGACACAGAAGCATGGGCATGAACTTATTGACAAAGAACATATCCCGGGTCTCCCGCTTTGCCACAAAGGTAAACTGTTTCTTGGGAAACACGTGGAGGAAAATAGCGGGGTCGATCTCGTGGAGGTGGTTGCTCACCAGCAGCACGCGGCCGTCCTTAGGCATTTTCTCCTTACCGGTCACATGCAGCCGCACCGGCAGCACCGTAAGTACAAATTCCACATAGATCTTTGCCAGAAACCGGAAGAACCGGCTGTCCTTCTCCCGCTCCTTGTCGGGATCCACAGGCAGCGTCACCAGCAGCAAAAACAGCAACGCCAGCACCGTCAGCACCAAAAACGCGCCCACAAAGAACACCGGCAACTGCCACAAATACTGCAGGCTGTTATACGCGTCTGTTGCAAAGCACAAACCGGCAGCCGCGCCTGCGGACAGGATCAGTAACACAAAAAGAAGCATAGACCCTCCTTCTTTCCATACACAAAAAACTATCGCTTTTCATTATACTCTTCGCCGGCTTTGGAAACAAGTGGTTTTTTTGACAAAAGTACTGGAAATCCCGTTACAATACTGGTATACTATTATAAATTTGATTCTTTGGATGTGATGACATGGTGAAAACACCGTCTAAACATAATACATTTCCCCTGCTGATGGCCGCTGCCGGCATTGTGGGCGCTGGGCTGCAGACCTGGTATTTTCGCACCGGTATCGACAGCAAGGGCCTGTTTACAGACGGCCACCCGGCCATGGGCCTGAGCGGTGTACTGCTTGCTGTGGTGCTGCTGGGACTGTTTCTGTGGTCTGTTTCCGTTGCTCGTACCCCCTCTCTGAAAAAGCTGCTGCCCGCCTCCCCCTTCGCCTTTGTGGGTACGCTTCTGGGCGGCGCCGGTATTCTGGCTACCGACCTGTTTGAGCTGACGCAGATCCTGGATCTTGTGTCCCTGGTCTGTCTGGTGCTGGGTCTTGCGGCTGCAGGCTGTCTGGTCTACAGCGGTTTCTGCCGCATGCAGGGAAAGCTCCCTGCTTTCAAGACCCGCATTGTCGTAATTTTATACTTTGTGGTACATCTGGTATCCCAGTACCGGCAGTGGAGCAAAGAGCCTCAGCTGGCGCTGTATCTGTTCCCTGCCCTGGCATCTGTGTTCTTAATGCTGGCGGTCTATCAGCGGCTGGCTTTGGAGGCTGAGGTAAAATCCGCCGGTGCTTACGGTTTCTTTACCGGCGCGGCTATTTTGCTGTGCTTCCTGGCACTACCCACCGCCAGCGGTCTGTTCTATCTGACTATGGCCTTGTGGCTTTTGCTGGATCAGGCGAACCTTTCCCTTGTGCCTCGCAAGACCAATTACACCCCTATGGCGCTTCCCCAACAGGTTGTCTACTGCATGGAGACCCTGGAGGAGGCCGGTTATCAATGCTATGTGGTAGGCGGCTGTGTCCGGGACGCGCTTTTGGGTAAAACACCCCAGGACTATGACCTTTGCACCGATGCTGTTCCCGAAAAAATCGCGGAACTGTTTGAAAAGCATGAACTGGTACGAACCGGTGAAAAGCACGGCACCATCGGCGTTGTAATTGACCATAGGCTGTTTGAGATCACCACCTTCCGCACAGAAGGCGGTTATGCAGACAGCCGCCACCCCGATTGGGTGGAGTTTGTGACGGATATTGAGGACGATCTGGCGCGGCGGGACTTTACCGTCAATGCCATGGCCTATAACCCCAAGGAAGGCTATGTGGATCCCTGGGGCGGTCAGCAGGATCTGGAAGATGGCGTGATCCGCGCTGTGGGCGATCCCGATACCCGCTTTACGGAAGATCCTCTGCGTATCCTGCGGGGTATGCGTTTTGCGGTGCGGCTTGGTTTCTGGGTCGCAGAACCCACCCGTCAGGCCATGCTACGGCAAGCGCCTCTTATGGATACTCTTGCCAGAGAGCGGGTCTTTTCCGAACTGACCCAGTTCCTGCTGTTTGCTTCTGCCCAGGATATTCTGGACTATGAACCGCTGCTCAGTCAGGTCATTCCCGAACTGAAGCCCTGTGTCGGTTTCCTGCAGCACAGTCCCCACCACGCATTTGATGTGTTTACTCACATTGCTCACGTCACCGGTGGCGCACCGGCGCTCCCCGCTATTCGCTGGGCAGCGCTGCTCCACGACACCGGAAAACCCGCCTGCTTCACCCAGGACGAGACCGGCAGAGGTCACTTCTACGGTCATGCCAAGATCAGCGGCGAGATTGCCAACGAAGTCCTTTTGCGTATGAAAGCCTCCACAGCCTTGCGCCAGCATGTGGTATGGCTGGTGGAAAGTCACATGATCCCCTTTGAGCCGGAAGTGAAGTCTCTGCGGCGGCGCATGGCGCGGTATAAGACCGAGCCTTGCTGCGACCTGCTGGCACTGCAGAAAGCGGATTTCTGCAACAAGGGTACCGGCGGCGACAGCGCTTACTTTGAAGAGATCTACCGTCTGATCCGCCAGATTGAGAAAGAAGATCTTTGCATGACCGTGAATGATCTGGCCATCAACGGCAATGACCTTATGGCTATGGGGTTTGTCCCCGGTCCTAAGATGGGAAAAGTATTAAACACCCTGCTTTCCTATGTCCAGGAGGAACTGTTGGTAAACACCCGGGACGAGCTTTTGGACGCAGCCAGAAAGATGTTATAGGAGGAAACTCTATGAAAATTGCAATCGTCACCGGCGCAAGCTCCGGTATGGGCAAAGAATTTGCCCTCCAACTGAATGCCTATGCCAATGCGGACGAGATTTGGGCGATTGCCCGCCGGGAAGATGCCCTGAAAGCACTGGACGGCCAGTGCGGCGTGCCTGTGCGCGCTATTTCCCTGGATCTTTGCAAGGAGGAAAGCTACCGGGCTTTCGCAGAGATCCTGGAAACCGAAAAGCCGGAGGTTCAGCTTCTGGTCAACGCTGCCGGTTTCGGCAAGTTCGGTGACTTTGAAGATATTCCCCTTCACGAGGATCTTCGCATGATTGATCTGAACTGCAAGGCGTTGGTTGCCATAACCCGGATCGTTCTCCCCTATATGCAGGCCGGTTCTCACATTCTCCAGCTGGATAGCCTTTCCGCCTTCCAGCCTGTGCCGTATATCACAACCTACGGCGCTACCAAGGCCTTTGTGCTCAGCTACACCCGCGCAGCGAACCGGGAACTGAAAGCAAAGAAGATCCGCATGATGGCTATGAACCCCGGCTGGGTCAAGACCGAATTCTTCGACCATGCGCTCCAGACCAACGGAAATCGGGTACAGTATTACAACCACCTGTACGAGGCAAAAGATGTGGTAGCCACCGGCCTTAAGGATCTGTACAAGACCCGCAAGGATTATTCCGTCCACGGTTTCCCCATTCGCATGCAGGTGCGGCTTGTGAAGCTTCTGCCCCACTCCATGGTCATGACCACCTGGCTGAACCAGCAGAAAAAGCCAAAGAACAACAAAAATCTCACAACGAAATGATCCATGCGCCCCGAACACCCGGGGCGCAATTTTTATCCCCCCAGGGGGGTTACACAAGACCGCTTTCTATGATACAATGCTGTTGACTTTTGACAGTATAGGACATATCACATGGAAACTTTGCAGAAACTGAAAAAAATCAACCGCCGAAACACAGCGGTGATCATACTCATGGTGCTGGCTGTATTGCTCGCCGGTATTTTGTGTCTGTTTGTGGGTTCTTCCGGCATGACCGTGCAGGAGGGTTTTCAGGCGCTATTGGGTAACGGCACACCTGCCCATATCCGCATTATCCAAAATATCCGTCTGCCCCGGGTTCTGGCGGCGATTATCGCCGGCGCAGGTCTGGCCATTGCCGGTCTCATTATGCAGACTACCTTGAACAACACCATGGCTTCCCCCTCCACTTTGGGTGTGTCCAATGCAGCGGTTTTTGGTGCGAACTTGTCTATTATTGCCTTTGCCGGCGGTTTCCTTTCTACCGGAAATAATCTGCAGAGCTTTGACGCAGGCGCTAACCCTTACGCCACCTCGGTACTGGCTTTTGTCTTTGCCGTTGTATCTGTTTTGCTGATTTTGGGTCTTTGCACACTCCGTTCCTTCTCCCCCAATGTAGTAGTCCTGGCCGGCATGGCCATCGGCTCTGTTTGGACGGCCGCCACCACAATTTTGCAGTTTTACGCCACCGATGTGGGTCTGTCCGCAGCCGTTGTCTGGAGCTTCGGTGATCTGGGCAGAGCCACTTACCGCACCGATGCCATCATGGCTGTGGTGGTGCTGGCGGGTTTTGTGTATTTCATGCTCATGGCATGGCGGTACAACGCCCTTTTAAGCGGCGAAGCCACCGCAAAGACCATGGGTGTTCATGTGGAAGCGCTGCGGTTTGTTTCCCTGCTTCTTTCTTCCATGATCACCGCTGTATGTGTATCCTTTTTGGGTGTCATCGGTTTTGTGGGCATTATCTGCCCCCATGTGACCAAAAGACTCCTGGGTCATGACCACCGGGTCACGATCCCGGTTTCCTGCTTAAGCGGCAGCCTGCTCCTTGTACTGGCGGATACCCTCTCCCGCAGCCTGGGCAGCGGTTCTGCGCTCCCTGTGGGCGCGATCACTTCCCTGTTGGGCGCTCCCTTCTTTATTGCCATTATCTTTAGCAGAAAAGGGGGCCACAAGTGATGCTGAAAGTAGAAGATCTCCGGTTTGCCTACAGCAAAAACGGCAGACCTGTCCTTAACGGCGCTTCCCTGGAACTGAAGCAGGGCGAAGTAGGTATCCTGCTGGGTAAGAACGGCTCCGGCAAGACCACCCTCTTTAAGAACATTCTGGGTATTGAAAAACCTATGAAGGGCAAGATCCGCTTCGAAAAGGACAACCTCTTGAAGATGTCCCGCAGACAGCGGGCAAGACGGATCGCCTATGTCCCCCAGCATATCCATTTTGGCGATCTGAGCGTTATGGACTCCGTGCTTATGGGTCGTGTTTCCCGCTTCGGTCTGAAGGCCGGTATGGAAGATTATGTGGCTGTGGAGAAGATTTTGGCGGATATGGGGCTTCTGGAATTTGCCACCCGCAGCGCCGAGGCGCTCTCCGGCGGTGAAAAGCAGAAGATCGCCATCGCCCGCGCCATGGCACAAGAGCCGAAGCTCATGGTTTTTGACGAGCCTACCGGCAACCTGGACATTGCCAATGAGCAACTGATCGTCAAGGAGGCCAAACGGTTGGCAAGGGAGAAAAACATCAGCATTCTCGCCTCTTTGCACGACCTGAACCAAGCGCTGGAATTCGGTGATAAATTTTTCTTCATGAAAGACGGTGTGATCAAATACGCCGGTGGCAAAGAGATCATCACAGAAGATGTGATCAAGGATATCTTTGAGGTGGATATGGCGGTCAGAGAGATCGACGGCCGCACGGTTATTTTGCCTGTAATCTGATTTTTTCAAAAAAACAACCCCCCGGGGGGCTTCACCCCCGGGGGGATCTTTGTTATCATAGGGGCAAACAGACAAGAAAGGACGACCCTTATGAAAAAAATCCTATCCCTGATTTTGGCGTTTGCCCTTGTTCTGACCTTTGCCGCCTGCGGCGAAACTGCTCCGGAAACACCCGGCAATCAGCCTCCCGCCGGTGCGGCAGAACTGACCGTTACCGACATGATCGGTCGCCAGGTAACTGTTACTCCCGGCAGCTACAAGCGGGTAGTCTGCATCGGCGCAGGTGCGCTTCGTATGTACACTTACATCGGCGATGTTAAGCTTTTGGCCGGTGTGGAAGATATTGACAACACCACCCTGTCCCAGCGTCCCCAGATGTTCGACAGTGTTGCACGGCCTTATATGCTGGCCTTCGGCGACACATTCAATACCCTCCCCTCCTGCGGTGTGGGCGGCCCTATGGCGCAAGCTGCGGAAGCAGAGAAGATCCTCTCTTGCAACCCTGACATCGTGATCTCCGAATTTGAAGATGTGGAAAAGTCCGATGCGCTTCAGGATCAGCTGGGTGTGCCGGTGATCACTCTGAGTACCGGCAGCAAAGGTGTCTTTGACGAAAAGTTTGCCGGCTCCATGGAACTCCTCGGCCAGATTTTCGGTCAGGAAGAAAAGGCTGCCAAGCTTAATCAGTTTGTGGCTGACGAGCGGGCTGCCATTGAAACAGCCGTCAAAGATATTCCCGAAGAGGAAAAGCCCAGCGTCTATATCTGCGGTCTGGGTAACTGGGGTACCACTGACCACCTGACCACCGCAGAGAACTACGTCTCTCTCCAGGTAGCCGGTGTAAAAAACGTGATCAGCGGTCTGGGCATGGAAGGCATCGGTCCCATTGAAGAAGAAAAATTCGTGGAACTGGGCGAGAAAATGGACATCATCATTATGGACGCTGCCGCTGTGAAGAACATCAAGCCTCTGTACAATGAGGACAAGACCATGTTCGACACCTGCAAGGCATGGCAAAGCGGCGAGGTCTATCTGGAAATGGCCTACAACGCCTACTACACCAACTTTGAAATTGCGCTGGCCAATACCTGGTTCATCGCCAAGACCGTGTATCCCGAGGCATTTGCCGACATCGACATGACCACCAAGACCAACGAGATCACCAAAGCATTTTTGGGTATGGAACTGGCTGAAGCAATCTTCGCCTGCCCCAGTAGCTTCGGCGGCTACCAAAAGATCGATACCGAAAGCTTTTTCGGTTAATCATTCCTCATAGAAAAGGCCGCCTTTGGGCGGCTTTTTCTTGCAAGGCGCAAACAGGTGTGCTATACTAAGCAAAACAACTGCGAGGTTCTTACATGGAAAAGAAAGACATTATTGAATTTTTTGACCGCTGCGCCCCCTCCTGGGACGCGGAAATGATCAAAAATGATATCATCATCGGCAGGATTCTGGACAATGCCGAAGTAGGCGCGGACATGGATATTCTGGATGTGGCCTGCGGCACCGGTGTGATGTTTGATTACTATTTGGAGCGAAGTGCCGCCTCCGTGGTAGGTATCGATATTGCCCCGGAAATGGCAAAGATCGCCGCCGAAAAGTACAAAGGCAACCCCAAGGTGCAGGTGCTGTGCGGTGATGTGGAAGAATACCCCTTTGATAAAAAGTTTGACCGGATCGTGGTGTACAACGCCTTCCCCCATTTCCCCTACCCCAAGCGCCTGATCAAGCGTCTGGCCGGTCTTTTGAAGGAGAACGGCCGGCTGACCGTTGCCCACGGCATGAGCCGGGAAGCCATCGACAATCATCATAGTGGCGCTGCCAGCAAGGTATCCAACGGTCTCATGACCGCAGAGAGTCTGAAGAAGATCTTTGATGCCCATCTGCAGGTGGAAATCATGATCTCCAATGACCGCATGTATCAGGTCAGCGGTGTGAAGCGGGATCTTCTGGCCCACAGTCACGGTGGCACCGCCCATTCCCATGGTGGTCTGACCCACAGCCATACCCATGGTGACGAAGAACACGATCATACACCCTCTGAGAACGCTACGCCCCTGGAAGAGCTGCTGGTTCTCATGAAATACCTGGTCAGCCACAACGATGCCCACGCCCAGGAGGTGGCCGACCTGGCACGGGAACTGATGAGCGCCGGTAAGAATACCGCCTATGACGAGATCATGGACACGGTAGCGGATTTCGATATGGTGAACGCCAAGCTGGCTGCCGTTTTGGAGCGACTGACTTTGGAAGAAGTATAATATAGACGAAACCCTCCCTTTGTGGTACAATGTTCTGTATCACGAAGGGAGGTCTTTTTATGGGCAAACTGCATACGAATGTCGGTCTTCTGGCCCATGTGGACGCAGGTAAGACCACCCTTTCCGAAGCACTTTTGTACTGTGCCGGTGCAAGGCGCACTTTGGGTCGCGTGGATCATAAGGACGCATTTCTGGATACCCACGAGCTGGAACGGCAGCGGGGTATTACCATTTTCTCCAAGCAGGCGCGCCTTGCCACAGAACATAGAGAGATCACCCTGGTGGACACCCCCGGTCATGCAGACTTCGCCGCAGAAGCGGAGCGGGTCATGCCTATTCTGGACGCAGCGGTGCTGGTGATCAGCGCTACCGACGGTATTCAGGCCCACACCCTGACCCTGTGGCGGCTGCTGGAGCGGTACAATATCCCCACTTTTCTTTTTATCAACAAGACCGATCTTCCCGGAAAAAGCAAAGAAGAACTGCTTTCCCAGCTGCAAAACCGGTTCTCCCACGCCTGTCTGGAACTGACCGATACAGAAAGCGTGGCTATGTGCGATGAGGCGGTTATGGAGCGGTATCTGGAGCTTGGGACGCTGGAAGACGCCGATATTTGCGATCTCATTTCCCGGCGGCAGCTGTTTCCCTGTTTCTTCGGCGCCGGTTTGAAGCTGACCGGTGTGGAGGAACTGCTTTCCGCCCTTGACCGGTTTGCCCCCATGCCGCACTATCCCGAGGATTTCTCAGCAAGGGTCTATAAGATTTCCAGAGATCCCCAGGGAAACCGTCTGACCTGGCTGAAGGTCACCGGCGGCAGCTTGAAAGTCCGCGCGCCCATTGTGTACGCCGTAGGCGAGGAAACATTGGAAGAAAAAGCGGTGCAGCTGCGCCTGTACTCCGGTGATAAGTTCAATTCCCCGGAAGAGGTATTCGCCGGACAGGTGGTATGCGTTACCGGTCTGACAAAGACGTATATCGGTCAAACTTTGGGCGCGGAAGCGGAAGATTTCGTTCCCGCCATTGAACCGGTCATGACCTACCGGATCGATCTGCCAAAAGGGACTGACCCCATGGTAGCCCTGCAAAAACTGAAGCAGCTGGAAGAGGAAGATCCCCTTCTTAAAATTGTTTGGGACGCCCACCTGAAGCAGCTCCACGCCCAGATCATGGGCAAGGTGCAGCTGGAGGTTTTGCGCTCCGTAATAGCCCAGCG
>JAFYPO010000072.1 GCA_017547505.1 Oscillospiraceae bacterium | reverse complement strand
CTTTTTAGAAGGAGGAATGACTTTGGAGTGGAAACTTGACAAGCATCGCCCCATCTGCCCCCAAATCAGCGAGCAGCTGTGCGCCCGGATCGCCGCAGGGGAATTTGCCCCCGGTCAGCGGCTTTTGTCCGTGCGTGATGTCGCGGTTGCTGCCGGGGTCAATCCCAACACCGTCCAGCGGGCCTTTGAGCAGCTGGAGCAGCAGGGTGTCCTTCGTTCTGAGCGGGGCGCCGGCTGGTTTGTAGGGGATAACGCAACTGCCGCCGAAGATCTGCGGCAGACCATGGCGCAGGAAAAAGTCGCCTGCCTGTTTACTGAACTGGAAGGACTGGGACTTTCTCCCGCGGAAATCAAAGAACTTGTAAAGGAGTGGGAAGTATGACGATTTTAGAATGTTTTGGTGTTACCAAGCAGTATAGCAGCGTAAAAGCACTGGACGGTTTCTCCGTTTCTCTGGAAAGCGGCAGAATTGTCGGCCTTTTGGGACCCAACGGTTCCGGCAAAACCACCCTCATTAAGCTGATCAACGGTCTTCTGACACCCAATGCCGGTACGATCTCCATCTGCGGTCAAACACCCGGCCCTGAAACCAAGGCGCTGGTGGCCTATCTGCCGGACAATATTTATCTCAACACCTGGATGTCCGTACAGCAAATTGTGGACTACTTCTCCGATTTCTACGAAGATTTCCGCAGAGAATTAGCCCTTGAAATGCTGGAGCGTCTGGGTATCTCTCCCAAGCAAAAGCTGAAGACCCTTTCCAAGGGCAACAAGGAGAAGGTCTGCCTGATCCTCACCATGAGCCGCAACGCAAAGCTCTATGTACTGGACGAACCCATTGCCGGCGTCGACCCGGCGGCAAGAGATTATGTGATCTCCACCATTATTAACAATTACAACCCCGAAGCCACCGTTCTGATCTCCACCCATTTGATTTCTGACATTGAGCAGATTTTGGACGAGGTCATCTTCATTCACGCGGGTAAAGTCGTACTGCAGAAAACTGTGGACGCGATCCGGGAAGAGAACGGTAAGAGCGTAGACGAACTGTTCCGGGAGGTGTTCAGATGGTAAAGAAACTGTATAAGCACGAGTTTATGGCCTGGCTGCGGATCATGCCTTTCTTCTTTGTGATCCCCCTGGTGACCGCCGGTTTCCACCGGATCCTGCAGCTGTTTGAGGCTGACTCTGTGGTCTATGAAATTGTCAGCGGTTCCACGATCCTGCTGTTCATTGTTACCCTGTTTGTATGTCTCAGCGCACCCACCGTGTACGGTATAGTACGGTTTTACAAAAACCTGTTCACCGGCGAAGGTTATCTTTCCTTCACTCTGCCTGTGAAGAACACCACCCACCTTTGGGTAAAGACCCTGACCAATCTGGTATTTCATGTTGCCGCTTTTCTTGCTTGTATCGCATCGTTCCTTGTGATCACTTCCGGTGAAGTGCTGGCAGAACTTTGGGATTCCGGTATCTTCCTGTGGAAAATGCTGCCGGCGGAAGATTGTTACCATGTTGCCGGCTTCTTTGCAGAATTCTGCGTGCTGATGCTGGCTTCGATCCTCTTCTCCATTTTGCTGTTCTACAGTTGCCTTTGCATCGGTCAGTTGGCAAAGAAAAACCGCATTCTCCTGTCTGTCGGCGTCTATTTTGCCTACTATGTCATCTCCCAGATCTGCAGCACCGTGTTTATGATCTTCTTCTCCATTCTTTCCACTTCCGGTGCTCTGGATTCCGTTTTCGTCTTTGTGGAAGAACACCCCTATGCGTTTACGCACATTACCTTTGGCAGTTCGATCCTGATCTATGTGGTTATGGCGCTGGTCCTCTGGCTGGTCTGCCGGTTTATTCTGCAGAAGAAACTGAATCTGGAGTAAGGAGGATATTGCAATGAAAAAGTTTATAAAACGGTTGACGATCCTTCTCCTTGTAAGCGTCATGGTATTTGCCCTTTGCGGCTGTGATGCGTTAGATGACATGCGGGAGCATCAGATATTCCCCGCAGAAGACGGCAGTTTTGTCATTGACAATGCCCGCTATGTGCGATTGGAAACCAATGACTACTTTGCGCCCGGAGACACCCCCAACGGTGAGTATTTTCTCACAGAAAAAGACGTTCCGGTGCTGTTGAGCAATCAGTTTTGCATCGGTGCTTTGGAACTGACCAACGACGGTCGTTTCTGCCGGGATTGGCGTCGTGGCATGTGGTTCTGTCGCGAGGATATTTTTGAGGAAATGCAGACCAAAAACCGGGAGCCTTTTGTACCCGATACGCTGTTTTACACCTACACCTATTGTGATAAAAACGGCGAATGGCAGGATAAGGATTATGTTCTTTCCCAGGAAGAAGTCGCTGCCATTGCAGAGGTTCTGAAAGGAGACCCACTGCAGTTGGGTGACGGTGTTTACATCAGCTCCGACTGGGAGTTTGGTTTGACAGAAGCTACTGCTGATCTTCTGTTCCGTCACAGCGGCCCCTCTATTCACAAAGCAGGAAACAGTTTCTATGTCAGCACCCATAAAGACACCGGCGCCACTACCTATCAGGTGCCGGCAGAGCTGAATCCCATTTTTGAGAAGATCACCGCCGCCTATCTGGCAGAGATTTACGGTGATACATTCCCCGATACCGTAGTAACCGCCGTTCCCGAAAATTCTATCTGAACGAAATCCCCGGTTTCCCAAAGGAAACCGGGGATTTTTATTCATAATCCTCCGCTCTGCGGTGGGCGCTGTCAATGCGTCCTGTGGGGGTAGAGCCAAAGTGCTTGGAGAAGCTTCTGGTAAAAGAGGAATAACTGCGAAAACCGCAGCGGTAACAGGCCTCTGTGGCGCGCATGCCCTTTTGGATCAGTTCTCTCGCCTGCAACAACCGCCGCTGGGAGAGATAATCGTAAACAGAATATCCCGTCTCCCTGCGGAACTGCCGCATCATATGGAATTTACTCACATAGAATTGTTCTGCCAGGGCATCGATATTCAGATCCTCCGCCAAATGGGCATCGATATAGGCCATGATTTCCACGGTCCGTTTGCTTTGCGTCATTTCCGGTGTAGGCTGCAGGGCATTATCCCGCCGCTGCTCCCGACCGATCTGCACCAACAGCCGCAAAAGCGCCGCGTTACTGGCAATATCCCGCCCAAACTCCTGCTTGTTCAGCTCTTTCTCCAGATTTGCCGCCATGTCAAACAGCTTTTTCCGGGCCGGTTCTTTCAGCCGCAGCACATGCCCTTGGTTAAAGCAATCCAGCAGGCAGCATGCCTCTGTGGATTCTTTTTGCAAAAAGGAAGGATCTACATAGAGAATAATTCGCTCATAGGCAGTATTCTCCTCAAATTCCGGCCGGTGTACCGCGCGGCTGTCGATGCAAACAATATCACCGCTTTGCAATTGATACCGCTGACCCTCCACCACATAGCCGCCTTTTCCGGATACAAGAAAAAGCAGTTTGCAAAATTCATGAAAATGAAAATCCACCGCCGGCGCCCGGTCTGTCTGCAAATGAAACAACCGAAAATTTTCCAGCAGGTAGCCGCGCTTCTCATAATCGCCCATCGTTTTCCTCCAAAGAGCATTATTTGCAATAATTATAGCATATATTGCATTTAATTTGCAAGTTATGCGTTGTAAAATAAAAGCATACACCAGGAAAACTTTTATGGAGGTACTTGGTATGAAAAAGTTTCTGAAAAATTACGCCTTTATCATCTTCATGCTCCTTGGCATCGTTGCCGGTTGCGTTACCGGTGCTGTTTGGCCCGGCGCTACTGCTTTGGAACCCTTGGGTACGCTGTTCATCAACATGATGTTCTGCATCGTGGTTCCCATGGTTTTCTGTTCCATCGCTTCTGCTGTTGCCAACATGGATAACGCAAAGCGTGCCGGTAAGGTGATGGGCTCTACCTTGATCACTTTCTGTGTCACCGCTGCCATCGCTGCTGTGATCATGTATGTGGTCTGCCGCATCATTCCTCTGGTTCCCGAAAGCTACAAAGCTGTGGAAGGTTCTGTTGATGAGCCCCTTACCTTGGGTGAGATGGTCATCGGCTTCTTCACGAAACCCGACTTCAGCGAACTTCTCAGCCGCAGAGCCATTCTGCCTTTGATCGTATTTGCCGTCCTCTTTGGCTTTGGCGTGCAGATGTCCGGCGGCAAGGAAACCCCCGTTGCTAAGTTCCTCGCCAGCGCTACCAACGCTTTGATGAACATGGTAAAGCTGGTGTCCTACTATGCGCCCATCGGTTTCTTCGGCTTCTTTGCATATCTGGTTGCTACATACGGCCCTCAGCTCATCAGTGACTACAGCAAGACCCTGCTGATTTACTATGTTTTGAGCTTTGTTTACATGTTCGTCATGTTCCCCGTTTACGCTCGCTTCGGCGGTGGCAAGGGCGCAGCAAAGGTGATGTTCAAAAATCTCTTTAAGCCTGCTGCCGTTTCCTTCGGCACTTGCTCCTCTGTGGCTACCATTCCCACCAACATGGACACCTGCGAAAAGACCGGTATCTCCAAGGAAGTTTCCAACGTGGTCATCCCCATGGGCGCTACCATGCACATGGACGGCTCCGCCATGAGCGCCATTATCAAGGTCGCATTCCTCTTCGGCGTATTTGGTAAGGACTTCGGCACTTGGGAAGCCATTTTGGCCATCGTTGTGGCTGTGTTCTCCTCCGTGGCTATGTCCGGCATTCCCGGCGGCGGCGGTACCGGCGAACTGGTACTGTGTACTGTGTTCTTCCCCGACCAGCTGGCAATCGCCTATCCCATCGCATTGGCTCTTGGCAATTTGGTTGACCCCCCGGCTACCATGGTCAACGCCGCCGGCGACTATGTGGCAAGCTTTATCGTCGCCCGTTTCGTAGACGGCAAGAACTGGCTCAAGGAACACCTTGCAAAGAAAGAAGAGAAATAAACACCAACCGCCCTCTTCCGAGGGCGGTTCTTTTTGCACCAAATCTTAGCTATGGAATATCTTGGAATGAGCGGCAAAAACCGCTACAAAATTTCGGAGGTATTTCTTATGTGCAACAATGGTTTCTGCGGTGGTAACTGGTGCTGGATCATCATTCTGCTGATCCTCTTCTGCGGCTGCGGTAATAACGGCGGCTATATGACCAGCGGTAACAACGGCTGCGGCTGTGGCTGCGACAACAATTGCGGTTGCTGCTAACATAAGCAACAGCGCCCCCAAAGGGGGCGCTGATTTTTTATCCACAATATGTTGTGTCCTTGTGGAAAACTTGCAACAATCCCGGGAATTTTCCTGTAAAAAATAGGATTTTTCTTTGAAAAACGCCTTGACTTTCCTATAAAAACCTTATATAATACACTGGTCTGCGAATGCAGACATATCCTTGCTCCCGGAGCCCGGGGGCCAAAAGTCCAAAAGGAGGTGCAAACAACATGGCTAAGATCACCGGTAAGTACGAGGTGCTTTACATCATCGACCCTGCCCAGGGCGAAGAGGGCATCGCCGCACTTGTGGAAAAGTTCAAGGCAATGGTGGAGGCGGAGGGTACTCTGTCTAACGTTGACGAGTGGGGCAATCGTCGTCTGGCATACCCCATCAACGACCTGACCGAGGGTTACTACGTTCTGATGAACATGGAGACCAAGCCCGAGTTCCCCGCAGAGCTGGAGCGTGTGATGAAGATCACCGAAGGCGTCCTGCGCTGCCTGACCACCGCAGTGGAGGAGTAAGACTATGCTCAACCACATTACAATCATGGGCCGCTTAGTCCGCGAGCCCGAACTGCGCCGTACCGGCAGCGGTGTCGCTGTCACCAGCTTTACTCTGGCTGTTGACCGTGACTTCGGCAAGAACGAGAACGGCGAAAAGGAAACCGACTTTATCGATTGCGTTGCATGGCGTCAGACCGGCGAGTTCGTCGCTAAGTATTTCGCCAAGGGTCGCATGGCAGTGGTTTCCGGTCGTCTCCAGATCAGACCCTGGACCGACAAAGACGGCAACAAGCGTCGCACTGCAGAAGTCGTTGCAGACAATGTCTACTTCGGCGACAGCAAGCGTGAAGGCGAGTCCACCGGCAACTTCTCTGCTCCCGCAGCAGGCGGTTTCGGCGGTTACAGCGCTCCCGCAGCAACTCCGGCATCCGATTTCGCAATGCTGGACGATGATGACGCACAGCTGCCCTTTTAATTGAACTTTTTTCACAAATGCTTACAAGGAGGTAATCTCATGGCTACTGAACAGCGTGTTCGTCCCCGCAAGCGCAAGAAGGTATGTGCTTTCTGCGTTGAGAAGGTGACCAGCATCGATTACAAGGATACTGCAAAGATCCGCCGTTATCTGTCCGAGCGTGGCAAGATCCTGCCCCGCCGTACCACCGGCACCTGCGCAGCCCATCAGCGTGCCCTGACCACCGCTATCAAGCGTGCTCGTCAGATCGCTCTGCTGCCCTACGTTGCTGAGTAATTGACAACAAACCCCCGGAACGAAAGTTCCGGGGATTTTTTTATTCTTTTGCGCCGGCATAGCTCTTCAACACTGCAACAAAAACATCCCACCAGGACAGTTCCTGCACCCCTTCTTCCGCCACCAGGGGAATTTGGGCCAAAATCTGCTCGCCGGCGCGTACCGTAGCCGTCCCCAACCGCTGTCCTCTGCTCACCGGCGCTTTCACCCCGGGCAACAGTTCCATTTCCGTAGTGACAGAACTTTTCTGCCCTTTGTCAATGAGCATAGCGTCCTGGCCGGAGGGGATCGCCTTGACAAACTTTGCTTTTCCCAGTTCCACCGGCACTGTCATTTGATCGTTGATTTCCGGTCGCACCAGAGCGAAATTGGAAAACCCGTAATCCAAAAGGGACTTGCAGGCGGCAAACCGCTCCTTGGAGGTAGCGCAACCCATCACCACCGCCACCAGTTCCAAGCCTTCCCGCTCTGCAGTTGCAGAAAGACAGTACCCGGCGCCGGAGGTAAAACCGGTCTTCAGGCCTGTGGCGCCGGAATAGAACCGCACCATTTTGTTGGTATTGGAAAGACCGAACGAGCCATTTCGCACTGTGTCCATCCAGATGGTTGTGAATTTCTTGATGTCCGGGTGCTTTAACAGCAATTCCCGGGACATGATGGCAATATCTTTGGCAGAGGTTTTGTGTTCCTTTGCCTCCGGCGCATCGTCCAGACCGGTGCAGTTCACAAAGTGGGTATTTTCCATGCCCAGCTCCTTGGCACGGCGGTTCATAAGCTCCACAAAAGCCGCTTCACTGCCGCACAAATGCTCCGCCATGGCGCAGGCGCAGTCATTTGCAGAACTGACCGCAATGGATTTGACCATATCGGACACGGACATGGTCTCGCCCACCTTCAGAAATATTTGGCTGCCGCCTTTTTCCGCAGCCGCTTCCGAAGCTGTCACCGTATCGTCCCACTTGATCTTCCCGGAATCAATGGCTTCCATGATCAAAAGCATGGTCATCACCTTGGTGACGCTGGCAGGGGGGAGCGCCTCTGCGGCATTTTGCTCATAGAGCACCTGTCCGGTAGTGATATCCATAAGCACTGCGCTTTTCGCCGGAATATCCATTTCCACACCATGCACCCCAAAGGGCAGCATGCCCAAAAGCATTCCCAAAACCACAAAAATAAGGACTCTCCGCTTCATGATAGACCCCTCCCAAGCTTTCTGGGATATCCTATGAAGATTGTCCCCCGGATATGCAAAAGCACTGTGCTCTACACAGTGCTTTTTAGAAATCCGGAATATAGGTTGTATCCGCAGCAGCTTTCTCCTGGGTGAAGCCCTGCAGATCGTTCAAATACATCCAACTAAGGACCGCCTGGTACTCTTCTTCGGTGATCGGTCTGTCAAAGGGCGGCTGCATACCGGGCATGGGGGTATACTGGCGCATGAGGCTCACCAGAACCTCTCCTGTACGGAAGGTATCAGCGATCCAATCCAGCACCTTCAGGGAGTTTTCCACATGGCCGGGGAGGATCAAATGGCGAATGATCACACCGGACACCACTTTGTCCTCATTCCACCGGACAGGTCCGGCAACACGCACCATTTCCTTAATGGCTTCTGCGGCTTTTTCAAAATAATCCGCAGCACCGGAAAGCTGCTTTGCCAAATCGTTATCGGCATACTTCATATCCGGCAGAAAAATGTCCACCTTGCCCTTGAGCCTTGCAACGGTTTCCGCCTTTTCATAGCCGCCGCAGTTGTACACCACAGGAACCGGCAGTTTTTCTTCCAATGCGGGTAAAATTGTGGGCAAATAGTGAGTAGGGGTGACCAGGTCGATATTCTCCGCGCCCTGGGCGATCAGTTCCTCCATGATCTTCCGAAGCTCCAAAGAGTCCGCCGGCGTACCCACCGGGGTCTTGCTGATGGCGCAATTCTGGCAGTACCTGCAGCCCAAAGTACAGCCGCCGAAGAAGATCGCACCGCTGCCGCCGTTTCCGGCTAAAACCGGTTCTTCCCATTTATGGAGCATGGTCTTTGCCACAAGGGCGGTATCTGTTCCGCCGCAATAGCCGGTTTCTCCCTTGGTTCTGTCCACACCACATTCCCGGGGACACAATTTGCAGTTTACATAACACATGATTCCACCGCCTTTACCGCCTTTATGATACCATCTTTTTCCCAATTTGCAAGGGGTGCTTTACCTGACAAAAATTTTATGATACTATAAAGAAAAACAAATGGAGGTACCACTATGGAAATTCGTTTCGCGCAGGCAAAGGACGTTCCCGGCATTTTGAATCTCCTGAAGCAGGTGGGCATGGTGCACCACAAGGGCAGACCGGATATTTTCCGCAACCACGCCCAGAAATACGGCGCATCTCAGGTGCT
>JAFYPO010000071.1 GCA_017547505.1 Oscillospiraceae bacterium | reverse complement strand
GACTCCAGAATGTCGGGGTAGATGGTACCCTGTGCCAGGAAGGAGATACCCTCCAGCTTGCGCGCCTCGTCGGCAAACACGGTGATGAACTCCTTGCCGATGATCTTACGCTTGGTCTCGGGATCGGAAACACCGGCCAGCAGATTCAGGAAATGATCGGTGGCGTCCACATAGATCAGGTTGGCGTCCAGACCGTTTCTAAACATTTCGATAACGCCCTCGGACTCGTTTTTACGCATGAGACCATGGTTCACATGGACACACACCAGCTGCTTGCCGATGGCCTTGATCAGCAGCGCGGCAACAACGGAAGAGTCAACACCGCCGGACAGGGCCAGCAGCACCTTCTTGTCGCCAACCTGCTTGCGGACAGCAGCGACTTGCTCCTCGATGAAAGCATTGGCCAGCTCAAAATTGGTAATGCGGGCCATGGATTCGGGACGGAGATTTTCATTCATAATAGGATTCCTCCCCATAATAAAATTCATGGAGTTATTATACATACATTTTTTTCAGTACGCAAGAAAAAAATACAGGAATTTTGTGATATTTTTGCGGGACGTCCGGGAAGCCGCCCCCTACACCCCTGTAGGGGCCGCCATACTTGGCGGCCCGCAGAATTCGCATTTCCCTATTTGACGGAAGAAATCTTATCTGCTATAATGCTTGTAAGTGTTTGCTTTCAGGAGGAAATTGTTATGAGAATGCGGAAAATGAAGAATTTGGTGCCTCGTATGGAGGCCTGCAGCGACTACCGGATCGCCGAACCCCAACTGAAAAAGGGCGCTTGGCGCTCTTTGAAGGAAGGTGCCACCGCCCTGTGGGTGGAGGTGGGCTGCGGCAAGGGTAAATTCACCGCCGAGACCGCAGCAGCCAATCCCGATATTTTGCTCATCGCCGTGGAGCGGTGCAGAGAAGCTATGGTGGTTGCCATGGAAAAGGCCAAAGCCATGGGTCTTAAAAATGTTTTCTTTATTGATATGGACGTTGCCGAGATCGAGTCTATCTTTGACAAAGAGGAAATCGACCGGCTGTTTATCAATTTTCCCGATCCCTGGCCCAGAAAGAAGAACGCCAAGCGCCGTCTGACCCACAGAGGCTTTTTGGACAAGTATTGCCGGGTCATTCGCCAGGGTGGCGAGATCCACTATAAGACGGACAACGCGCCCCTTTTCGAGTTCTCTGTGGAGGAATTTGCCGCCTGCGGCCTGCAGGTGAACAACCTGACCCGGAATCTCCATGAAAACGGCATCGTGGGCATCATGACCGGCTACGAGGAAAAGTTCCACGCCCTGGGCACCCCCATCAACCGGTGCGAAGTGGTGTGCAAGCCCTTCGTTTTGCCCCCGGAAGAAAAGAAAGAAAAAGAAGAAAACTGAAGTGGTGAGTGTAGAGTGGAGAGTGGAGAGTGAAGGTGTCAGCTTCGCTGACTTATTTTAATCGTGCCGAAGGCACACCACAACTCTCAACTCTCAACTCTCAACTCTCAACTAAAACCATTCCGCCTTATTTGAGGTGATTTCTATGAACTATCACGCAGGCAGCTGCGATATTGCCGTCATCGGCGCAGGTCATGCCGGCATTGAAGCGGCTCTGGCCGCCGCGCGGCTGGGGCTTAATACCATTTTATTTACCATCAATATGGACGCCGTGGGCAATATGCCCTGCAACCCCGCCATTGGCGGCACCGGCAAGGGTCACCTGGTCCGGGAGCTGGACGCTTTGGGCGGTGAAATGGCGGTTGCTGCGGACAAAGCCTGTATCCAGTACCGCATGCTCAACCGGGGCAAAGGCCCGGCTGTACACTCCCTGCGCGCCCAGGCCGACCGGCGGAAATACCAGACCGTCATGAAGCACACCCTGGAAAATCAGGTGAATCTGCAGCTGAAGCAGGCGCAGATCGTGGACATTTTAACGGAAAACAATCAGGTCACCGGCGTGGTGACCCATTTGGGTGCGATCTATGACTGCAAAGCCGCCATTATTGCCACCGGCACATTTTTGGACAGCACCATCGTCATCGGTGAGTCTGTGGTCAGTTCCGGCCCGGACGGCATGCATGCCGCTGTGGGACTTTCGGAGAATCTGCGGAAGCTGGGACTCCCTCTGCGTCGGTTTAAGACCGGTACACCCCCCAGAATTCACCGCCGCTCCATCGACTTTTCCAAAATGGAGCTGCAGCCCGGTGACGAGATCCCCGAGCCTTTCTCCTTCCGCACGGAAGACGCGCCGGAAAACACAGCGGTTTGCTATCTGACCTATACCAACGAACAGACCCACGAGATCATCAAGGAAAATCTGCACCGCTCCCCCATGTACGACGGTACGATCTCCGGCGTTGGCCCCCGGTACTGCCCCAGTATTGAAACGAAGATCGTCCGCTTCCAGGACAAGCCCCGCCACCAGCTTTTTATTGAGCCTTGCGGTCTGGACACCGAGGAAATGTACATTCAGGGTTTCTCCTCTTCTCTGCCGGAAGATGTGCAGCTTCAGATGATGCGCACCATTCCCGGCCTGGAGAATGCGGAGATGATGCGCCCGGCATACGCCATTGAGTATGAGTGCATCGACCCCACTTCCCTGTTGCCCACTTTGGAGACTAAAGCCATTTCCGGTCTTTACGGCGCAGGCCAGTTCAACGGCAGCTCCGGCTATGAAGAAGCGGCTGTCCAGGGTCTTGTTGCCGGCATCAACGCCGCATTGAAATTACAGAACAAAGACCCCTTTATCCTCACCCGGGACACCAGCTACATCGGTACGCTGATCGACGATCTGGTGACCAAAGGCACGGAAGAACCCTACCGGATCATGACCAGCCGCTCGGAATATCGCCTGCTCCACCGCCAGGACAACGCAGACCAGCGCCTTGCGGCTTTGGG
>JAFYPO010000070.1 GCA_017547505.1 Oscillospiraceae bacterium | reverse complement strand
TTGATGGTAATGAGAAGACAATTTCTAATTTGACCATTGAAACAGTTGCTCCCGAAAGCGGTAATATGGGCTTGTTCGGTGATCTTACAGAAACAGGAAAGGTGAAAGACCTGCACCTGGAAAATGTGATCGTCCATGCGGGAAAAACCGATGCGATAAATATCGGCACTGTTACCGGTGTTGTGGCGGGAAAGCTGGAAGATGTGACTGCTACCGGCGCAATTTATGACACACGCACAGACAGAGAACTTGCTGTTGGCTGCCTTGCAGGCAAAGCGGTGGGAAAGGCGGATATTGAAGGCGGTGAGTCTTTAACCGTTACAGATGATGCCGGTATTTATACTACTGAAAATATTTCTGCAGATGTGGAACTGGTTGTAGCTGACAGCGAAATGGTCCGTCGCGGACTTGTGGGTGTGGCAGAAGAGAGTACCTATGTTACCGGTTTGTGGCGTGACAGCTATTACAGTTCCAAGCGCCAATCCCAAACTATTCGTGACCGCCAGCAGAAGGTTGTTGACTACATGTATAAGATGGGCACGATCGCCTGGACAGTGCCTAAGACCGTGACCCATTACGGTACAACGGAAAAGGAGCAAAAAAACTCCCATATCCATACGCAGGTGTTCAAACCCGGTGAAACCTACTATGGTATTCCTTATGACCATACCTCCGGCTCTTATGAGCGGTTTATGTACTGCCTGGACGAAAACGGACAGATGCTGGATTGGGTGGCAGCTATGGGAGACAGCACTTGGGGAGAAGATCTGGCATTCACCAAATACATGGGCAACGATTGCTCTGCCGCTGTGGCATGGGCATGGATGCAGGTTTCTCCCAATGTGGTTTCCAGCGATGTTGACGGTAATCTTCAAAACGGTGCCTATGTGTTCCTGACCACCCAGATGGTTCCTAATTTTAACTACCGGGATCTGTATGGTATTTATCCTGTAGGCAGCTGGAATGGCGAAAAATTCTCGGATAAGAATGCTGTTTACGGTGTGATGTCCTTGGAGGAAACACCGGAGATCTTTGACGCCAATGGCATGGAACGCATGATGGAAGCATACGCCCATACCCGCAAGGCAGATGCCCTTCTATTCGGCAATCCCGGTGGCCATGTGCGGCTGGTTGCGGAAGACCCTGTGGTGATCCGCAATGGCGACGGCAGTATCGATACCAAACGAAGCTATTTCCTCTGCCATGAGCAGGGCGATGGTCTTTACAACAACCGTTATGAGGACACACACTCTTCCTGGCGTATCAACTATCGATATACTTTTGAGGTGATGGCCAACGGAAGTCGGAAAATGGGTCAGGGCAAGTACCTGGAGGGTGGTTCCGGTGATAGTTATATCCCGATTACGATCCATGCTCTGCATCAGGAAGAAATGCCTGTACCTTATGCAAAGACGGCTTCGGAAATTACAGAGCCCACCTCCGGCCAGATCTACTCCAACTACCGGATCCAGAGTACAACCGTGACCGTGAAGGACAGTAACGGAAAGGTGATCTATGATCGGCAAGTATTTGTGGCTGTCAATAAAGAATATCCCCAGTTCCGCGATCCGCTGACTTCCGTTGATTTGCGTGATGACCATAGTCATGCAATGAACGGTGCAGCTGCCGGTACATATACTTTCACGGTGAAGGTGCTTCTTGCAAACGGTGAGATACATACCATCGTGGATAACAAATCCTTTACAAAGGCATAAAGAAAACCTCCGATACAGAAGTATCGGAGGTTTTTATTTAGTTCAGGGTCTCCATTACGGCCTGAATCCGCTCTACGGTGCGGTCATAGCCCAGGATCTGCATAACGGTATACAGGTCGGGGGAGTTCTGCTTGCCTGTAACGGCCTGACGAATGAAGGTGGACACATCTGCCACAGTACCGGGGAATGCGGCAGGATCAGCCTTGTAGGCCTTCATATCGGTGGTAAAGCCCAGCTCTTCAGTAATAGCCTTGACTTTCTCAAACCATACGCCGGAGTCATCGGAAATATCAAAACGATCCAGGAATTTCTGCAAGGCGGTGAGAACGGTTTCGTTTTCAAACTTCTCGTCAAAGACAGGCAGTTCCAGATACTCGTCATAGAAGAAGCCCATATAAGGTTTGGCCTCCTGCCAGGTGGCGATGTCCTTGCGAGGCTTCTTGCCGCCGCGACCGATAGCCAGAATCGCCTTGGCATAGTCGGGTTCAGCTTTCAGCTTATCGGCAAAGTCAGCATCAAATTCCTCTGCCCATGCGGTCAGCTGTTCATAGACATCATCGGCTGTCATCTTGGAAATGACATTCTTACTCACATCGGTCAGTTTGGCATAATCAAACAAAGAACCTGCGGGGTTCAGCTTCTTGGGACTGAATTGGAAGGTGTCGATATCAGCATCGGGGTTAGCGCGGCGCCAATCTTCAAAGTTGGAGTTGAGGATTGTCATGATATACTCACGAACAGCTGCGATGGGGAAGCCCTCTGCCTTATAGTAGGTCAGAGCCAACTCGGGGTCTTTGCGCTTGCTGAGTTTACGCTTGGAAGTGCCGTCCATCTTCATGAGCGGTCCAATGTGGACATATTTGGGCAACTTGAAACCCAAAGCACGGAATAATTGAATGTGGAAGGGCAGGGTTGCCATCCACTCATCACCGCGCACAACATGGGTGGTGTGCATCAAATGATCGTCCACTGCATGGGCAAAGTGATAGGTGGGAATACCGTCGGATTTCAACAGCACATGGTCAATGTCGTTTTCGGTAATGGTCAGTTTACCCTTTACCAGATCGTCAAACTTAAACTGGTTTTCGATGGATCCGGTAGAGCGGAAACGCAGCACCCAGGGATTACCTGCGTCCAACTGTGCCTTGATGTCTTCCAGGGAACGGTCACGCCACATGGCAAATGCGCCGTAATAGCCAAAGTTGACTTTCTCCGCTTCCTGCTTTTCGCGCATAGCGGTCAGTTCTTCTTCGGTGCAGAAGCAAGGATAGGCCTGACCTTCCTCCACCAGCTTTTTGGCAAAAACATGGTAGATGGAAGCGCGCTGGCGCTGACGGTAAGGGCCGTAGTTGCCTTTGTCGCCGTCGATGGTAGTACCTTCGTCAAAGACGATATTATAATGCTCCAAGGTGTTGATCAGAACTTCCACCGCGCCGGGTACCTCACGCTTGGCATCGGTATCTTCCACACGGAGGAACAGCACGCCGCCGCTCTGGTGGCACATACGCTCGGAGATCGTGCCCTGTACCAGATTACCCAGATGGACAAAACCGGTGGGGGAGGGAGCCATACGGGAAACGACGGCGCCTTCCGGCAGTTCACGGGCGGGGAAGCGGGCTTCCACTTCCTCGGGAGTCTCGGTTACATTGGGAAACAGCAGATCTGCAAGTGCTTTATAATCCATAGCAGTTACCTCTATCTAAAAATTTAGAATATTGTACCATACCCCCAGGGGAAAAGTCAATTTCTCGTTGCGTTTTTGTGAGTAATATGGTAGAATAACAAAAAATGTAGGTGTAGGGCGGGGGCTTGCTCCCGCCGCTTATTTCCGTAAGCATCTGAAGCAAACAAGAAAAGAGGCAAAGACCATGGAAGAAATCGTACAGAAGAAGAGAATGCTCTCCGGTATCCAGCCCAGCGGTGATCTGCATCTGGGCAACTATTTGGGTGCGATCAAGAACTGGAGTTCCCGCGCCGATGCGTATGAGTGCTTCTACTTCATGGCAGATATGCACACAATTACCGTGCGCCAGACCCCTGCAGACCTGCGCCGCCGTACTTTGGAGCAGCTGGCGCAGTATATTGCCTGCGGCCTGGATCCTGAGAAGAATACTTTGTTTGTCCAGAGCCATGTCCACCAGCATGCAGAGCTTGGTTGGGTACTGAACTGCTATACCATGTTCGGTGAATTGAGCCGCATGACCCAGTTTAAGGATAAGTCCGCCAAGAACGCAGAGAATATCAACGGCGGTCTGTTTACTTACCCCGCTTTGATGGCTGCAGATATTCTGCTGTACCAGCCTGATCTGGTCCCTGTTGGTCACGACCAGAAGCAGCATTGTGAGCTGACTCGTGATGTAGCACAGCGCTTCAACAGTATCTATGGCGATGTGTTTAAGGTCCCTGAGCCTTTCATTCCCGAGACCGGCGCCCGTGTCATGAGTCTGAATGCCCCCGAGAGCAAGATGAGCAAGTCCATGCCCGAGGGCTGCGTGTTCCTGATGGAACGTCCCGAGGATATTCAGAGAAAGTTCAAGAGAGCAATTACAGATTCCGATACCGAGAATTGCGTCCGTTTTGATCCTGAGAATAAACCCGGTGTGGCGAATCTCATGTCCATCTATTCCGCAGTGACCGGCAGATCTTTTGAACAGATCGAGACCGAGTTTGCAGGTTGCGGTTACGGCAAGTTCAAGCCTGTGGTAGGCGAAGCGGTCATTGAGACCCTGCGTCCTATTCGTGAGGAGTCTGAGCGATTGCTGAAGGACAAAGCATATCTGGAAGGTGTTTACCGCAGCGGTGCGGAAAAGGCCGCCTATGTGGCAGAAAAGACCCTGCGCAAGGTCTACAAGAAGATCGGCTTCCTGGCAAGATAATAAGCAAAAACCGGACTGTGTTTACAGTCCGGTTTTTCACATAAAGAAATACAGCGCTAAAGTCAACAGCGCGTAATTCCTGTCCTCTTCGCAATCCCCGGCCATGAGAAGAATCAACAGTATGATCAGAAGATCCGCTGTGTCCAATCCTTGCGGCAACAGCTGACGAAAGAAGTTTCCGATACCAATACCTTGTGGCGGCGCAGGAGGCGGCGCGCAAGGCGGGATCGGTGGAACAGGTGGCGGCGCTGGAGGCGGCGGAGGTGCTTTTTTCGGTACGGTATCCTGCATTCTGTTTCGCTGGTATGAGCCGTCGGACTGGGGGACATAACGGTTATACATACTTACCTCCCCAAACTGAAGAAATTGTTGCTTCCCAGGAAACCGGACGCAAGCCGTGCCATTTTGGCGGCGCGCATAGCTTTCTCCAGCTTCTGGATCCGTTCACTCTTTAAGTACGGACCTAAAGCGTGTAACAGTGTCTGCTGGTTGCTGTCGATGTTGCTTTGTTGGGCAAAGCCGAAAAGCTTTTGCATCATACCGGGATCCAGATCCGGAAATCCACGGCTTGCCGGCGGGGGAGAGGATTGTTCCTGGGTGGGTTGGGGATTGAGGGATTGTGCCAGGGCGGAGATCTTTTGCATCATCTCGGGGTCTTGTAAAATTGCATTCATCTGCGCTTGCATATCCATTGCTATTTTCCTCCCAACTGTCGCAGCAGCGCCTGCACCTCCGGAGAGGAAGTAATCTTACCCAAAGCTGCTTTTGCCTGGTTCATATCGCCTTTTTTTGCCTGCTCCATAGCGGTCTGCAAGCTGGGATCTTTGGAGCTTTGCAGAATTGCCAAAAGCTTCTGCCCGGCTTCGCTGTTCATTAACCGCATGGCTTCCTGCATGGAAAAATTACCTGAATTTTTCTCCATTTCGTTGCCTCCTGTCATAAATCCTGCTATAATAAGCGGTATATTAGATGGCAATACTAGTATATGCCGGAAGACAGTAGAAGGTGAACTATGAAAATTCTGGTGATGTCTGACTCCCACGCAGGAATGAGTTTTATGCGCTACTGCGTGGACTATGTCAAGCCTGCCCATGTGATCCACCTGGGAGATCATTATGACGATGCCACGGTGCTGGCGCAGGAATACCCCCATATCCGTTTCCATCAGGTACCGGGCAACTGCGATCGCTATCGCTGTGATCCCTGGATGGCAGAGGTGCTTAGTTATCCTATTGAAGGGGTAAAATTCTTTATGACCCACGGACACCGGCAAATGGTAAAGGGCGGTACCGGCAGATTGCTGGCAGATGCAAGAGCAAGTGGTGTGGACGCTGTGCTTTACGGACATACCCACCGGGCCGAGTGTTATGAAGAAGACGGCCTGTGGGTCATGAATCCCGGCAGCTGCGGCAGTTACAGCGGCAGTGTGGGCGTTATTGAAATCCAAGACGAGAAAATTTCCGCCTGCGCCATTTTGACACAGACGGAAATTGCCCAGTTGCCTTAATACTTATGCAAGGGTCATGAGAAACAGAAATGCAGTGACAGCAGCAACCACCATGGCGGTGACAAGCATATTGTCAAGAAACTTGTGCATGATCTCGCGACGAGACGCAGCATTGGGATATCGGACATGATGGCGGGTACGGTTCATATTCTGTACAGTAGTGGTTTTCATGGTGAGTTGCCTCCTTGTTTATATTTTCTGACAATAGGATACAATATAAACAGTCCCAAAAAACGGACTAAAACAAAAGTTGTAACAGAACTGTAAAAGCGTTGCTTGCCCCTTGCGCATGAGACAAGAATGTGTTATGATAGCAAAAAAAGGAGAAGAGGTGAGGAAATGGGAAAATATCGGGAGATTAAGGACGATTTCGGCGAAGCGATCGTGGAAGTGTTTGACCCTAAGAAAACGAAGGGACAGAAATTCCAATCTGCCTGCAAATGGATCTACAAGCTGCGCAGTATTTTTCTGGCGTTGCCGGTTGTGTTCTTTTCTGTTGTTTTGGCGGTACGGAACATGGCGGTGCTTCCTGCAAAGGTCGGCTTTGACCTGCAGGCTACCGGCGAATTTGCCTACACAGTGAGCAAGAGTGTGGCAGTTATGGGACCTTTGGCAGTGACTGCGATTTGTCTTTTGTTGATGTTCTGCTCCAAAAAGGTGGTATATCCCTGGCTCATCAGTATGTTCTCTTTGGTACTGCCGATCGTGATTTATTTGGTCAATACTTTCCCCGGCTGATAAAAATATCCCCTGTTCCTTGCGGAACAGGGGATTTCTTTTAAGTATTCAAAAGGTTTATCAATTCGTCCATAGTGTGCGCGATTGCCACAGCGCCGGCTTTTTCCATATCCTCCGCTTTTCCGTAGCCCCATGCCACACCGATGGTTGGAATACCATGGGCGGCAGCACCTTCTACATCGTAGTGGGTATCGCCCACCATAACAGGCGGCTTTTCCGGTGTACAAAGAGAGAGCAGATAGGCGATGACATCTTCTTTGGAAACGCGGCTGCTGTCCAGTGTCGCACCGCAGATAACGGAGAAGTATTGGGAGAGTCCAAAACGATCCAAGACCCGGTTTGCCATCTCTTCCGGTTTGGAGGTGGCGACCAGCAGCTGATGCCCTTGTCTGTGCAGTGTTTCCAGCATCTTTGCAACACCGGGATAGGGCGTGTTTTCCAAGATACCAACGGTGGTGTAGCGACTGCGGAAAATGGCAATAGCTTCCTCTGTCTTATCCTCCGGAACACCAAATTCCACAAGTGTTTTATGCAGCGGAGGACCAACGAATACCCGCATAGTCTCCCTGGAAGGAATCGGAAGACCAAAATGTTGCAGCGCCAGCGTAGCGCAATTGATAATACCCTCGCCGGAATCGGTCAGGGTTCCGTCCAAATCAAATAGGATTGTTTTGCTCATAATCTATTCTTCCAGAGTTTAGAAAAGTTTTCTGACAAACTGAAAGCAGTTGTCGATAAAGACAGTATAACAGCAGTTTCGGCTATCCGTCAAGAAGCAAAGGAAATATGTGCTTTTGGCTTGACAAAAGGGGCGTGCTATGCTAGAATACTTTGGCGTACAAGATAATATATCTTTTATTCGGAGTGATACCCAAGAGGCCGAAGGGGCTCCCCTGCTAAGGGAGTAGGCGGTCAAAAGCCGCGCGAGGGTTCAAATCCCTCTCACTCCGCCAACGAAATCCGGTTAGGAAATTAGTCCTGACCGGATTTCTTTTTTGTTTTCAGCACTTTTTAGGGCTAAAAGTTAGGAAAGCCTTGAGGTGGTTTTTCTTTTTCCCTTACTTTTTCCCTTATAGCTCTAAAATACCCTTGATATAGGCTTCCATACGGACTGCACTGGCCTCCTGCATTTGATTCGTTACATGGCCATAAACATCCAAAGTAAAGGCTGCGGTGGCGTGGCCAAGGTTACCCTGAACGGTCTTGATGTCATCTCCGGAACGCAAAGATGCAACCGCATAACTGTGCCGGAGATCGTGGAATCTTGCATCTGGCCTTCCAATGGCTGTGACAATTTCTTTGAAATGTCTTACCACGGTCTGCGGAATAAGATTTCCACCCAACTCATTTGTAAAAACCAAATTCAGAGGATTGGACCAAGCTGCTCCTGCTTTCTCCTTGTGCTCATACTGCTGGAGCTTTCTGTCTCTCAGCAACTGCATAACCCAAGGGGCTGGCTGGATTCGACGTGGCTTATCATTCTTAAGCGAAACCAAACGGAATTGCCCTCCCGCTTTCTTTTCCTTCTGCAGCTGCTTGCTGATCAGTATGGTACCTCGCATGAAATCCACGCGATCCCAAGTCAGACCGAGAGCTTCTCCCTCACGCAACCCCGTAAACAGCGTGATTGTGTATAGGAGTTCAAGCGGATGACCTTTGACCGCATCTAGAAACAGCTTGGTTTCTGCTTCATCCAGCGGTTGCAGTTCCTTCTTCTCAATGCGTGGCAGGATGCAGGAGTTTGTCGGATTGAACCGGATGTAACCATTGGCAACTGCCTGCTGTAAGGCCTTATGGAGGATTCCGTGGACATTTTTCACCGTCTTAGGAGAAACCGCAGCGCGATCAGCAGTCGGCTCTCTGAGGCTATTGTAAAAGCTTTGGACCAAATGGGTATCCAGTGCATCCATTCGAATTGCTCCCAGACCGGGTTTGATATGGGTGCGGATAGTCGCATTGTAGGCAGCAATGGTAGATTCCTTGACGCCACCTAAATACTGATCTGCCCATACATCCAACCATTCCGCAACTGTCATTTTACAGGGTGCGATATAAGTTCCAGCATCAAGAGCTGCTAAGGCAGCCTTTAGCTTTTGGGCAACGACCTTTTTGGATTTATCGGTGATGCTGCGTTGGATCTGCTTTCCAGTTCCGGGATCGAAACCGGCAGTATAACGCGCTTCGTAATAGGTATAGGTTTTACCATTGACCTCTCTTGTGATCTTTCGGATAGAACCCAC
>JAFYPO010000069.1 GCA_017547505.1 Oscillospiraceae bacterium | reverse complement strand
GCAGGAGCGGTTATGGGCGCTGATGAAGGAAGCGGCCCGCTTCTACAATGAGCAGCTCTACGCGCCCGGCGGCGCAAACTGCCTTGCCTATGTGCAAAAGCGCGGTCTAAGCAAATCTATTGTGACCAAGTTCGGTATCGGTTACGCACCGGACAGCTGGAATGCGCTGGTGAACGCTATGCGCAAAAAAGGCTATACCGACAAGGAAATGATCGATGCCGATCTGGTAGGCGAGAAAAACGGCAGAGTGTTCGACCGCTTCCGCAATCGATTGATGTTCCCCATCATCGATATCCGGGGCAATGTGATCGGTTTTGGCGGACGTGTGCTGGACAACTCTTTGCCTAAGTATATTAACACCACAGAAACGATAATTTTCAACAAAGGTAAGCACCTGTTCGGTCTGAACTTGTCCAAGAAGACCAAGCAGGACTATATGATTCTGGTGGAGGGTAACGTAGACGTCGTTACTATGCACCAGTACGGTTTCGACAATGCCGTGGCCTCTATGGGTACCAGCTTTACAGAGGACCAGGCGACGCTCTTGAAGCGCTATACCGAGCAGGTAGTGCTGCTTTACGATGGTGATGCGCCCGGCCAGAAAGCCACGCGACGCGCGATTCCTATTTTGGAAAAAGTGGGTATTCACGTCAAGGTCCTGCAGATCCCCAATGATATGGATCCTGACGATTACCTGCGGGAATATGGTGCTGAGCGGTTCAAGCTGCTGATTGAAGGCTCCTCCAACCGTGTGGAGTATCAGATCAATGCGATTCTTAAAAAGTACAACATCGCCGAAGATGAGCAGCGGATCAAGTTTATCCAGGAAGCGGCTGAACTGATCTCAACCCTTGGCAGCGCAGCTCAGCGGGAGATCTATGGACACCGTGTAGCGGAAGTCGGTAAGATCAGCTTCGATACCATGAAACTGGAAGTGAATAAGGCTTTCAAGCGCCGCATAGCTGCGGAACGCAAAAAACAGGAGAAGGTAAATCTGTCTCCTGCAGAAACACTGCAACCCAAGAGCCGCACGATTCACTATGATAATATGAAATCTGCCATGGCAGAGGAAGGCGTACTTGCACTTGTTCTGCGGGATCCCACATTGGCAGAACAGTCCAAAGAGCTGACCGGCAGCAGTTTCTCTGTACCGCTGTTTGGTAAGGTCTATGACCAAATCCGGGATCGTTTGCAAAAGGGAATGGACATCAGTCTGGGTGTGTTATCTGATCTGACACCGGAGGAAATGTCCCACCTGGCAGGCGTGACCCAGCGACAGATGGGACCGGTAAGCCAAGCTGCATTCCGGGATTGTGTAAAAATCATTTTACAGGCGGCACAGGCTAAAAATGTGTCTTCTGACGATGATTTGATGGCTTTCCGTAAGAAATTGAAAGAAAGTAAGTGATTGAATAATGACGGAACTGTCCCTGAAACAACAGAATACTGTGGTATCTGCCGGGGATAATGATATCCGTCAGTATTTACAGGAACTGAAGCAGTACCCTGTGCTCACAAAGGACGAAGAAATCGCCCTTGCCAAACGTTGCGCAGCGGGAGATGCGGAGGCAATCCGTACCTTGACGGAGTCCAATCTCCGCCTTGTTTTGAAAATTGCTCGTGAATTTGACGGACGCGGTCTGCCTCTTGTGGATCTGATTCAGGAGGGAAACATCGGTCTGTTTCATGCAGCGGAGAAGTTTGACTATACAAAAGAATGTCGTTTCTCTACATATGCCTACGACTGGATCCGGCAGAGTATTGACCGTTATGTAATGGAACACGGAACGGTGATTCATATTCCCCGCTCTAAAATGGAAAAGATTCGGAAGTATCTTGCTGTTCAGAATCTGCTGAAGCAGGAGATAGGCGCGGAACCTACTGTGGAACAGATTGCTGAAAGATGTGGCGATACACCGGAAACTGTGGCAAAACACCTGGAAATTGCCCCGAAAACTTGCTCTTTGAATGCTGCACCTGATGAGAACGGTGACGGATCTTTGCAGACCATGATCGAAAATCTGCAGGCACCCCAACCCCATGAGGCAGTGGTGAAGCAGGAACTGCAGCATGCTGTTGAGATGGCACTGCAGAAGCTGGACGAGCGCCAACAGCGGGTGCTGCGTCTGCGGTTTGGTATGGAAGACGGTATCAACCACAGCTTTGCCAGCGTGGGTGAAAAGATGAACATTTCCAAAGAGGGTGCTCGTTACTTGGAACAAAGAGCCTTGGACCTGCTCCTGAAAAACAGCGCCGGGCAAGGATTGGAGGATTTTTTAGATTGATGGACGAGTTTGTGTTTGAAGCATCAGCTTGGGAACTGATGTTGGAAAATTTGCAGGAAGGCGACAAATTGTCTGCCGCTCGTTTTCTGGCTCTCCTGGAGGGAGAAGAGGACGATTGCCTGGAGGATGCTTTCTTTGAACTGTTAAAAAAGCGTGTAACATTGGTTGTTTCCGACCTTCCCAAAACGGTAACAGAAGGTGAGAACGGAAAACGGCTGGCATTTGAACAGAAATTGGCGATAGCTGAGGATATGCGACCCGGTCTTGAGGAGAATGACCCGCTCCGGGTATATCTGGAGGAACTTGCGGACGTACCTGCCACCGGAGATATCCATAAATTGGCAAAAGATTTGGCGGCAGGGGATAGGTCCTGTGTTGTGACAATGGTGGATCTGCTGCTTTCCCGTGTTGTTGCCATAGCAAAGGAATTTACCGGTAACGGCGTGCTGCTGTTGGATCTCATTCAAGAAGGCAGCCTTGGCTTATGGCAGGCACTGCAGACTTATGAGAGCGGTGATGTGGAAGCATATTGCGATTGGTATATCCGACAGTATATGGCTTTTGCGGCAGTTGTGCAGGCCAGAGAGTCCGGCTTGGGACAAAAAATGCGTCAAGCGATGGAAGACTACCGGGATATTGATCAGAAGTTTTTGACAGAACTGGGCAGAAATCCAACCCTGGAGGAAATTGCTGAGGCGCTGCATATGACACCGGAAGAGACACAGGTGATTGCAGAAATGCTGGAAAATGCCCGGTTGCTCCAGCGCGCAAAAGCACCGGAAGAAACTGAGAAGCTTCCGGAGGAAGATGATCAGGCGGTAGAGGATACTGCGTACTTCCAAATGCGCCAGCGGATCACAGATCTGCTGTCTTCTCTGTCTGCAGAGGACGCTG
>JAFYPO010000068.1 GCA_017547505.1 Oscillospiraceae bacterium | reverse complement strand
TTGGCGGTGCCGCTTGTATATTTTTAACAAAAAATATTGCCGGTTATAGGACAAAGACCGGCCGGTCCATTGGAAAACCTGTTGCATTTTTCTGCCGGCTGTGCTATGATAATTTCGGTAAATTTTTACTTATATTAAAAAAGGGGATATGACTATGAAGAAATTACTCGCACTGATTCTTGCAGTTGTCATGGTTCTGAGCCTGGTTGCCTGTACCGGCAACGGCGAAGAAGGTGGCAACACCGATGATGGCAAGTCTACTGTCAAGGAAATGAATGTGACCAGTCTCCACGTGGGCGTTGCCCGTGGCGATATTACACCTCCCAATCCTGTGGGCGCCCATATCAACGGCGGTGGCGACCCCAACCGTCTGGCAGAGACGATTCTGGACGATTTGGCTGTCACCTGTATTGCGATCACCGACAAGGAAAACAATACTGTGCTGTTCTACCACCAGGATATTCACAACCCCTCTGCAGCATCTTTTACCGATGCTTCCCGGAAGGCAATTTCCGAGGCTACCGGCGTTCCTGTTGAGCGCATTTTCATGACCGCAACCCATACCCACTCTTCTTTGCACCCCAGAGATACCACCAACGACAACAACCTGGAGTTCAACGAGCTGTATGATAAGGTCATTGTGGAGGCAGCAATTGCTGCTATGAATGACCGCGCACCTGCAACCATGTACTGCGCGGAAGTGGATGTGAAGGAAGCAAATGGCGGCCAGGCCATGGCATTTGTCCGTCACTACACCCACAAGGACGGCTCTGTTGCCGGTTCCAACTTCGGTACTTACAAGATGGCCATGATGAACGGCTTCCCCTACGAAGCTGACAATGGCGCACAGCTTTTGAAGTTTGTCCGTGAGGGCAAGAACCCTGTCCTGTTTATGAACTGGGGCGCGCACTCCACCTTCTACGGCACCACTGCTCTGAAGAACATCTCTGCGGACTATCCCGCTTACCTGCGCCATTACATTGAGGAAAATACCGATTATACCTTCGCTATCTGTCTGTCCGGCGGCGGTGACCAGACACCCCAGGCAAATCTGTATCCTGCAGCAGACCATGGTATGGGCTGCGAGGACTATGGCGCAGCGCTGGGTAAGATCATTGCAGATTTCTCTGCTGTAGATGCCAATTTCACCCAGGTGGAAGACGGTGCGATCAAGCAGGAGCACCAGGAGATTGTGGTCAACACCAACAAGATTCCCGAGCATCAGAGAGAACTGGCAGAAAAGGCACAGGATGTCTATGATTACTTCCTGGCGAACGGTCAGGAAATGGGCAACCAGTATGCACAGGCCAATGGCTTCCAGAGCTGCTACGAAGCTCGTTCCTTTGTTAACCGTCTGAAGCTGGATTCTGTGGACACTATGAATATTCCCATCGATGTGTTGACTTTGGGCAATATGTCCTTTGTGATCGCTTCCTGGGAGATGTCCGGTCATGACAGCGCTCGTGTCATTAAGGACACAATCAAGGAAAGCGGTCTGTACGACATGGCGTTTATCGTGGCATACTGCAACAACAACCTGGGCTACATTCCTGCTCTGAGCAACTACCAGTACAATGACGGCAGAGGCTCTTACGAAGCTTACGACTGCAACTATGCACCCGGTACCTGCGAGCAGCTGGCACAGGCTTATATCGACTTGCTGAAGGGCATGAAGTAATTAAAAAAAGACCACGACATTGTCGTGGTCTTTTTTATTGCAATTATAACGCTTCTTTGGTAGAATATAGGAAAATCGCAACAAAAGGGGATTACTATGAATCAGAATCTTCGCTCCCAGGCAAACAGAATTGTCAAGGAGGCCATTGCTGCTGTCCAGCCGGACGCAGCGGTGCGTCGCGCCCTGGCGGGAAAGGAATTTCCCGGTCGTGTGGTGTTGGTCGCTGCCGGCAAGGCTGCATGGCAGATGGCAAAGGCTGCCCACAATGTGCTGGGAAGCCGTATCGACAAGGGTGTGGTGGTTACCAAGTATCACCATGTGATGGGGGAGATCCCCGGTGTTCTGTGCCGGGAGGCCGGACATCCTGTTCCGGACGAAAACTCCTTCAGCGCCACCCGGGAGGCTCTGGAAGCTGTTTCCGGTCTGACGGAGAAAGATACGGTGCTGTTCCTTCTGTCCGGTGGCGGCAGCGCGCTGTTTGAAGACCCTCTGGTCTCCGGTGAAGAGCTGCAGGACATTACCAGACAGCTGCTGGCATGCGGCGCAGACATTGTGGAGATGAATACCATTCGCAAGCGCCTTAGTAATGTCAAGGGCGGTCGCTTCGCCCAGCATTGCGCACCTGCGCAGGTGTATGCCATCGTGCTGTCGGACATTTTGGGTGATCCTCTGGACATGATCGCCTCCGGTCCTGCTTGTCCCGATACTGCTACTTGTGCAGAGGCAATGGCAATTGTGGAGAAATACGGCTTGAAGCTGTCTCAGACGTCACTGGAGCTGCTCCGTCAGGAAACACCGAAAGAACTGTCAAATGTCACCACGCAAATCAACGGCTCTGTGAAGGAACTGTGCGCCGCTGCAGCCAAAAGCTGTGAAGAACTGGGGTATACTCCGGTCGTACTGACGGATCAGCTGGATTGTCAGGCAAAGGAGGCCGGTGCGTTCCTGTCTGCAGTCGCCAAGACTCATGCCGGCAGCGGTAAGAAATTGGCCTTTATTGCCGGCGGTGAGACGGTGGTACACCTGACAGGCTCCGGTCTGGGTGGCAGAAATCAGGAACTGGCCCTTTCCGCAGCTATGGGGATTGCCGGTCTTGCAGGTGTGTGTGTATTCAGCATTGGCAGCGACGGCACCGACGGCCCTACGGACGCAGCCGGCGGTTATGTGGATACCGATACGGATAAGACCTTGAAAGAACAGGGAATCGATATTTTCTCTGTGTTACAGAATAACGATGCCTACCATGCGCTGCAGGCCTGTGAGGGACTTGTGATCACCGGTCCCACCGGCACCAATGTGAACGATGTGGCGGTAGTGCTGATCGAAGAATAAAAGAAACTCCCCGGTTAATACCGGGGAGTCGTTTTATTCTCTTTCCTGGCTGCGCTTGTACTCTGTGACGGTCATGCCGTAATAGCGCTTGAAAATGCGGCTGATGTAGTTCACGTCGGAGAAACCCACATGCTTGCCGGCCTGGGCAAGGGTGTAGTCGTAGCGGCGGATCAGAAGCATCATATAAGACAGCTTGCTGCGGTTGATATACTCCATCAGGGGCATACCCTCGGTGCTGCTGAACACATTGGTCAGATAGTTCTTGCTGACACCGATAGCATTTGCCACATCGCTGACGGTAAGCCGCTTGTCGATATTTTCGGAAATATAAGCCTTTGCGCGGATACAATGGCGACGGTTGCCGGGGGAAGCGGTGTCACCGGCGCAGAGGCTGTGCTGTGTCCGGTCACAGATCTTGGCAAGCAAGGCCATGAAATCTGCGCACTCTTCAAAATAGTTGCGCTGCAGCTGCGCGGTCTGGGCGCAGGCAATATCCCGGATTCGGGCGATGATCTCGCTGTTTTCCGCAGAGGGAGCAAGGTAGAAAGGCAGTGTCAGACTCTTGCCCCGGGGCAGTATGAAGGTATCTGTAAAACTGCTGTCGCAGCGGATCAGAAATTCGGCAGAGGTGTGGCGATGGATCCTCTCAGGATCTTCTACAGCAATGGAAAAAGCATAGTTGGGAGGAATGATAAAAATACCGTTTTCTTCAAACACAATGTCACCCATGCTGCCGGAGCAGACTACGGGATTTTCTTCCACAAAACCGATCTCCAGAACCTGACAGTCACCTGCGGTTTCGCCGATGGCATGATAGCTGTAGTTGTCCGCGATCAGATTATGGGCAAAGGATATCTGCTCAAAAGAAATGTTATTCAGTTGAACAAACATGGACTTCTGCATCTACTCACCTCCGACGATAATGGTCAAAGTATAACAAATTTCGGGAAATTTACAATGCATGAAATAATGTGATTGGGATTATTTACTGGTATTGAATGGGAAAGAGCGGAAATTATCCAGTTTTTATGCGGTCTATAAGGGGTTTGTGGTCTGCTATATTTAATGAATAGTGCTGCGGTTGACAGCGTTTGGGGAAAGCTTTATAATGTAGAAAAATGAAAGGAAGTGGTCCGATGGACAGAGCAGAAAAAGCAGCACAGTTGTTCTTGCAAGGCTATAACTGTGCCCAGGCGGTGGTGGTTGCTTATAGCGATCTGACCGGCATGGACGAAAGCTTTTCCGCAAAGATCGCATCTTCCTTCGGTGGCGGCATGGGCCGGCTGCGGGAGGTTTGCGGCGCGGTAAGCGGTATGTTTATGGTGGCGGGTATTTTGTACGGCTACGATAACAGCGATGATGACGAAAGCAAGGCTGCCCACTACGCCCTGATTCAGGAACTGGCAGCCAAATTCCGGGAGGAAAACGGCAGCATTATTTGCCGGGAGATTCTGAAAAATCCCCCCTCCGATCCTGCGCCCAGCAAAAGAACTGCGGAATACTATGCCCAGCGCCCCTGCGCTCGCATGGTATATTGCGCAACCAAAATTCTGGAAGAGTACATAGCAGAACACCCGATCTGCTAAAAAGTACCGCCTGTCTTTTGACAGGCGGTTTTCTTTTACAGAAGACGAATATGATTTTCTTTGCAGATAGTCAGTGTTTCCTCGTCCCAAAGGCTGGTCTGTACTTCACCGATGTGGGCGCAGCCGATCAGCAGCATGCAAAGGCGGGATTGACCGATACCGCCGCCGATGGTCAGGGGCAGCTCGTCGTTTAAGAGCATCTTGTGGAAGGGAAGGGATCTTCTGTGGTCACAGCCAGCAGCACGCAGCTGACGGTCCATGGCAGCAGGATCCACGCGGATACCCATGGAGGAGATCTCAAAGGCAATATCCAAAATATCGTTGTAGAAAATAATGTCGCCATTCAGAGCCCAGTCGTCATAGTCGGGGGCGCGGTTTCCGTGAGGCTTGCCGGAGCAAAGCTTTGCGCCGATCTGCATGACGAAAATTGTCTTATGCTCCTTGACATACAGATACTCCCGTTCCTCGGGGGTGTTGTCGGGGTACAGATCTTCCAGCTCCTGGGAGGTGATGAAGCTGACCTTCCGCTCCAGGGAAACACCGATCTGGGGGAACTTCTTTTTCAGCGCAGCGCTGGCGTCGCAGATCACATCGACGATGGACTGGACGGTTTCTTTCAGATATGCGGGGGTACGGTCCTCTTTGGCAATGATCCGCTCCCAGTCCCACTGGTCCACATAGATAGAGTGGATATTGTCCAGATCTTCATCTCTGCGAATGGCGTTCATATCGGTGTACAGGCCCTCGTGCATGGAGAAACCGTACTTCTTCAGCGCCAGACGCTTCCACTTAGCCAGGGAGTGAACAACCTGGGCGTCATCGCCGATGGCGGGAATGTCAAAGGTAACGGCTCGCTCCTTGCCGGAAAGATCGTCGTTGAGGCCGGAGGAGGACTTGACAAACAGGGGTGCGGAAACCCGCTTCAGGTGCAGATTTTCCGTAAATTCCTGCTGGAAAATTTCTTTGGTAAGGGCAATGGCCTGCTGCAGGTCATAGCTGCCCAAAACAGGGCGGTAACCTGCGGGTACAATTACTTTGTTCATAGGGATCACTCCAGAAAACAGATAAAGACAGTATACACGACTTGCCTCTTAAAGTCAACAGAAAAGGGAACTTGCCATTGACAACAAACTACTCAAAAAGTATACTATAACAAAGAGTTTTTATGTTTGGGAGGGATGCGCCATGGTAAAAAAATGGGGTGTCACGATCCCGGATCTTACGGGAAAAGCAAAGCGACAGGCATATATCTACCTGCCGAAAAATTATGCTCGCTATCCTCGCCGCCGGTATCCGGTGCTGTATATGTTTGACGGTCACAATGTGTTCTTTGACAGCGACGCCACCTACGGCAAGTGCTGGGGCATGAAGGAGTATCTGGACCGCACCCAGAAGGAACTGATCGTGGTGGCTGTGGAGTGCAATCATGAGGGCAACGGCCGCTTGGAGGAATACTCTCCCTTTGACCATGAAAACAGCACCCTGGGCAAGATCAAGGGCAAGGGTGAGCAGTATATGGACTGGTTGGTAGGCACCTTGAAGCCTTATATTGATAAGCACTACCGCACCATTCCTGACCGGGAAAATACTCTGATTGCCGGCTCATCCATGGGCGGCTTGATGTCACTTTATGCTGCAGTTTGCTATAACCATGTGTTCCGGCGGGCGGCCTGTCTGTCCTCCAGTTTGTGGGTGGACCCGGAGCAGGTTCTGGAGATGATCGCAGAGGCAGATGTGAAAAACGATACCTGCATTTACATGGACTACGGCAGTATGGAAATGCACAACCACGATGCCAATGCTTCTGCGCTTATGGCAGTGGTGCAGATGTTGCTTTCCAAACAGATCGATCTGACCTTCCGGATCGTACCCGGCGGCACCCACTGTGAAGCCAGCTGGGAAAAGCAGATCCCTATTTTTATGGATTGCCTGGGACTATAAAGGAGAGAGAACATGAGAATTGAGTATACCCGCCACTACAGCAGCTTCCTGAACCGGGATATGGAGTTCAAGGTCTACGGCCATGCCGGCAAGCCTGTGCTGTTTATTCCCTGCCAGGGCGGCCGCTTTGTGGATTTTGAAAATTTCAAAATGCTGGACGTATGGGCAAAATGGATCGACCAGGGTCTTTGCACCGTCTATTCCATCGACACCATCGACAATGAAACCTATGCCAACAAGGGCGGTGATCTGCGTTGGCGCACCGAGCAGCATGAGCGGTGGTACAACTATGTAGTGGAGGAGATGGTTCCCACGATCCACAGCATGAGCGGATACCAGCCTATTATGGTCTTTGGCGCATCGCTGGGCGGTATGCACGCAGGTAACCTGTTCTTCCGCCGTCCGGATCTGTTTGGTTCTGTGTTTGCCATTTCCGGTATTTTTGAGTCCTATGATGCCTTTGGCATGTACATGGACGAGGTGCTCTACCGCAACACCCCCTGCGCCTATATTCCCAACATGGCATGGGATCACCCCTATATTGAGATGTACAACCAGCGGAAGATGCTTTTTGTGGTCGGACAGGGCGCATGGGAAGATGTGCTTCTGGCAAGTACCCGGAACTTGCAGAAGGTATGCGAAGCCAAGGGTATCCATGCACAGTTTGAGTATTGGGGTCACGATGTGGATCACGACTGGCCCTGGTGGTATAAGATGGTAGATGTGTACGCACCGGATTTTCTCTATTAAGACAGAAAGGAAGAGAGTACTTGAAGAATTTTGTGTTTTTATCCCCCAACTTTCCTGCCAACTATTGGCGGTTCTGCGCGGGACTGAAGAAAAACGGCATGCGGGTCTTAGGTATCGGCGATTGCCCCTATGAGGAGCTGACCCAGGATCTGCGGGAGAGCCTGCACGAGTATTATAAGGTGTCCAATCTGGGCAATTACGACGAGGTATTCCGTGCCGTGGCGTTCTTTACCTATAAGTACGGCAAGATCGACTATTTGGAATCCAACAATGAGTTCTGGCTGGAGCGGGACGCAAAGCTGCGCACCGAGTTTAATATCACCACCGGCTTTAAGAACGACGATATGGAGAAAGTCAAGTGCAAGTCCAAAATGAAGGCCTACTATAAGAAGGCCGGCCTGCCCGTTGCCCGTTACCACATGGTCAAGGATCTCAAGGGTTGCAGAGCCTTTATCAAGAAGGTTGGCTATCCTGTGGTGGTCAAGCCTGACAACGGCGTGGGCGCTGTGAGTACATACCGTATCAAGACCGATGAAGATCTGGTAGCCTTCCTGGAGTCCAAGGACGATGCTCAGTACATTATGGAAGAGTACGTGGACGGCGAGGTGCAGACCTACGACGGCATTATCAACTTCCAGGGCGAGCCTGTGCTGGAGACCGGCAATGTCACCGTTGGTTCTCTCATGGACGTCATGAACAACCAGGACGACTCCGTGTTCTATATTGTAAAGAACCTGCCCGACAAGATCCGGGAAGCCGGCCGTAAGACCGTCAAGGCATTCGATGTCCGTGGCCGCTATGTCCACTTGGAGTTCTTTGTGCTGAATAGTGACCAGCCAGCCTTGGGAAAGAAAGGCGATGTCTTAGGCCTGGAGGTCAATATGCGTCCTCCCGGAGGCATCTCTCCCGATATGGAAAACTTCGCCAACGGCGTGGATACTTACCAGATGTGGGCAGATGTGATGGCCTTTGACAAGACCGACATGAAGATGGATAATCCCCATTACTATTGCGGCTTCTGCGGCCGTCGTGACAGCAAGAACTATGTGCTGGATCACAATGCTGTCATGGAAAAGTTCGGCCATAAGCTGGTGATGGCAGAGCGTGTCCAGCCTGCTCTGGCCGGTATCATGGGCGACCAGACCTATGTGGGCAACTACGACACCGAAGAAGAGATGTTCGATGCCTTCCGCCAGATGCTGGAATTGAAGTGATCCTTTAACCGCCTCTTAATGTTGTTCAGATAAGAGCGCAGTGTCATTCTGAGCCTGCGGAGCAGGCGTGAGAATCCGTTCCCCTTTAAGGGCGTTACGGATTGCCACGCACCTTCGGTGCTCGCAATGACATGTTAGCTGCAAGACAGTGCTTGTGTAAAAATAGCTGGAATCGAAAAAGAGCCGTTGGCATTTGCCAACGGCTCTTTTTGTTTCATATAAGGTTTACAGCAAAGTATTGATCAGCTGTGCGGCGAACACCACCAGGACCAATGCAATGGGGTAGGTGGACGCGTAAGCGCCGGCAACGTCATCAGTGCCTGCGGTGCTGATCAGGGTGCCCAGAGCGGGGGTGGAAGTCATACCACCGGTAATGGAACCCAAGATGTTCAGAAGCGGCAGTTTGCAGATATAGCGGGCAAAGAGGTAGCCGACCACCATAGGAATAATGGTGATCACAACGCCTGCCAGGAAGCCGTAGACAACCAGCATGGGACCCAGCTCGTTCGCACTGATTTGTTCCACCAGCACAACACCGCCTTCCATGCCTGCGCCCAGCAGGAACAGCATCAGGCCAAACTCACGGAAATTCTTGAGCGCCTTCAGATCGGTTCTCATGCTCACAGGGCCGAAGTGACCGAAGTGGGCAATGATGAGGGACATGATCAGAGGACCGCCGGTCATACCCAGGCTGAAGCAAGGACCTTCATAGCCCTTGGCGCTCAGGGGGATCTTAATAGAACCCAACAGAAGACCCAGCACGATAGCAAGACCGAAAGCAGCAAAGCCGTAGTCGTCCAGTTCCACCAGCTTCTTGGTTTTCTTGTTGGTCTCAGCTGTAGCAACAACGGTAGTGATCCGGGAGCGCTCAACGTCCATATCAGCCTTCAGAATACGAGGCATGATCTGCACAAACAGTACAACACCGATTACACCGAAGGGATAAGCAATGGCTTGACCCAGGGTTACCATGGCCTCTGCATCACCGGCAACTTCCTTAGCAGCGGAGAAGGCGGGGGTAGAGGTCAGCGCACCGGACAAAACGCCGGAAGCAAATTCAGGACCGATACCGGGGATCATGGCAAACAGCGCAGTAACCGCAGCGCCAATCACGATAATCAATGCGCCCATGGGTACATAGGTCTTGGCGTTCTTCTTCAGATCCCGGAAGAACTTGGGACCGGCAATAGAGCCCACGGAGGTGACAAACAGCACAAGGCCAATATTGGAAATAAACTTAAAGCTGGCAATCTTGGTGTCATCGCCGTCTGCCATATAAAGGTTCTTCAGAACGGGAATCTCTTTCAAGCCGGGCAGGGTGCAGAGATAACCGAACAGCAGTGCAAACAGAAAAACACCTGCAGTACCCAGGCTCAGACCCTTGACCTTAACAGCGCCCAGGGCATAGCCGATGAAGCACACCAGGAATGCCATTAGAAGCACCGTAGGCGTAGAACCCAGGCTGATCAGATTGGAAAGGAATTCTTCCATAGTATTCAACATCTCCTAAGACGGCTGTAAGACAGGGGCCGAAGCCCCTGTCTTGCAGTCTTATATCATTACTTTTCGTGGCGTGCGTACTTGGGCAGCAGCAGGGGAGAGACACCGGTCTCATTCAGACCAGCCTCTTCCAGCTCCTTTGCATAAGCCTTGACATGGTCAAGGTTCATCTTGCCCAGTTCCACTTCCTTAGCGCGGCGAGCAGCAGCCTTACCGGCGTTACGGCCGAAGACGATGATGTCCAGCAAAGAGTTGCCCATCAGACGATTACGGCCGTGGATACCGCCAACAGCCTCACCGGCAACCAGCAGGTTGGGGATAGCCTTGGTGTAGCCTTCGCCACCGATCTCCAGACCACCGTTTTGGTAGTGCAGAGTGGGGTAGACCAGAATGGGTACCTTTCTCATATCAATGCCGTAGTTTAAGTACATACGGAACATTGCGGGAATTCTCTTTTCGATGGTGCCTTCACCGCCCAGGATCTCGATCATGGGAGTATCCAGCCACACACCGCTGCCCAAGGGAGTGTCAACACCCTTGCCGTTGGCGCATTCGCGAATGATAGCAGATGCGGAAACGTCACGAGTCTCCAGGGGGTGCGCGTAAGCTTCACCGTCCTTGTTGACCAGCATAGCGCCCAGAGAACGAACCTTCTCGGTAACCAGAGCACCGAAGATCTGGCTGGGGTAAGCAACACCGGTGGGGTGGTACTGAATGGTATCCTGATACAGCAGAGGTGCGCCTGCGCGGTAACCCAGCACCAGACCGTCAGCGGTAGCACCGTAGTGGTTGGAGGTGGGGAAGTTCTGGTAGTGCAGACGACCTGCGCCACCGGTAGCGATAACGACGGTCTTAGCGCGAGCCACCATGTAATCGCCGGTTTCCATGTTCAGCAGCACTGCGCCGGCAACCTGACCCTTGTCGTCCTTGATCAGCTCCACAGCGGAGGTAAACTCCACCACGGGGATCTGACGGTTCAGCACCTCGTCACGGACAGTACGCATGATCTCTGCGCCGGAGTAGTCCTTGCAGGCGTGCATACGCTTGCGGGAAGTACCGCCACCGTGGGTGGTGACCATGGTGCCATCTTCGTCCTTATCGAACATAACACCCAGCTCATTCAGCCAACGGATCGCATCGGGAGCTTCCATGACCAGACGGCGCAGCAGTTCGGGACGGGCAGCGAAGTGGCCGCCGCCGAAAGCGTCCAGATAGTGCTGAACAGGGGAGTCGTTGGGCTTGTCAGCAGCCTGAATACCACCTTCTGCCATCATGGTGTTGGCATCGCCGATACGCAGCTTGGTGACGATCATAACGTTTGCGCCGGCCTCGTGTGCTTCGATCGCAGCGGAAGCACCGGCACCGCCACCGCCGATGACCAGAACGTCAACGTCGTAAGCGGGGTTCTCCAGATCGATCTTCTCGTTCAGCAGGCGGCTGTTGCTGTGCAGCAGGTCGGTCAGCTCAACGGGAGCCTTCTGGCCCTTGTTGGGGCCGATCTTGATTTCCTTAAAACCCTCGGGACGGTAGTCAGGGTGATAAGCCTTGAGAAGTTCGGACTTCTCTTCAGCCGTCATACGGCGGGGCTCCGTAGCCATACGAGCCGCACGGGTAGCTTCCACTTTCTTAATGGATTCCATCATTTCCTGTGTAAACATATTAGCGGCCCTCCTTACTTTTCAATGTCACGGGTGTTGTACAGTTCCTGCATCTCGGTGATGGGCTTCTGCATAACAGCCTCGATCAACTGATCAAACTCGCCACGGTTGATCTCGTCAACACGAGCGGTCAGATGCTGGGACTCGGGAGCAATGTACTTACCGGTCAGGCGGCGAGCCAGCAGGCCCACCATGGGATGGGAGATCTCAGCGGGGCAGCGGACGGAGCAGCAGCCACAGCCGACGCAGTCGAAGGACTCTTCTGCGCACTTCTCCAGTTCGCCACGCTGTGCGTAAGCGATGTACTGCATAACATTCAGGCTCTGGGTACAAGCCTTGGTACAAGCGTTACAACCGATGCAGCTGTAAATTTCGGGATACAGCTCCATCATCACCTGCTGATTGGGCTTCAGATC
>JAFYPO010000067.1 GCA_017547505.1 Oscillospiraceae bacterium | reverse complement strand
CTTCTGCGGAAGGCTTCGCGTCTTCCTTGATGGCCTCTTCGGTGGTGTTCATGAACTGGCAGTACATCTCCAGAGTCAGACCCTGCTGTGCCAGCTGGGCGCGCAGGTTACGCACCTGCTCTTCCAGAGCCTCTTCCAGCATCTTATCGGAAATGGTCAGCTCCAGGGACTTGGCAGCCATGTCCAGCAGACGATCCTGCAGATCCATCTCGCCACGCTCGTCTACATAAGCCTGCATGCTCTCATGCATTTTCTTACGCATTTCCTCCAAGGTGTCGCACTTGCCCACTTCCTTAGCGAAGGTATCGTCCAACTCGTAGGGAGTCTTGATACGGATGGCCTTCAGCTTGCAGCGGAATTCTGCTTCCTTGCCGGCCAGCTCTTCTGCATGATACTGGGTGGGGAAGGTGACCTTTACGGCGACTTCTTCGCCGGGAACTTTGTCCAGCAGCTGCTCTTCAAAGCCGGGGATAAACATACCGCTGCCCAGCACCAAAGTCTGGTTTTCTGCGGTACCGCCGGGGAACTGCACACCTTCGCAGAAGCCGGCGTAGTCCAGAATCACTTCGTCGCCATTTTCGGTGGGGCGGTCGGTCACTTCCGCAATCCGGGGATTCTGCTCCAGCAAACGCTGCAGGTTCTTATCCACCTCTTCTTCGGTGACGATGTGTCTGGTATACTGGATCTTCAGACCCTTGTAAGTAAAGCTCATTTTGGGGTATCTCCTTAATATAAATGCATATAGACTATGGTATCACAAAACGCCCTGTTTCGCAATCCATTGTTTAAGCATTTCTTACCAAAAAACGGCGGTTCGTTTTGGGCAGATAGCCGATTTTCGGGGGTGTTTTTCAGCACCTTGGGCATTATACAAATTTTTCTTGCAAAAACCAATATAGTTATGATATTTTATTTATAGTTTATATCTATAGATTTTGGAGTATGCATTTATGAACTATAACTATCTGCGATATTTCTCCGTGCTGGCCCAAGTGGAGCACTACACTTTGGCCGCCGCCCGACTGGGTATTTCCCAGCCTTCTCTCAGTAGTGCTATCCATCATTTGGAAACGGAATTGGGCGGTATTCGCCTGTTTGAAAAGGTGGGCAGAAACGTCCGTTTGACCGAAGAAGGCCGCTTCTTCCGGGAGACGGTAGATGCCGCTTTGCGGGATCTGAACTCCGCTTCCATGACCCTGCGAGAAAGTAAGATCAGCGCCCCGGTGGTCATTCGTCTGGGTTTGGTGTCCGGAACATTGGGCGGCATCGTGGCAGAAGAAATCGCCAACTCTGTGAAAAACAATCCCCGTCTGCGGTTTCAGCTGACGGAAAGCTCCGCGGAAGAGCTGATGGACTTGGTGCGGCAGGAGAAGCTGGACATGGCCATTCTGGATACCACCAATCGTGACCGCTCCCTCCATTTCCGCAAGCTGGGACAACGGGATTTCTCTGTGGCGCTGCCGGAAAATCACCCCTTGGCAAACAGCCCCTTTTTGACACCCCAGCAGATCGCCCAAGAGCCTCAGGTGGTGTTTAACTATGATATGGAGAACACCTTCGGTCAGTGGGCCAGCGGCACCTTGCCAGAAGAAAACGTCCGCTGCACCGTCAACACCGCCGGCTCTGCCATGGACTTGGTGTCCGCCGGCGTGGGCATTTGCGTTGTTCCCAACGATTGCGCAGAAGAAAAAGAGGGCCTGCGCTTCGTTCCTCTTCGGAACTGGCATCAGGCCCTGTATATGTGTATGCTTTATGATAAGTGGCTGGAACCCCCGGTTTGGGATTTCCTGGAAACCGTTGTGAAGGTCATTCGCTCAGCCCAGTCTGTATAACTTCTTTGCGTTATCCGTGGTGACGGCGTGGACTTCCTCCACGCTGATGCCACGGATTTCTGCTAAGCGCTCTGCCATGCGGTACAGATAGCCGGGATCGTTCCGCTTGCCACGGAAAGGCTCCGGCGCCATGAAGGGGCAATCGGTCTCCAGTACGATCCGCTCCAGAGGAATACTCTCGGCGGTCTCCACGGCCTTGCGGGCATTTTTGAAGGTCAAAACTCCGGTAAAACCGATGTACCAGCCCATATTCACCAGCTGTCTTGCCATCTCCGCAGAGCCGGAGTAGCAGTGGAATACGCCGGTAACACCGGGGAACTCCTTGACGATGCGCATGCCGTCATCATGGGCATTGCGCTCATGGACGATGACAGGCATATCCAGTTCCTTGGCCAGTTCCATCTGCATGCGGAAGGCCTTTTGCTGGATCTCTCTGGGAATGGTTTCGTAGTAATAATCCAAGCCGATCTCACCGATAGCCAGCACTTTCGGATGACCGGCCATTTGGCGATATTTTTCGATCACCGCTTCGTTCACTTCGTCGGCAGAGTCCGGGTGGCTGCCAACGGATGCGTACACGAAGGGGTATTTTTCTGCCAAGGCGATGCAGTCCCCGGAAGACTCCAAGCAGCAGCCCACATTCATTACTGCTTCAATGCCCTTTTCGGGCAGGCCCAGAATCAGGTGCTCTCTATCCTCGTCAAAAGCCGGGTCATTCAAATGGGCATGGGTTTCAAAGATCATAGTCGTTTTCTCCTAAAATATCTACTG
>JAFYPO010000066.1 GCA_017547505.1 Oscillospiraceae bacterium | reverse complement strand
GCTGGCCAATGACCTGGTGCGGGAGGTCAATCCTAAGGCCATTATGATTGCCGAGGATATGTCCGCTATGCCCGGTATGTGTCTGCCGGTGAAATACGGCGGCGTGGGCTTTGATTACCGCCTTGCCATGGGCGAGCCGGACATGTGGATCCGGCTTTTGAAGGATCGCAAGGACGAAGATTGGGATCTTAACGATATTTACTATGAACTGGTGGTCCGCAGACCGAAAGAAAAGGTCATCGGCTACTGCGAGTCCCACGATCAGGCTTTGGTGGGCGACAAAACCATCATGTTCCGCCTGTGCGATAAAGAAATGTATCAGTTTATGGACCGGGTGGACAACAATCCTGTGGTGGATCGGGGCATGGCGCTCCATAAGATGCTGCGGCTTTTAACCATGAGCCTGGGCGGCGAAGGCTATCTGACCTTTATGGGCAACGAATTCGGTCACCCCGAGTGGATCGACTTCCCCAGAGAGGGCAACGGCTGGAGTTATCACTACTGCCGCCGCCAGTGGTCTTTGGCGGAAAACGGCTTCCTCAAGTACAGCTGGCTGAATGACTTTGAAAAGGCCATGGTAAAGATGGCGAAAAAGTGCAAAATCCTGCGCAGTGGCGACCGGCAGCTGGGTCTGGATAACTACAAAAAGACTATGGTGTACCAGAAGGGAGAGGCCGTGCTGGCCTTCAACTTCCACCCCTGGAAATCCTACGACGGCTGCTTCCTTCCCATGCCGGAGGCGGGGGAATATGAAGTTGTTATGTCAACCGACGACCTGTGTTACGGTGGACACGGCAGAATTTACCACCAGACCTATTCTACCACCGAAGAAAACGGCTGGAACGGTATCCGGCTGTATCTGCCCAGCAGAACCGCAGTGGTGCTGAGAAAGAAGTAAGGCTTATGAAAAAAAGAGAGATCGGAATTCTTCTGCTGTTGTGTCTGGTGTTGACAGGCTGCGCCGGCGCGCCTGCTGAACCTGCCACAGAACCTCCGGTAACAGAGGTAATCGCCACAGAGCCGCCCCCTACCGAGCCGATTACGGTGTACGAGGGCGCGATAGAGGATTATTTGGGAGAGATCACCGATTTTTCCTGGGAGCAGGAATATCCGCCGGAATATGTGATGATCCATTTCTGCAGCGCCGTGGTCAACCATTTTGATGACCCGTACAATTATGACTATGTCCGGCAGACCTTCACCGATGCCGAGGTCAGCATCCACTACCTGGTGGATCGGGACGGACAGATCTTCTGCTTTATCCCGGAGGATCGGTCTGCCTGGCATGCCGGCTACGGCACCTGGCTGGATGACGAGAAATATACCAATAAAATGAACAAGTATTCCATTGGCATTGAACTCATGGGCATGGGTACTTATGAGGAGATGTCCGGCTACCTGCATAAATGGCAGTATAAGAAAATCCCTCAGGAGGATCTGGGCTTTACCGATGCCCAGTATGAAGCCTTGGCGGATCTGGTGGCAGACATCTGCCGGCGCCATGAGATTCCTTTGGACAGAGATCATATCATCGGCCACGATGAGTTCTCTCCCAAGAAGCGCGACCCCGGCGAACTGTTCGACTGGAGTCGCATTATCCCCGGATTGGAATGATTTTGTTGGGCGGGGGCTTGCTCCCGCCGAGAAAATCGCCCCGACAAAAGTCGGGGCGATTTGTTTATTTCAAATACTTTTCGGCCAAGGCCACATAGTTTTCCGCATCTTTGTAAATGTAGTCGATCTGCTCAGCTGTCAATTCCTTGACGACCTTGGCGGGATTGCCGATGATCAGAGAACCTGCGGGGGCATTTATCTTGCCGGTGACCAGTGCGCCGGCACCTACCAGGCAGCGATCGCCGATCACAGCACCGTCCAAAATAATGGCACCCATGCCGATGACGCAATCATTACCCACGGTGCAGCCGTGCAAAATAGCGCCATGACCCACAGATACACCCTTGCCAATGGTGACTTTTTCGTGGAGAACACAGTTGTCCTGTACATTGGAGTTATCTCCTACAGTAATGGCGCCGGAGTCGCCGCGCAAAACCGCATTGTGCCAGATGCTCACATTTTCTCCTAAAATAACATCACCCACTACCACAGCGCTGGGTGCCAGATAGTTTTTTGCCATGATATGATCGCTCCTGTCTGTCAGTTGTTTGTGTGATTGTACCATTTGCACAACGAAAACGCAAGGAAAAGCAGAGATTAAATTATCAAATATAGATAAAACATATGGCGGCAGTAAAAGGTTTTACAATTATGTGCCCAATTCCGGTTGACAAAAGAGGTGCAAACCGATATAATTACAAAAGGAATATATCCGCATTTCTGGATTGTGTGTCCATATATAAAGGAAGGAATGACTCCCTATGAAAAAACGCGAGAATAAGACCACAAAGATCTTCAACATTACGTTGGCTGTTTTGATGGTCGCCTTTATGGTGGTTATGTTTGTAATGCCTTTCAAGACTTATGAAGCTTTGCGGAACTGGGACCCCGTTTACGAAACCGGCACAAGAGAGATTGTGACTGTTTCTTTGGGTGAATATGTTTGGTTCCCCAGAGATTATGCTGATATGTACCAGGGTGAGGAGTGGGAAACCAAGAAGGCTCCCAATGGCGAACTGCTGGGCAACCTGGTGGACGATGATGGCAACGATTTCTTCCAGTCCCAGATCGTTGAGATGCCCTTCATGGCAACGCTGATGTGCGCAGCCGGTCTGCTGTTCTGCCTGTGGAAGAATGAGCAGAAGTGGTGTGCATTGTTCCCCGCACTGGCTGGAGGCTTCATGCTGTTTGGTCTGCTTACCTCTTACATTCTGAAGGCCGGTGAGAGCTGGCTGGTTCTGGTGATTACCGCTGCTGTCCTGCTTGCTGCTTCTATCTGGCCTCTGATCAGATGGTTCGTGGATATTTACAAGTGGTTCACCGTCAAGAAGCGTCATTATTAATTACATAAAATGCTCCCCAGCGGCTAAGCCGCTGGGGATTTTCTTTGTCCTTAATCGTCGAAGTCTTTGTCCCACTCGATGATCTTGCCGGTTTTGGCATTGATCTCGTAGCTGTATTCATAGCTACCTTTGCGGAATTCAACCTCATAATACGTTCTGCCGTCGTCTTTTTCCAATTCGACCCGAAGGAACTTAACTTCAGATTCCTTCAAGCCTGCATGTTTCAGGGCGATGGATTTTGCTTTTGATTTAGAGATGTTGTCCGTTGTGGCAGGTTTGGTGGGTTCTGTAGCCGGGGGCTCTGTTGCCGGAGGCGCTTCCGTTGCCGGAGGTGCCTCCGTTACATCGTAATCTTTACTGCGGCTGGTGATCTTGCCGGTTTCGGCGTCGATCTCGTATTCGTATTCATAGTCACCCTGGCGGAAATCCACTTCATACTGGAGTCTTCCGTCGTCGGTGTCCTGGGTTACCTGCAGGTTGGTTACGGCGTCTGCAGGAAAGCCTGCGTTGTCCAAAGCGACCTTCTGGGCGTCCTGGGCGGTGATTGCTGCGGGTGTTTCCTGTCGGATAGGCATGGGGGCGCTTAGTGCGGAACTCTGGCAGCCGGCTAAGAACAGCACGGTCACTACCAGAAATGTGGCAATGCTAATCTTGGTCTTCATATAAGTTCCTCCTTATTTGTTTTATGCGTCGCGTGAATTACAGGGTCAAAGACGGGGCGGCATACACTCTGGCAGCGTATTCCTGATCCAGAAGATATAGTCCTTTGGGGTCCTGACCGAAGAGCTTGTAGCGGCTGATCATGG
>JAFYPO010000065.1 GCA_017547505.1 Oscillospiraceae bacterium | reverse complement strand
CGGTACATGGTCTCGTAGGTAGAAAAACCCGCATGATCCATAAATACCGCTTCCGAAGGAATACCGGCATCTACCGCGTAGCGCTTCATGACCGCAACCTCGTTGTAGTTCTCCCGACCGTGGTCGCCGCTCATAAGCAATTTCGGTGCCACACCGTTTTCGTACAGCGCCACTCCCCTTTTCAGTCGGTCCTCCAGCATGTGGCTGGGCTTACCGGAAGCGCTGACACCGCAACCAAGCACAATGATACAATCCACATTATCCAGCTGCGCAGCTTGTTCCTGCTCCAGAATTCTGTCATCAACCGACATCTTTACCCAGGAATTGGCAATGCCAACCGCACTGATTGCAACAATCGTCAGAACGATCATTACACAAATCACCGACCGCAACCATTTGGGCATGATTTTTCTTTCTTTGATCATACTGTTTCCTCAAAATAGGTAATACGCCTCCCAATTCGGGAGGCGTAATTTGTTAAATACCAGACAGACGCTTCAGATCCTCAGCAATATCAGTTGCTTCCCAGGGACGATTTTCCACGCCGAAATGACCTTCTCTTGCGGTCTTACCGTAGATGGGACGCCGCAGATCCAGCTTGCGGATAATTCCTGCAGGGGTCAGGTCACAAGTCTTGCGCAGCAGCGCAGTCATCTCCTCATCAGAGATCTTACCGGTACCGTAGCTATCCACGCGGACAGACACAGGCTCTGCAACACCGATCGCATATGCCAACTGCACCTGCACCTGCTCTGCCAGACCGGCAGCAACCAGATTCTTTGCCATATAGCGAGCCATGTACGCACCGGAACGATCCACCTTAGTGGGGTCCTTGCCGGAGAACGCACCGCCGCCATGGGAGAAGTAACCACCATAGGTATCCACGATGATCTTACGGCCAGTCAGACCGGTATCGCCGTCAGGGCCGCCAATCACAAACTTGCCGGTAGGATTGATATGGATATTGGCAACCTCAGCAATATCAAAACCATACTGCTTCAGAACAGGTGCAATCACACCTTCGCGGATATAGCGGCGCAGCTCTTCAATTTCAAAATCTTCGGTGTGCATAACGGATACAACAACAGTATCGATGCCCACAACTTTGCCATTCTCGTCAAACTCAACGGAGACCTGGGTCTTACCGTCGGGACGGAGCAGATCGTTACTCTCCACACACTGGGTCAGACGGTTGGACAGTGCACGGGACAAAGCCACAGGCAGAGGCATCAGCTCAGGAGTCTGGGTACATGCGCCACCAAACATCATACCCTGGTCGCCGGCGCCGCCGACCTCGTCATTTGTACCCATAGCAATATCTGCAGACTGAGTATGCACCTTGCACAGCACCTCCACGGTATCTGCGCTAAAGCCGGTGTTGGGATCGGTATAGCCGATAGATGCGATCACCTTGCGGGCAACCGCTTCGTAATCCACCTGTGCCTTGGTAGTGATCTCACCACAAATCAGGCAGAAGTTGGTAGTCAGCATAACCTCACAGGCAACGCGGGAGTTGGGATCCTGGGCAAGACATGCATCCAGCACAGCATCGGAAATGGCGTCTGCCACCTTATCGGGGTGACCGCAGGTGACACACTCGGATGTAAACAGTCTCTTTTCCATAATATTTGTCCTTTCACAAAAAAATCTGCACACATCGAAGGACTCGACGTGTGCTCTATCGAATCCTCATCTTTCGTTGCCGCCGGATTTAGCACCTTGACTTAACAGGTTGCTGGGTTTCATCGGGCCGTTCCCTCCACCACTCTTGATAAGGCTTGTATGCAGTTCTTGGATTATTCTACTCGAAATTTAGGAATTGTCAACTGTTTTCTTCTAATTTTGTAAGAAAAGTTCACAAATCGTATGTAGACTTTTTCCCTAAAAACTGGTATCATGGTAGCAAATACTTTTGGAGATGAGTTTTTTGAATTTACGAACCAAATTTGAGCGGTATTGCTACCGCAATCGGGACAAGGGTATTCCCAATCTGATGCTGTATGTGTGCATCGGTGCTGCCATCGTATACCTTATGGGAATGATCAACGGTGGCAATATTCTTTACGAATACCTGCGCTTTGATAAGGCTGCGATCTTCAGAGGTCAGGTGTGGCGGCTTTTCACCTATGTATTCACTTACACACCCGGCGGTGGTGTACTCACCCTGCTTTTCTTGTATTTCTTCTACTCCTTAAGCCGCTATGTAGAACTTTCCATGGGTACCTTCCGGTTTAACCTCTACTATTTTTCCGGTGTTATCCTTATGGATATATTTGCTCTGCTGTTCTGCCCCACATCAGATATCATCATGGGTACGACCTTGGTGCCGCTGGATTATTTTAACTACTATATCTACGGCAATATGGCCTACTACATGCACTTATGCATTCTTTTGACCTATGCCACAGCCAACCCAGATGCACATTTTTTGGTATTATTTATTATCCCTGTGAAAGCATGGATTTTAGGTGCGGTCTACTTGCTCCTGATTGGTATCGAAGTCATCAATCTGTCAATCCCCCTGGCGCTGTTCCCCCACAATCTGTTCCCCTTGGTCGGACTTTTGAACTACCTGCTGTTTGCGGGAAAAGATGTTCTCAACCTGTTTCCGTTTATTAAGCGCAGACCGGCATACAAGCAGCCCCGGCGGACAGTTACCGTTGTACGAAAAGAGAAAGCTGAAACGTCCGCTTACACCCATCGCTGCTGTGTTTGCGGCAGGACCGATATTTCTCACCCCGCATTGGAATTCCGCTACTGTTCCCGCTGTAACGGTTATTTCTGTTACTGTGAAGATCACATCAACAATCACTCCCATGTAGAATAACCTCCGGGGCTGCAATGCAGCCCCGATTTTCAAAAGGAGGCTCCCCTATGGCAAAGTACATCATGGCCTTAGACGCCGGCACCACCAGTAACCGCTGTATTCTCTTTGACAGAAGCGGCAAAATCTGCAGTATGGCACAGAAGGAATTTACGCAGTATTATCCAAAACCCGGCTGGGTGGAACATGACGCAGATGAAATTTTCTCGACACAACTGGAAGTTGCGCAAACTGCAGTCCGCAATGCCGGTATCAGTGCCAGCGATATTGCGGCCATCGGTATTACTAACCAGCGAGAAACCACAGTTGTTTGGAACAAGTACACCGGAAGGCCTGTGTGCAACGCAATCGTGTGGCAGTGCAGAAGAACCGCCACATACTGCGACATGTTAAAATCAGAAGGATTATCCGATGTGATTCAGCATAAGACAGGTCTTATGATAGACCCCTATTTCTCCGGTACAAAGATCCGCTGGATTCTGGAAAATGTCCCCGGTGCAAGACAGCAGGCAGAGGCCGGCGATTTGCTTTTTGGAACAGTAGAAACCTGGCTGATCTGGAAACTTACCGGTGGCAACGTGCATATCACGGACTATTCAAACGCTTCCAGAACCATGCTGTTTAATATCCACACACTGGATTGGGACGATGAAATTCTGCAAAAACTGGCAATCCCCCGCAGCATGCTGCCCAAGCCTGTACAATCCAGCCAACTATATGGCACAACAGCTGCTGAATTCTTTGGTATACCTGTTCCCATTTGCGGTGCAGCCGGTGATCAGCAAGCAGCGCTGTTCGGACAGGCCTGCTTTACACCGGGCGAATCCAAATGTACATACGGAACCGGTGCGTTCCTTTTGATGAATACCGGAGAACAACCGATCACCTCTCAAAACGGACTTGTAACCACAATTGCGTGGGGTATTGACGGCAAAGTGGATTACGCCCTGGAAGGCTCTATCTTTGTAGCTGGCGCAGCAATCCAATGGCTTCGGGACGAAATGGGACTACTCACATCTTCTGCAGATTCCGAATTTATGGCAAGACAGGTACCGGATACCAACGGTTGCTATGTAGTACCTGCCTTTACCGGCCTTGGTGCGCCCCATTGGGACGCTTATGCCAGAGGTACGATCGTGGGACTGACCCGCGGCACCAACAAATATCACATTATCCGGGCAACCCTGGATTCGATTGCTTATCAGGTCAATGACGTGCTATCCGCAATGGAGTCCGATTCCGGCATTCAATTGAACACACTAAAAACCGACGGCGGCGCTTCTGCCAACAATTACTTGATGCAGACACAAGCAGATATTACTAACACCCAGGTGGTACGCCCACGATGTGTGGAAACCACCGCATTGGGCGCGGCATACTTAGCCGGCCTTGCCTGCGCATACTGGAAAAATAAGGAAGACATCCGTGGAAACTGGGCTGTGGACAGAGCTTTTGATCCAACAATTTCCGGTGAAGAACGCAATGCGCGTTGCAACGGTTGGAAGAGGGCCGCAAACCGTGCTTCCGATTGGGAAACTGCATAAAGAAAAGCCTGCCGCATAAGCGGCAGGCTTTTATGATTACTTTCTGCGGTACAGGCACATTTCATACCCGATGCCGTCTTCTTCACCCTTCTGCAAAACTTCGCAAAGTTCCCAGGCGGGATCTGTATCCAGATTAGGAAACCAGGTATCAGACTCCGGTGTACAGTGAACCTTTGTCACATAGGCCGTATCACACAAAGATAGCATCTGCTTGTAAATACTACCGCCGCCGATCACCATTGCACGCTCTGCGGATTTTGCCAATTCTGCGGCTTCTTCCGGACTGTTGCAAACGGTGAAACCGGGAATCTCCACATTACTGCGGGTCAGGGCAACATTTACTCTGCCTGGCAGAGGCTTTTGGCCGGGAAAGTCCTCAATCGTCCTTCTTCCCACAATCACCATTGCGCCACGGGTTGTCTCCCGAAAGAACTTCCGGTCAGCAGACAGTGCCACAGGCTGCGTGCCATCTTTACCAATTCCCCAATCGTCATACACAGCTACAATGAGTTCCATACACTACCTCAAATTGCCATGGGGATTTCAAAGTCAAAGGGGTGGAACTGGTAGTCCTCCACCTTAAAGCTGTCCTTGGTGAAGTCATAGAAATCGGTAATACTCTTGTCCAGAGTTACCTTGGGTGCAGGATAACCTTCCCGCTCAAGCATCGCCTTCACTGCAGGAATATGACGGTCATAAATATGGCAGTCAGCGATCACATGAACCAGTTCGCCAGCTTCCAGACCTGCCACCTGCGCCATCATCATGAGCAGCATGGCATACTGGCATACGTTCCAGTTGTTGGCGGTCAGCATATCCTGGCTGCGCTGGTTCAGAATACCATTCAGGGTGTTACCGGAAACATTGAAGGTCATAGAGTATGCACAAGGATACAGGTTCATCTCGTGCAGATCTTCAAAAGTGTAGATATTGGTGAGAATACGGCGGGAAGCGGGATTGTTCTTCAGGTCATAGATCACACGATCCACCTGATCGAACATACCTTCCTTATACTGGTGCTTTACGCCCAACTGATAGCCGTAAGCCTTGCCGATCGTACCATCTTCACCGGCCCACTCATCCCAAACATGGCTACCCAGATCCTCAATGCGGTTAGACTTCTTCTGCCAGATCCACAGCAATTCGTCCAGCGCACTCTTCCAATAGGTACGGCGCAGGGTCATGAGGGGGAATTCTTCCTTCAGGTTATAACGGTTTACCACGCCGAACTTCTTGACAGTATGGGCGGGTGTGCCGTCTGCCCACTTGGGACGCACCTCCAGCTCGGTATCATAAAAACCGTTTTCTAAAATATCCAGACATGTCTGGCGATACAGTTCGTCTGCTCTGCTCATAAGGGATCCTCCTTATTTATTCTAAATGACAGTATACCACAAATTTCTGCAATCGGTCAATCCATAGATATGACTACGGAAGAAATTTCTGCAATGTTTGACAGATCCTCAAAGTCCACTTTGTCAGCACCTCTTTGGATCAGTTCCCGGACAGCTTCACTGCCGTCATCAAAACAAAACACAGGACTCCAGCCAAAGCGCAGGTTTTTCACCGTACCGTCCCAGGTTCCACCCTTTTCCATGGTACATTGGGCAATGAATGTCTTTTCTCCCAAGGTGTGGATAATCCGGTTACGACTGATCGCTCTTTGTGCAGAAAAATCCTGATCAAAATCGTCCTCAGAGAGATACAGTACACGCTCTCTGATCTCATGCCCGCCCAAAGCGTCTGCCACAACACTCACAACCGTGCCGCCGTTGGCAAGGCAACTGTCCTGAGCCACGGAATCCGCGCCCCTGGCATTGCCGGAAACCAAAGTATATCCCTGCAGGGCGGCCTGTTTTCCAAGCTCAGCCGCAAAGGCTTCATTTTCACTCCTAAGATCCCGGCTGCCAACCAAAGATATCATGGGTTGCGTCAAAACAGATACATCGCCTTTTGCCCACAAACACCCCGGCGCGTCCAGATCCAGATGCTTCCGAACACGGCTTGGATACAAAGGGTTCAAACGGGTCAACGGATAACAGTCCAGCCCCTCTGCCTGGGACAGGTAACGATCCAAACGAGTTTCTTCCTCTAGCAAGTCACAGACACGCCAGGCAAAGTCCGGTCTACACCCCAGTTCCATCAGATCACCGGCTGTCAGATCACGATCGCAAAGCGGTTTTTCCATTCTCTGCGCCAGTTTGGTAAGCTCACGGAACTGGGCAACTGTCAAAGGTTTTCTACCGGAGTCACCCAAATGGGCAGTCAAAAGCAGAAAACCCCGTTCTGCGCCGGTCAACGGAAGCGCTTCTTGATAACCGGTGCTTTAACCGTTTCTTCGGTCAAGGTGCCGTCATCACCCAGAAGCATAGGTCTGATCTGGTAGTTGGAATACTTTGCAATCTCGTCCAGCTTTGCTTTCTCAGGGAAATTACCCACAATAGACCATGCAACACCCTTGCGCTTTGCACGGCCGGTTCTGCCGATACGATGCACATAATACTCATTTTCTTCTGGAATATCAAAGTTGATAACACAATCCACATCGTCAACATCGATGCCGCGGGAAGCCACATCGGTAGCGATCAAAATGGCCAATTTGCCGTCACGGTAGCGCTGCATAGTCTTCTCGCGCTGGCTCTGACGGATATCGCCATGGATACAATCCGCGTCCATGCCTGCCCGTTGGAAATCATCGGAAAGACGCTGGCACATATGCTTGGTATTACAGAAAATAATTACCCGCTCATATCCCTGAGTACGAATCAGGCGTAATGTTGTTTCTGCCTTTTCCAAAGGCGTCACAGTAATGGAATACTGATCAATATTAGGACGATCTTCCTTCTTGGGTTCTACGGTGATCTCCACCTCATCCCGCTGATACATCCAGGAAACGGTCATAACCTCCTGAGAAATCGTCGCGGAGAACAAGCCCAGATTCTTGCGGTTTTTGACCTTCTCAATAATCTTGGTCACGTCCTTGAAGAAGCCCATATCCAGCATTCTGTCTGCCTCGTCCAGAACAACAGTCTGGATCTTGTCCAAGCGGATATTTTTGCGGTTATAGTGATCCATCAGACGGCCGGGTGTTGCCACTACGATCTGGGGCTTCTTTTCCAGTTGCTTCGCCTGTCCGACAATACCTGCGCCACCATACAAAACAGCAACGCGGATACCTTTGTAGTATGTAAGCAGGCCCCTAAGTTCATCACCGATCTGGATCGCCAGTTCTCTGGTGGGCGCAAGGATCAGACCCTGCACATCGCCACAATCCGCATTTACATGCTCGATCATGGGAATACCAAAAGCAAAGGTCTTACCGGTACCGGTAGGCGCTTTTGCGATCACATCTTTCCATTGCATAAATTCAGGGATAGCCTGCTGCTGAATGGTGGTAGGATAGCCGTAGCCTTTCTTCTCCAAGGCTTTCAGCATTTCCTCAGACAGACCCATGTCCTGAAATGTAATATTGCTTTCTGCCATATTCAATCGTCCTTTTTGCCAGTTTTCCCTATTGTAACAGTTTTTCTTACAATATGCAACAAGCCGTTGTGTTTTTTTCTGCTATCCCGGGAGTGGACAAGCGGAAAGTTTTATGATATAGTGTAGGGTGAAATTTTGTGTACTTCCGCATTCAGAGGAGGATTCATTTATGGGCAAGTTAATCGTAATTGAAGGCACTGACGGTTCCGGAAAATCTACGCAGTTCAAAAAGCTGTCTGAACACCTGCAGGAGGATCAGATTGCCTTTAAGCATCTCGTCTTCCCCCGGTATAGCGAAGAAAGTTCTGCACTGATCCGCATGTATCTGGGCGGCCAGTTTGGCAAGAAGCCCACTGATGTCAACGCATACGCTGCGTCTGCTTTCTACGCGGTTGACCGCTACGCATCTTACAAGATGGATTGGGGTCAGTGGTACGAAGATGGCGGTCTCGTGCTTTCCGATCGCTACACCACTTCCAACGCGGTACATCAGGCTTCCAAAGAGGAAGGCGATGCGCAAAAAGCATACCTGCACTGGCTGTATGAATTTGAATATGGAAAATTGGGCCTTCCCCGCCCTGATTTGACAATCTATCTGGACGTCCCCACTGACTTCACAGAAAAGATGCTTCGCGGTCGCGAGCAGGCTACAAACACCACTGCCGATATTCACGAGCAGGATATGGATTATCTGGCAACCTGCAGAAAAACAGGCCGTGCAGCCGCCGAATACTACGGCTGGACCGTAATTCAGTGTGTTAAGGACGGCGCTATGCGCACCATTGAGGATATTCACGCAGAGATCTACGCTGCTGTAAAGAAGTGTCTGGAGGCATAACTATGGTATACATGCTGCTTGGTACCGGTTTTGAAGAAACCGAAGCAATTGCACCCTTGGATCTTTTGCGCCGTGCCGGTATTGATGTGCTGACGGTCGGTATTAATGGTAAGACGGTCTATGGCGGACATAATATTGGTATTACCGCAGATATTGAAATTGGTGAAATGGACCTGACTGCTATGGAAATGATCGTTATTCCCGGCGGTTTAGGTGGCGTTGCCTCTGTTCGTGCAAGCAAAGACGCGATGAACGCACTGGCGTTTGCCAAGGAGAACGGCATTTACACTGCCGCAATCTGTGCAGGTCCTACCGTTTTGGCAGATCTGGGTATTACCGATGGCAAAAACGCGACATGCTATCCCGGTTGCGAAGAAAAGATGGGTAACGCAAACATTTTGCCCGACGCTGCTGCTGTGCGGGACGATCTTGTAATTACCGGCACATCTGCCGGCTGTGCCGTACCCTTCGGACTTGCTTTGATTGAAGCGCTGAAAGGAAAAGAAATCGCTGATGCCGTCGCGGAACAGATTGTGATCCGCTGACAGGAGGTATTTAGAATGGATAAACAAGAAAAACGGCCTAATGACGATTGGCTGGACGAAATTCTGGGCAAACGTAATGTGGCCCGTGAACTGACAGCTGATGAACTGGCTGTGGCCGCTGACGGTCTGGCACACCCTGACGAGGTGGACCTTGAGCGAATTGTTCAAGAAACCATGGCAGAAAATTGGGGTGAAGAGGAAGACTCCCAAATTCCTGGCCAACAGACGTTTGAACAAATGAATGGCCAGGACGATGATTGTTCTGAGGAACAGCCCGCTCCCAAAAAGAAGAAAAAGAGCGGCTATCGCTTGTTCGGTATCACGCACCTGCTGTCTACATTTATATGGATTGGTGTGATTCTGTTCATCGGTGTCTCTCTTGGTCGTCTGGCATGGGTCTGCGCTGCAGACCTTCTTGCTCTGGGCAAGGAACCGAAAGCCGTAACGATTTCCGTAGCAGAAGGCGAAGATATTTCTGTGGTGTCCAACAAACTGAAAACCGCAGGTCTGATCGAATATCCCAGTCTTTTTGAAACCTTCGCTGAGATTACCGGTAAGGGTCAGCATCTGCTGGTCGGTAACATCACCTTTGACGAGAACATTGTCTATGACTACAACGCGCTGATCAACGCACTCTCCTATCGTGGCAGTGCGCTTGTCACGGTAGACGTGGTCATTCCGGAAGGTTACAACTGCGCCCAAATCTTTGAGCTTCTGGAAGAAAAAGGTGTTTGTTCTGTTGCCTCCTTGGAAAAGGCAGCTATGACTACCGAGTTTGAGAACTACTGGTGGTTTAAGGGTGTCAGCCGGGATCACAAATACTGTCTGGAAGGCTTCCTCTTCCCCGACACCTACGAATTCTATATCAACGATAAAGCAGACAGAGTTCTTACCAAGTTCCTGGATACCTTTGATATGCGTTTCTCCCAGAGAATGATTGACAAATATGTTGCTTTGAACAATCGCTACAGTTCCAGCTTCTCTGTTTACGATGTGATCAAGATGGCTTCCATCATTGAAAAGGAAACTGCAAACGCCGACGAAAGCTACACCATTGCTTCCGTCTTCTACAACCGTTTGACCAATCCCGCCAAGTTTGCGCCCTATCTGAACAGTGATGCCACAATCCTCTATGCAACGGATTTCCGTAACAAGGGCGAACTTGTCACAAAGGAACAGATCAACAAGAGCCCCTATAACACTTACACCTATACCGGTCTGCCTCCTACGCCCATTTCCAACCCCGGTCTGGATAGTCTGGACGCAGCCCTGGAGCCTGCCGATACCGGCAACAAGCAGTATTTCTACTTTGTCTACGATAAGAGCATTGGTGCACACCGCTTCTCCGAAAGTTTGAAGGAGCATCAGTCCTGGATTGACAAGCTTGGTTTGGAGTAACACAGTGAAAAAGATCGAATTATTAAGTCCTGCCGGTGATATGGAACGGCTGAAAATGGCCGTTCTGTACGGTGCAGATTCCGTTTATCTGGCAGGCACCGACTTCGGCATGCGTTCCTTTGCAGGTAACTTTACCCCCGAGGAACTGCCGAAGGCCGTTGAATTTGCCCACAGCCACGGTGTCAGTGTCCATGTGACTGTAAACACCATGCCTCGCAATGAGGAAATCTGCAACTTGCCCGCTTATCTGGAACAACT
>JAFYPO010000064.1 GCA_017547505.1 Oscillospiraceae bacterium | reverse complement strand
GCAATAACTACGGAGGTGTGATTGTCCATAAATTCCTCTCCTGACTTTTGAGATATTCCCCTTTTGGTAGATGGTCTACACCGTTGCGACAAATATAATTTAGCATATTCTTTCGCTTTTTGCAAGGAAAAATAAAAACAATTGCTCGACAAAAAACGACATAAAATACATAAACTCGGTAAAAACGGAACATTTCGACGAATTTCGACTTGTGGAAAACTTTTTACGCCCGTTGACGAAAACGCGGAAATCATATAATATAGAGGAAATGTTTTTGAAGTACACGGAGGAACAGTATGGACAAGAATATGAAAGCATTATCGCAATTTTTGGACAGCGCCCACAGCGTTTACCACGCAGTGGCAGCTTTGGAAGGGGAATTGCAAGCAGCCGGCTATGCCTGTTTGCAGGAGGACAAGGCTTGGGAGCTTGTTCCCGGCGGCAAATATTATCTGACCCGGGGTGGCAGCGCAGTGCTGGCATTCCGTTTGCCTAAGGCGGCACCCGAGGGTTTCCTTATCAGCGCCAGCCATGCAGACCGCCCCTGTTTTAAGGTAAAAGAAAACGGCATTTTGGCAGATCGCTATACTCGCTTGGCAGTGGAGAAATACGGCGGAGTTATCATTGCTCCCTGGCTGGACAGACCTTTGTCTGTGGCAGGCCGGGTGAGTGTGGAAACCGAAGAAGGCATCGAAAATCGTTTGGTGGATTTTAACCGGGATTTGCTGCTGATTCCCAATGTGGCGATCCATATGAACCGGAAGGTCAATGAGGGCTATGCCTGGAATTTGGCAGTGGACACCCTGCCTCTGTTGGGTAGCAAAGATGCCGGCGACAAATTCTGGCAGGAGCTGGAAACCTTAGCCGGTGGCAAGGTGCTGGGTCACGATCTCTATTTGTATGTGCGGCAGGGAGTTTCCGTTTGGGGCCTGGAGGAGGAGTTCTTCTCTGCACCTGCCATTGATGATCTGGAATGTGCCTGGGCTTGCACCCAGGGATTCCTGCAGGCGGAAGAAACTGCGAACATTCCTGTGGTGTGTGTCTTTGACAGCGAGGAAGTTGGTTCCGGCTCTTACCAGGGCGCAGCTGCAGACTTTATGGAAAGTGCGTTGGCACGGATCTGCCGGGCGCTTAATCTGGAAGAAAGCTGCCAGAAAGCAAAGTCTTTCCTTGTGTCGGCGGATAACGGCCATGCCCTGCATCCCAACCATCCGGAGCTTTCTGACGGAGCAAATGCTCCCGTGTTAAACGGCGGTGTGGTGATCAAGTTCAATGCCAATCAGAAGTACACCACCGATGGCCTGTCCGCAGCCATCTTCCGCAAGATCTGCCAAAAGGCCGATGTGCCGGTGCAGACCTATTGCAACCGGGCAGACATTGCCGGCGGCTCTACCTTGGGCAATATCTCCTTGGGACAGGTGGCAGTGCCCAGCGTGGATATCGGCCTTGCCCAGCTGGCAATGCACTCCTGCTATGAAACTGCCGGTGTGCAGGATGTGACTTATCTGTGCAAGGCTATGACCGCCTACTACAGCGCCACGCTGAAAAGAACAGAAAACGGCGGCATTACCGTAAAATAAGCACAATGCACAAAATTTTTGCCAAGTTCTGTGAAAACTAACAGTTGACGGCACAGGAAAACTGTGGTATCATACTACCATCCCATCGCACGGCCTTAACTCCACAAAATTAAGTCCGTGACGTAAAAAAAGGAGGAAATTTACCCGTTTGACTCACGGTGCGGCAGTGTGGAGACCTGTCGTAATACTGACCGGACTTAAATTTACGCCGGCAGTGAGAGCATACGCGAGGAGTCGGTATGTTTAGAGTCGAGAAGTTATGGCAACTGTTGTTCTGAAAAACGTCAAGAAGATCTACCCCTACCTGGGCGACGAAGAGAAGCGCGCCAAGAAGAACAAGAAGAAGAACACCGAAGGCGTCAGCACCAAGGTTAATCTGCAGATTACCGACAAGGGCGTCGTGGCTGTTCAGGAGTTCAACCTGGAGATCGCAGACAAGGAATTTATCGTTTTGGTCGGTCCTTCCGGCTGTGGTAAGTCCACCACTCTGCGTATGGTCGCTGGTTTGGAAGAGATCACTGAGGGCGAACTGATCATCGACGACAAGATCGTGAATGATGTAGCTCCTAAGGACCGCGATATCGCAATGGTCTTCCAGAACTACGCTCTGTACCCCCACATGACTGTTTATGATAACATGGCTTTCGCTCTGAAGCTCCGCAAGGTTCCCAAGGGCGAGATCGACAAGAAGGTTAAGCAGGCTGCTGAGATCCTGGAGATCACCGAGTACCTGAACCGTAAGCCCAAGGCTCTGTCCGGCGGTCAGCGTCAGCGTGTGGCTATCGGTCGTGCTATCGTCCGTGACCCCAAGGTCTTCCTGATGGACGAACCTCTGTCCAACTTGGACGCCAAGCTGCGTAACCAGATGCGTGCTGAGATCATCAAGCTCCGCAAGCGTATCGATACCACCTTTATCTACGTTACCCACGACCAGACCGAGGCTATGACTCTGGGCGACCGTATCGTCATCATGAAGGACGGCTTCATCCAGCAGATCGGCACTCCTCAGGAAGTGTTCAACCACCCCTACAACCTGTTCGTCGCTGGCTTCATCGGCGCACCTCAGATGAACTTCTTCGACTCCAAGCTGGTTAAGGTCGATGGCAAGTACGCTATCGAGCTGCACGGCCACACTGTTGTGCTGAGCGAGGAGAAGCAGGCTGCCCTGACCGCTAACAAGGTCGAGGAGCAGGCTATCACTCTGGGCGTCCGTCCCGAGCACATCACCCTGGGCGACAAGGGCGTTGACGCAGAGATCGATGTGCACGAAATGATGGGTTCTTCCGTCCACCTGCACATGAACGCTTACGGCAAGGATGTTGTTGCTGTTGTTTCCACCATGGACATGAGCGAAGCAGAGGTTGCTGCAATGAAGTCCGGCACCAAGCTGACCTTCGACTTCGGCGGCCACAACTGCCATGTGTTCAGCAAGGACACCGGCATCAACCTGGAAGCCTAATCTACTTAATAAGAAAGCCTGCAAACTTCGGTTTGCAGGCTTTTTCTTGTGTATGGAAAAAGCTGTAAAAGCCTTGGTTTTCCTTGACAAATCGGTAATATTATATTAATATTATTCCATATATTTACGCTTGCAAAAGCAGCTGGCGGAACGGTTTATTCGTAAGCGCATATACTGCTTTGTGAGCGGATAGGGAAGAGGAGGGAGCATATGCGCGCAAGTGGAATTT
>JAFYPO010000063.1 GCA_017547505.1 Oscillospiraceae bacterium | reverse complement strand
TTGTTGGTGTCGATGGAAGCAGTCAGCATGGTAGCGATGTTCCGCACGCCCTGGTTGGGCTCAATAGCGGTAGCCAGAACCACCATGTCAGCCTTCTTCAGAATCTGCTTGTTTTCCAGCAGGTCGGAAGCCTGCACCAAGAGGCTGCCGTCAGGCTGAGGAGCGACCTTACCAACCTGACCCTTGATGTAGTTGACACCGTACTCCTCCACAGCTCTGCGGTAGAACTCGTCGAAGTTCTTACCGGGGGTACGCACGTCGATGTAGAACACAGTGACGTTCACATCGGGGTACTTGTCACGGATCAGCATAGCGTGCTTAGCGGTGTACATACAGCAGATCTTGGAGCAGTAGGGCTTGCCTCGATCATCGGAGCAACGGCTGCCAACACACTGCACGAACACGATCTCCTTAGGAGCCTTGCCGTCAGACAGACGCTCCAGATGACCCTTGGTGGGGCCTGCTGCGTTCATGATACGCTCCAGTTCCAAAGAGGTGATCACGTCCTTGGACTGGTTGTATGCGTACTCGTCGTACTTATCCAGCTTGATGGTGTCAAAACCGGTAGCCACGACAATAGCGCCGTACTTCTCGGAGATGATCACATCCTGCTGCTCATAGTCGATAGCGCCGGCCTGGCAGACCTTTTCACAGACACCGCACTTGCCGGTCTTAAACTTGATACAAGCATCTCTGTCAATGACAGGGACATTGGGAATGGCCTGGGCGAAGGGGGTGTAGATGGCGCTGCGGTTGCCCAGACCCCGGTTGAACTCACTGGGAGTTTTCTTGGAGGGGCACTTTTCCTGACAGACACCGCAACCGGTACACTTGGAAGCGTCCACACTTCTTGCCTTCTGACGGATATCCACAGTAAAGTCACCCACGAAGCCGGAAACCTTTTCCACTTCGGAGTAGGTGTAGATCTTGATCTTCTCGTGACCTGCTGCGTCCACCATCTTGGGAGTCAGGATACATGCGGAGCAGTCCAGGGTGGGGAAGGTCTTATCCAGCTGGGACATACGACCGCCGATAGAGGGGGTCTTTTCCACGATGTCCACTTCGTAGCCGGCATCGGCAATGTCCAGAGCGGTCTGGATACCTGCGATACCACCGCCGATGACCAGAGCGCGCTTGGTAACGCGGCTCTCACCAGCCTGCAGAGGTGCGTTCAGGTTCACCTTAGCGATAGCGGCACGGGCCAGAATGACAGCCTTCTCGGTAGCTTCCTGCATATCCTTGTGGATCCAGGAGCAGTGCTCACGAATGTTGGCGATCTCCACCATGTAGGGGTTCAGACCGTAGCGCTCAGCGCACTTACGGAAAGTAGCTTCGTGCATACGGGGAGAGCAGGAGCAAACCACGATGCCGGTAAGCTTATGTTCTGCGATAGCAGCGCCGATCTTAGCCTGACCGGCTTCGGAGCACATGTACTGGTAATCCTCGGCGTGCACAACACCGGGCTCCAGACGAGCCAGCTCCACAACTTTCTTCACATCAACGGTAGCAGCGATGTTACTGCCACAGTGACATACAAATACACCAATTCTCTGCATGGCAATTACCTCTTATAACGTCTGTAGGCACTGACAAGAAGCTGCTGGGGCAGTTCTTCGTCCAACAGAGCAGGAATTTCGTCGGCGGTCAGATAGTTGCCACCGCGCTGACGGACCACGATCTGGCGGGCAGCGTCGATAATGCGGCCGGGCTGCACATCTCTGGGGCAGCGCTCCACACAGGCAAAGCAGCTGAGGCACTTCCACAGGCTCTTGCTTTCGGCCAGGGCTTCGATGTCGCCGTTTGCCACATAGGAAACGAACTGATGGGGCTTAATGTCCATCTCGTTGAAAGCGGGGCAGGTGGCGGAGCACTTGCCGCACTTCATGCACTTTAAGGGATTGACGCCGGAGATCTCTTTGATCTGCTGGGCCTTGTTGGTTCCGTGACTCATTTCAGCGCCTCCTCTTTCACACCCAGAGCCTCAGCCAGAAGCTCGGTGAAGTAGTAAACGGGCAGGCCGTTTTCGGTCTTGTTCAGGTTGTAGCGGCACAGGGGGCAAGCGGTGATGAGCATCTCTGCACCAAAACCTTCTGCACTTTCCTGAATCTTGTCGGTCATGGACTTGGCCATATCCGGCTCCTTCAGGCTGATGTAGCCGCCGCAGCACTCGTTGCGGTAGGGGTAGACCACCGGGGTAGCGCCCAGAGCACGGATAAAGTCCTCCAGCATCTTGGGATTTTCGGGGTCATCAAAGGCCATGATCTTACCGGGACGCAGCAGCAGGCAGCCGTAGTAGGCGCCGATCTTCTTGCCGGTCAGGGGATTGACCACTTTCTTCTTCAACTCGTCAAAGCCGATGGTGTCCCGGATCACTTCCAGGAAATGCAGCACCTTGGTCTCACCCTCGTAGGGGGTACTGAGCTTCATGTAGTTGTTGGCGCGGGTGCGAATGTCCTCCACGTTCTGCATGTCGTCATTGACGCGCTTGAGAACATGGTGGCAGGCAGAACACAAAGTGACCAGATCCTGGCCTTTGTCACGAGCCTGCGCCATGGCACGAACAGAAGACAGCTTGGTAGCGATCTCGTCGGTGCCCAGGGGGTATACACCGCCGCAGCACTGCCAATCTTCCAGCTCCTCCAGCTCGAAGCCCAATGCTTTTGCAGAGGCTCTTGCGTAGGCGTCCAGATCCTTGGCCTTGTTGCGCAGGGTGCAACCGGGGTAGTAACTGAATTTCATTGCAACACGATCCTTTCTTCCTTAGAATCCTTCGTTGTAGATATGCGGTAAAAACATATGGTTTCGGTATGACCATATCTATACCAGTTTATCAGTATAATATTATAGATTGCTTTGAGGGAAAATGCAATAGCGCTATATACAATTAAATAAATAACTCCATTTCGTACAAAAGAAAGGGGGTTATTCTTGGCACATTTGTCAAAAATTTTACTGAATTTCGGAATAAAAGAAAAAAGTTATCACAAAATAGAAAAGCACCTTGAAAACTCTGGGTTTTCAAGGTGCGCAAAACAGCAAAAAGACGACTGCCCTGTTCCGGTTTTATCTGCTTCCAGGGACCGGAATCCTTGGAAAAATATTCCGTGGATACCTGCCGGTAGATGTGGTGTTTGCCGTCGCTCATTCGTACCTGTACCAGACAGAAATCCGCGTCTTCCTCTTGGGGCGGTTCTTGCGCTGTAATGTGGGTATTTGCCGCCCGCAGACAGCACATCAAAGACTTGATCTGCCGCTCCTGTGTCAGGTGCATCTGGGTATGCTCGCCGTCCAACCGGCAGTAGACGTCCAGCTGACAAATCAGCGGTCGCACCTGGGGCGGCTGAGATACATGGACGCAAAGCAAAAAGCCGTACAAACCGAGATAAAAAAACAGAAAGATCCTCTTTGCCATAGGAAGCCTCCTTTCTGCTGTTAGGTTGCGTCAGAAAGGGGAAAGTATGGCCGGAAAATCCCGCAAGCGCACCCAAAGATGTGGCGCAAAGGGCATGGTTTCCCGGAAGATCCATTTGTTGGAAAAAAACACCCCGGAACACAGTGTTCCGGGGTGAAATTGTTTTAGAAGAAGATAATGAAAAGACCTACCAGCATACCCACGATCGCAGAGAAGGCGGGAAGCTTGCTGTGGTACATAAGGATCGCCTGGGGCAGGATCTCGCCGAACACCACATACAGCATAGCGCCGCTGGCAAAGCCCAAACTCAGTGCCAGACCCAGTGCACCGATCTCTCCCAAAAGGTAGCCCAACAGCGCACCCACAATGGTCGGCACACCGGAAAGCGCGGTGATGAGAATCGCTTTTGGTTTTTTCATACTGCCGGAGATCAGGGGAACGGAAACCGCCATGCCCTCGGGAATGTTGTGCAGACCGATGAGAATTGCCAAAACCAAAGCGGCCTTACCCATAACACCGTCGCTGCTGGCGTAGGAAGCGCCGATGGTCATGCCCTCGGGCACATTGTGCAATGCGATGGCGCTGGCCATAACAATACCGGCAACGAACAGGGAGAATTTGCTGTCCTTTCTGGCTGCATGGGCATTGAGATGGTCACTGTGGATCAATTCGTCCAGATCGTCTGCGGTCTGGGGGTGGTTTTCGTCGATATGGGGAACTTCCGGATTGGTTTTCCGGTCAATCAGGTAGTTGAGAATGTAGATCACCGCAACACCGAGAGCAATTGCACCGATCACTACCAGAACACCCACATTTGTTTCGATGGCCTCCGTTACCAGGTCAAAGCATACAACACTTAGCATGACACCACCTGCAAAGCTCAGCAGTAGGCTGACCACACGGTTGGAATTTTTCTGCAAAACAGCGCCGATCAGACCACCCAGACCGGTACCGACCACACCTGCGATAAAGGTGGTCAAAAGCAGAGTCTCGATAACGCCCGTAAAGATCCCTCCTAAAAGTCTCTTTTTCTACAAGATAGCATATGCTAACTGAGATTACAACCGGAAAATGCAAATTTCCCGGGAATTGACACAACTTGTGCCATAAGGTACACTATAGACAGAAAAAGAGGGGAGGGCGCAGCCGTGAATAACTATGAAAAGCAGGCCATGCAGGCAAAAAAGTTGTTTTTGACCTATGACCAGCAGGAACTGATCGTCCGCTGCCGCCTGAAATACGACGAGAAATATTTTTATATCCGCTTTTTGGGAGAGCAATGCCGCGTTTGCCGCGCCAGCGGGGATATGGAGTGTCTGCGTGGCGGCGTATGGGAGGACGGCAACCAGTTCAATCGGGTCATGACGGTGCTGGATTGGCTTTGCGACAGTAAGCGGGATCGGTTTATCACCGGACAATGGATCAATATTTTGTCCTGCGGACACAATTTCCACACAGGCCTCCAGGAAAATGAGGACGACCCCCTTGCACGTTTCTTTGACGAAGATCCCCGACGGTTTCACGAAGCCTGTCAGGCGCTGGGGGGAGAGCAGGTATCCGGCGGCGACATTGCCTACGCCATCGAATTGGTGGACAGCCTGAAAATCTGCGTACAGCTGTGGCACGGTGATGAGGAGTTTTCTCCCAGACTTCGTCTGTTGTGGGACAGAAATGCCCTGCGGTATATCCGTTACGAAACCACCTGGTACGCTGCGGGACTTTTACTTTCCATGCTGAAAAAGAAAATAACCCCATAAAGAAACGGCACGGGATTTCCCGTGCCGTAAATTATTTGCTTGCCAGGAGATCTACATGGCGTTTGATGGCGGCGAAGGTCTCATCGCTTAGAACATGCTCGATCTTACAGGCATCTTCCGCGGCGGTTTCCGCGGTGACACCCAAAGTGGCCAGCGCTCTGGTCAGCACCATGTGCCGTTCAAAAACTTTTTCCGCAGTTTTCCTGCCGCTTTCCGTGAGGATCAGAAAACCGTCCTCGTCGGCAAGAAGATAGCCGCCCTGCTTCAAAAGACCCACTGCCCGGCTGATGCTGGGCTTGGAGTATCCCATAGCCTCCGCAATATCGATGCTGCGTACGCTGCCTTTTTCTTTGGTGAGCTGATAAATGGTCTCCAGGTACATTTCAGCAGATTCATGAAGGGCCATGCAGATTCCTCCCAACGATTTTCTATGGTGTCATAATACCATACACCGCTATGGATTGCAAGGGCAGGGGAAGGAAGATTTTTCAAAAATCAGCTTGACAAATCCTGGTAAAAGGAGTATAGTGTGTTTAGTTAGCGGAAGCTAACTGATTTTTGAAGGTTTTGATTAGCATAGGCTAACTAAAAGGTGATTGTATATGAAACTTTCTCAGGCAGAAGAAGGAAAAGAATATATCATTCAGCGGATCGAAACCGATGACGAAGAGCTGAACGCCTTTCTGTTTTCTCTGGGCTGTTACAGCGGCGAGCCGATCACGGTGGTTTCCCACCGGAAAAGCAGCTGTTTTGTAGCGATCAAAGACAGCAGATATAACATTGACAAGGCTCTGGCAGATGCCATCGTCATCTGAATTTTTTAGGTACAGCGATCTGCTGATCGCTTTTTAATGTGCGGTTAGCAGTTGCTAACCGGAAAGGCAAGAGGAGGAAAATAATGAGAATTGCATTTGCGGGTAATCCCAACAGCGGTAAGACCACCATGTACAATGCCCTCACCGGCCGAAATGAAAAAGTCGGCAACTGGGCAGGCGTTACTGTTGACAAGAAGGAAGCCCCCATCAAGAAGATCTACAGCGACGGTAGGGAGATCATCGCCGTGGATTTGCCCGGTGCTTATTCCATGTCGCCGTTTACGGCAGAAGAGAGCATTACCAGCGCCTATGTCAATCAGGAAAAACCCGATGTGATCATTAACATCGTAGATGCAACCAACCTTAGCCGCAGCCTGTTTTTTACCACCCAGCTGATGGAGTTGGGTGTGCCGGTTGTGGTTGCCCTGAACAAGGCGGACATCAATGAAAAGAAGAAAACCGAGATCGATGTGCAGGCACTGTCCCGGAAGCTGGGTTGTCCCATCGTAGAGACTGTTTCCAATAAGGGAGAGGGTCTTACAGAACTGGTGCAGGCAGCAGTAGCCCAGGTGGGAAAGGCTCAGAATGTGCCTTTTAACCAGGGTGACATCGACCTGACGGACAAGAAAGCCGTTGAACAGGCTGACCGCAGCCGCTTCGCTTTTGTCAACAACCTTGTAAGTCAGGTGGAAACCCGTAAGGTCCTTACCAAGGAGAAAAATACAGGCGATCAGATCGATGCGATCCTGACCAATAAGTGGCTGGGAATTCCCATTTTCGCTGTGGTGATGTATCTGGTGTTCCAGATCTCTCAGGCCTGGGTAGGTCCTGCCATTGCAGAAGGATTTACTATCGGCGGCAAGGAGATCCCCGGTCTTGTGACGCTGATTGACTGGTTTGCCGAGTGGGTACGCGGTCTGCTGCTGAATGCAGGTGCAACGCCCATCGTGGAAGCACTTTTGGTGGACGGCATTATCGGCGGCGTTGGCGCCGTTGTAGGCTTTCTGCCCCTTGTCATGGTCATGTATTTCCTGATCGCCCTCATGGAAGATTGTGGCTATATGGCCCGTGTGGCGGTGGTTCTCGACCCCATTTTCAAAAAGGTCGGCTTGTCCGGTAAATCCGTCATTCCCTTTGTGATCGGCATTGGCTGCGCCATTCCCGGCGTTATGGCCTGCCGTACCATTCGCAACGAGCGGGAGCGCCGCGCAACCGCGATGCTGACACCGTTTATGCCTTGCGGCGCAAAGATCCCTGTGATCTCTCTGTTTGCCGGCGCATTCTTTGAAAATGCTGGCTGGGTCAGCTTCCTGATGTATTTCTTAGGCATCGTTTTGATTTTCCTGGGCGCGCTGCTGGTCAATAAGATCACTGCCCATAAGGTCAGAAAGTCTTTCTTTATTATTGAACTGCCGGAATACAAAGTACCTTCTTTTTGGGGCGCTTTCAAATCCATGTGCAGCCGCGGCTGGTCCTACATTGTAAAGGCTGCCACCATCATTTTGCTGTGCAACACCATTGTGCAGATCATGCAGTTCTTTAACTGGAACTTCCAGCTGGTGGAGGAGGGTGCAGAGGCAACCTCCATTTTGGCTTCCGTTGCTCGTCCCTTTGCTTATGTGCTTGTTCCTATTGTGGGTGTGCTCAGCTGGCAGCTGGCAGCAGCCGCTGTCACCGGCTTTATCGCCAAGGAAAATGTGGTGGGCACCCTGGCTGTCTGCTTTGCAGCAACCAAATTTATTAACGCCGAGGAACTGGCGCTCATGGAAGGGGAAGCTGCCAACGCAGCGGCCGTTATGACAGGTTTGAATGCTGCCGGTGAGGTAGTTGCCATTACCTCTGTAGCGGCGTTGGCCTACCTGATGTTTAATCTGTTTATACCCCCTTGCTTTGCGGCGATCGGCGCTATGAACAGCGAAATGAAGAGTGTCAAGTGGCTGTGGGGCGGCATTGGTCTGCAGCTGTGCGTGGGCTTTACCGTATCCTTCCTGGTGTACCAGATCGGCACGCTGATCGTTACCGGCGCTTTGGGCGCAGCCTTCCTGCCGGGCCTGATCGCTGTTCTGGTGATGGCTGCCATTGTGGTGGCGCTTTGCATCAAAGCAGAGAAAGATCTGAAGAAAGAGTATGCCCTTTCCGGAAAGAAGTAAGCTATGAATGTTGTGGATTATCTGGTGATCGCTCTGGTACTGGTGATCGTAGGCGCGGCAGCGTTCTATGTTATCCGCGCCAAGAAGAAAGGACAAAAATGCATCGGTTGTCCTTATGCCAAGAATTGCGGCGGTCGTTGTAAAGAATAAAGAAGGCGGCACAGGAAATTTCCTGTGCCGCTGTTTCGTTTTTGTAAGTGTAAGATCGGGTGCGTTATTTTATTTTGTGATCGTTCTTGCCACATGGACGCCGCTGGCAGAAGCATGGGACAGGGAGTGTGTAATGCCGCTGCCGTCACCAATGATATACAGACCGGGATAGCAGCTTTCCAGATGATCGTTGACCTCTACTTCCATATTGTAGAACTTGACTTCCACACCATAGAGCAGGGTGTCGTCATTTGCAGTACCGGGAGCGACTTTGTCCAGGGCATAAATCATTTCAATGATACCGTCCAGAATACGCTTCGGCAGCACCAGACTCAAATCACCGGGGGTTGCTTGCAGTGTGGGGGTGATGAAGGCATCTTCCATGCGTTTGGGTGTGGAGCGGCGGCCGCGGATCAAGTCACCGAAGCGCTGCACGATCACACCACCGCCCAGCATGTTGCTCAAGCGGGCAATGGACTCGCCGTAGCCGTTGGAGTCTTTGAAAGGTTCAGAGAAATGCTTGGACACCAACAGCGCAAAGTTGGTGTTTTCGGTTTGCATGGCGGGATCTTCGTAGCTGTGACCGTTAACGGTAATAATACCGTTGGTGTTCTCGTTTACCACAGCGCCCTTGGGGTTCATGCAGAAGGTACGCACCTTATCGCCATAGGTTTCGGTACGGTAGACGATCTTGCTTTCGTACAGTTCATCCGTCAGGTGGGCAAAAACAGTGGCAGGCAGTTCCACGCGGACGCCAATATCCACGCGGTTGGATTTGGTGGGGATTTTCAGCTCCTTACAGACCTTCTCCATCCACTTGCTGCCGATACGGCCGACGGAAATGACACAATTTTCACAAAAATGGACAGAACCCTTTGCTTCGATCTCATAACCGCCGGAAACAACCTTGACCGCGTCCACAGGGGTATCAAAGAAAAATTCCACCTTATCCTTCAGGTAGTTATAGAGATTTTCCAGAACCACATAGTTGATGTCAGTACCCAGGTGGCGCACAGAGGCGTCCAAAAGATGCAGATCGTTCTGGATACAAAGTGTCTTAAACTTTGTTCCGGCGGTGGTGTACAGCTTGCAGCCGTTTCCGCCGTAACGCATATTGATCTCATCCACATAGTGCATCAGATCCATAGCCTGCTTCTTACCGATATATTCGTACAGCGTACCGCCAAAGTCATTGGTAATATTGTACTTGCCGTCGGAAAAAGCACCTGCGCCGCCAAAACCGCTCATGATAGAGCAGCTCTTACAACCAATACAGGTCTTGACTTTGTCACCGTCAATGGGGCAATGGCGCTTATTCAATGCATGACCGGCTTCAAATACGGCAACCTTCAGCTCCGGCTTATGCTGCATCAGTTCATAGGCAGCGAAAATACCGCCGGGACCGGCGCCAATCACAATGACATCATAGTTCATGGAAAACCCTCCGAAAATAGAATTCTCTAGAAACAATTTGCACTACAATCAAGGCAAAGATACCACAATCCAAGGAAAAAGTAAATATAAAGTTTTCTGGAAAATGTGCAGCATATTAAAAAGAGTAACCGTTGCAAGGCACATTTTTGCGTGGTATAATGGGTATAAAGAGGTGAGATTCCGTGAGAACATTATGTGTGGTTTTGCTTGCTGCGCTGATGCTGACAGCCTGTGGGCAGACGGAAGAACAAAAGCAGGAGGCTGTCTATATGAATATTACAGCGCAGCAGGCCAAGGAACTCATGGATACCCGGGAAGACTATGTTATTTTGGATACCCGGGCGCAGGACGAATATGATGCAGGTCACATTCCAGGCGCGATTTTGATTCCCCATGATGAAATTTTGGAGAAAGCGGAAAGTGTCCTGAAAGAGAAAGACCAACTGATTTTGGTCTATTGCCGCAGCGGCCGGAGAAGCAAGCTGGCAGCGGAAGACCTGGTCAAATTGGGCTATACCAACATAAGAGAATTCGGCGGTATCATCGATTGGCCCTATGAGGTGGTAAAATGATGGAAACAAAACGCTTGCTTTTACGACCCTGGCAGGAAAGCGATGCAAAAAACCTTTACGAATATGCGAAAGACCCGGCAATCGGACCTCCCGCAGGCTGGCCGCCCCATACCGGTGTGGAAAACAGCCTTGAGATTATCAGACATGTGTTTTTTGTACCGGAGACCTACGCAGTGTGCCAAAAGGACGGAAAGGCCATAGGCAGCATCGGTCTGAAGCTGAAAGGCAGTACGGACATGACTGACCGGGAGGATGAATGCGAACTGGGTTACTGGATCGGCAAGCCTTTCTGGGGACAGGGTCTGATCCCGGAAGCGGCAGAGGAACTGCTGCGCCATGCCTTTGAAGATCTGGGCATGCGGGCGGTCTGGTGCGGCTACTATGAAGGCAATGAAAAGTCCCGCCGGGTACAGCAAAAGCTGGGGTTTGTCTACCAATACACCACCCATGATCTGGATATCCCGCTGCTGGGCGAAAAGCGCACCGGCCATACATCTTTGCTGACGAAAGCGCAGTGGGAGGCGAAAAGAAATGGTTAAAGAGGTGGTACACGACCCCATTTTGCTGGCAGGAAAATCCGGCGCAGCTACACCGGAAGACCAACAGGTGGCCACAGATCTTCTGGACACCCTGAAAGCCAATCAGGAAGCCTGTGTGGGTATGGCGGCCAACATGATCGGTGTGTATAAACGCGTCATTGTCTTTGACAACGAGGGTACATATATGACTATGTTCAACCCGGAAATTCTCAAAGCCGCAGAGCCTTACGATACGGAAGAAGGCTGCCTTTCTCTTTTGGGCGGTCCGCGTCCCTGCAAGCGCTACAAGACGATTAAAGTCCGATGGCAGAATGAACAGTTCCAAACTCGGATCAAGACCTTCACCGGTTGGACGGCCCAGATCATTCAGCACGAGATTGACCACTGCAACGGTATTTTGATATGAAAAACCCCCGGCCCAGCCGGGGGTTTGTTATACTTTTTTCTTGAAAAGACCATGTTGGTTGCAGTAGTAATAAAGATATCCCCGTCCCCGCAGCTGCAGGCGGGTCTCGGCGTTGCTTTCGGGATAGAATTTCACCAACTGCAGCCGGTCGGAAGTCACATAGGCCACGAAAGAAATAAAATGCTGCTTCGTCATGGGGTGGGGGATTGTGAGAAAATGCTCGTCCTCCACTTTTTCTACTGTGATCCCATGATCATCGTCACTTTCTTCTGCTTCCAGGGCGGGCAAAGTAATGCCGCAGCAGCTGATCACCGCATCGCCCATGGTGTGGATAACATTTCCGCAGATAGGACAGACATAGAACTTGCACCGCAGCATGTTGGCGGAAGCGTTCTTGTTGGTGATCTGCTCACCGTTCATCAGTTCGATCACGGAGATACCCAATGCCCCGGCCAGGGGCTGCAATAAGGAAATATCCGGCAATCCCTTGGCGGTTTCCCATTTGGAGACGGTCTTACTGCTGACGCCGATTTTCTCCGCCAGTTCCGCCTGGGTCAGTTTTCTGCTTTCCCGCAGCTGTTTGATGGTTGCGCCGGTGACATAGGTGTTCATAGTTCCACGTCCTTTCTGCCAACAGAATACCACAAAACAGCAAGCCAGACAACCTATGCTCCGTAGAGTAGTATAATATAAGAAAGCCCGGTTGAGTTGCAAACTCAACCGGGGGAACGGTTAGAATTCAATGTGGAACAATAAACGATTCTGATGTTCTCTTGTAGCCTGATTTTGCATGTAAACGGAACCTTTACCGATTGCACTGTCAATGCTACAGGCTGTTTTATGTGACATTGTAGCAGATGAGGAACCCGCAAGTTCAAGTGTTTCGGTTTTTATGGTACGTTGTTCATTGCAACGCATGTCAATCAAGCGGTTAATAGTATCGTCGTGTGCAAACCATTTCAGTTCCGGTCGCTGAGGTACAATACTACCTTCAAACTCAACCTCTATTTTACCGCTTCGACGGTTGTCAGAAGATTGGGAAGAATCTTGTTTCGCGGAAATTGCGACTTTGGAAAAGGTGAGTTTTTTTCCAAAGCTGGCGGATCGGTCCTGCACTTGAGAATTTTGCACGGATTCAGAAATTTCAATAGAACATTTCTTTGCCCCTAGGCAATAAGCAATTTGTTTGAGTTCGGCCATTCTTTCCTCATGTGCTTTTTGGAATACACAATCTGTGCGAATATATCGGTTGTGGTCAAAGCTGTCTACACAGTAAGTGGCATCACATGTAACGGTGGGGATAAATTGGATTCCGGAGAATTCAACGAACTCGTCATATAAGTGCAAAACTTCAACACCGGAATCTTTGCTAAGCCAACCAATTGCTCCCTCACAAACATCAACATTACGGCGAACAGCGTCGTCTACAATGCTGATGATGTTGGGTAATTTGAAGTTTGCATCGTGATATTGATCAGGAAATAAGGGGTTAAATTTCTTCATTCTACGTGCATAACTGTCAGCTTTAGATTTCTCAACCATTGCTGCAACACCGTCTTTAGCATCGGCGGCGGCCTTCTTGCTGAAATCAACAGTGCTTTGCACGAAACCGGACAATGCTTCAGCACTCTTTTTTTTATCAAATTCAATTTTCATATATGGTACCTCGTGATTATAAGCATGTATTTCTCTACAAAAGCTGTTGTAATTTTCGCGAGTGTAATATTTACTAGAATTATAACAAAGAAAAAAGAAAAAATCAAACAGTGATTGCAATTACTACTCAGTGGACAGATGTTGTAATCGAAACCTGCGTATGCTATACTCATAGGAAAGAGGTGATACTATGCTCCTTTATGCGGGTATTATGTTTGCGACCGCTGCACTTTTTGCTGTACTGGCGGCGCTGATCTACAGGGGAAAGACCGACTTGATCCACGACTACCACCGCACAAAAGTAACGGACAACGTAGCTTACGGAAAAGCCTTCGGCAAGGCTATGGCTGTGATCAGTATGGCCATGGCTTGCAGTGGTATAGTTGCCTTGTTTGGAGAACGGGTCATGTGGATTGCCGTGTGGGTACTGCTGCTTGGTTTGCTTGGAGGGATTCTTGCGATTCTCCTGGTACAGAAAAAGTACAAAGGCGGTATGTTCTAAAGTAAAATAAGCGCCGGGCAGCTGCCCGGCGCTTTGTTTTTATTCTTTTGTCAGCACTTTCTTCTGCCAGGATTTTTTGCCGCATTGGGGGCAGCACATATAGCGGGTTCTGCCCATATGCATAGCCCTGTTGACAGCTTTATAAGTGGGAACATATCTGTGACCGCACTCTCCGCAGGCATAATAACCGGCCATTTGCTCAATTCGCAAAGCAACGAAGAACCCGGCAAAAGCAGGAATAAAGCCGGAGAACACCAACACCAGCCGTAACCAATCTTCCATAGGCAGCAGTGCACCGATGAGGATCGGCACGAACAATACGACCATAGACAAAATACCGACGACCAATTCCAGTTTCAGCAACCGTTTGTCGGATTCTTCTTTCTGCCGGACCAATTCCAGCAGTTTGTTTTCCAGCTCCTTGTTGTAATTATCCATTTCAATAACCTCCCCGGACAACAGATCATTTACGGTGATACCCAAAATATCACACAGCGAAAGCATGAGGGAAGAGTCGGGCAGGGATTTTCCGGTTTCCCATTTGGAGATCGCTCTGTCGGTGATGCCCAATTTTTCCGCCAACTGCATTTGTGTTAAATTTGCTTTCTTTCTGCAATCAGCAATGAACTTTCCGATTTTTACTTGATCCATAGGAGCCCTCCTTTCACTGCCAGTATAACTGCAGGGGTGAACATAGTCTACAAACCGGTGGTTGAGAGGGGAGAAATCAACCGCCGGTAAGGGAAATCGTATGTTTATTATACAACATGGAAGTCTTTGGTTGCAAGGGGTGTTTTGAAATGCTATAATTGAAACAACAAGGTGGGAAGACTGTCATTGAAAGGGTGGAAGAACTATGAAACTCTTGTGGGAAGCTTTAGTAAAATTTACCTGCGGCTTACTGTTGGTGGGTCTGTTGCTCTTTCTGCCTGCCGGCACATTTGCCTATCCATACGGCTGGTTGCTTATAGGCCTGTTGTTTGTGCCTATGCTGATTGCCGGTCTTGTAATGCTGGCAAAATCCCCGGAATTTCTTAAAAAACGTCTGGACGCCAAAGAAAAACAAGGAAAGCAGAAAGGCGTCGTTGCATTTTCGGGGCTCATGTTTATTGCCGGTTTTGTGGTGGCGGGTCTGGACTTTCGGTTCGGTTGGTCGACCATGCCGCTTTGGGTGGTCATTGCCGCATCGGTGTTGTTTTTGGTGGCATATTGCCTGTATGCCGAGGTCATGCGGGAAAACGCCTATCTCAGCCGCACGATCAAAGTGGAAGAAGGACAACGTGTGGTGGATACCGGTCTATACGGTATTGTCCGTCACCCCATGTATGCCGTGACGATCCTGATGTTTCTCATGATCCCTCTGGTGCTGGGTTCCTGGTACGCGCTGATCGTATTTGTATTCTATCCGGCGATTATTAT
>JAFYPO010000062.1 GCA_017547505.1 Oscillospiraceae bacterium | reverse complement strand
GTCCGCGGCAACGGTCCCAAACCCGATGTTGTGGCAGAGGTGGACACAAAAACCAACACCCCCAACAACTCTGCCATTATCTCTTTAGTGTGTACCGGCGCTTGGTTCTTGTATTTCTATCTGTCCAACCTTGCAGGTACCTGGAAGGGCGCATTTGTATTTGACTCCACAGAGCTGCCCATCATCTTTATTTACGGCATGTATGTGCCTATGATGATCCAGTGGATGCGCAAGGAAAAGGATCAGTCCGTGTTCCGCCGCTTTATTATGCCGACGCTGACATTGTGCGGCTGTCTTTTCATGATCTATGCCTGCGTACTCAGCCACAAAATGTCCGTCGTTTGGTATCTGATCGTGTTTGCTGTGGTAATGGCAATCGGTCTTCTGCTGTACAAGAAGAAAGAAAAAGCATAAAAAAAGACCACCCTCTTACGAGGGTGGTTTTTCTTACTCTTCCAAGGTTTTTCCGTGGTCGCGGTAGGCACTCTGGGTGGGGTCTTCCACATTGGCTTCCGTCTGGTAGCGGCCCACGACTTTTGTTGCCAGTTCTACCGGCAGCAGTGTTCCCGCGCCGGCTACACAGCCGCCGGGACAGGCCATGCCCTCCAAAAGGTATCCGTTATATTTGCCGGCTTTGGCCATAGCCATCAGCTTCCGGCAATCCCGCAGGCCCTCTGCACGGGCGGTCTTGACTTCCATATCCGGGTTTTCTTTGTGGATCATGTTCTCCACAGCGCCGGCAACACCGCCGGACACCGCAAAGCCACGGCCTGCTGCACTGCCTTCGTTCAGGTCATACATAGGCTCGATGGTCTCGAAATTGATCTCCTTGGCCTCAAACATGCCCTGCAGTTCCTCAAAGGTCAGAACAAAGTCCACATCGGAACGGATATCCGCGCGGATCGCCTCCAGCTTCTTTGCTGCGCAAGGGCCGACAAAGACCACTTTACAGCCGGGGTACTTCTGCTTCATGAGTCGGGCGGTATAGACCATGGGTGTCAGGGTCATGGAGATATTCTTTGCTTCGGAGGGGTACAGCTTATAGATCATGGAATGCCATGCGGGACAGCAGGAGGTTGCCATATAATCCTGCTTTTCGGGGACTTTTTCCATAAAGTCTCTGGCTTCCTCGATGGTACACATATCGGCGCCCACCGCCACCTCCACGATGCGGGCAAAGCCCAATTTCTTCATAGCAGCAATGAACTTGCCGGGGGTGGAGTGCTTGCCGAACTGGCCGATAAAGGCAGGCGCAACGATGGCGATGACCTTATCCCCCTGCAAAATGGACTGGATCACCTGGAAGATCTGACCCTTATCGGCGATCGCGCCAAAAGGACAGGAAACCAGGCACTGACCGCAGGCCACGCACTTGTCCTGATTGATCACGGCGCGGCCGTACTCATCGGAGCCGATAGCGTCCATGCCGCAAGCAGCAGCACAGGGGCGTTCCAGATGGACAATGGCATTATAGGGACAAGCCTTGGCACACTTGCCGCAGCGGATACATTTGTCAAGATCGATATAAGAGCGGTTGTTGCGGAAAGTAATGGCGTCTTTGGGACAAACCTTCTGGCAAGATGCCGCCAGACAGTTCTGACAATAATTGCTGACCTTATACTGATTGGTGGGGCAGCTGTGGCAGGCATAAGGAATAATATTAATCAGCGGTGGATTGTAATACTGTTCCGCCACCGCGGCTTCGTCCATACCCTCGGTGAGCAAATGGCGGGTCTGAATGGGACGAATATTTAAGCCCATGGCAAGGCGCACTCGTTCACTGGCGATGGCGCGCTCCAGGAACACAGATTCCCGGTGCAAAGGACGGTCGCCAGGGACAATGATATAGGGCAGTTCGTCCACACCGTCGTAGCCACGGCCGGAATAGGCCATGCGAGCCACCTCGGTAAATACATTTTTACGAATATCGGTGATCAGGGAAGGAATACCTCTCATCTCTCCACCTCCTGTGATTTTCCCGAACATTATAGCAAAAACACGACTTGTCCGTCAAGCAAACTTGGGAAGTTCTTCATTTTTTGATTGCATTTTCCACAATACTTGTGTATAATACAGCAAGTCGATATTTCCAGGTGTAGCGCAGTTGGTAGCGCGCCTGCTTTGGGAGCAGGATGCCGCGAGTTCGAGTCTCGCCACTTGGACCAAAAAGAGGAAACAGCGTTTGCTGTTTCCCCTTTTTGCCGTTTGGGGGTAAATAGACAGATAAGCAGTTGTTATAGCATTTTCTTACTTTGCTAAATAGGAATTTACACTATATTGAAAATGTGTTATACTGATCCTACAGATGAACAAAAGGAGAATACTTATGTTTTGCTCCAAATGCGGTGCTGAAAATCACGAAGAGAACTTGTTTTGTTGCAAATGCGGTCAATCTTTACAATCAGTTCCGGCTTCAAACAGTACTTTAACCCCAAACTACCATGCAGCTGCTGATAAACAACTACGTTCAGCCAACACCTTAAATACCCTTGCACTTTGTTTGTCCACTATTTTCTCGCTTGCGCCCTTTTTGCTTGTTGCATTTTCTTATTTAAGCGAACCTCCTGAACTTTCTTTAATTATTTTCTATGTTGTTTTTTTCTTTTTTTCGTGCACTCCTCATTTTATCTTCCTACTCATGGGCAGGAAAATATGTAAAACTGACAACAAAGCTAAAGTGCTAAAAATTGCAAAACTATATCGGCTTCTGGCTATACTAAATGCATGTTTTGCATGGATACTTAGTATACTTTTTATAGCAGTAACCTGCTGCGGACCTGGTCTTTTCTACATAGCAGCCAGCATATTACAAACTGTTGCAGGTGTTAAATTTGTTTCCGGTGTAAAGTTACACATCGATGCAGTTTAAGAATCGCCAGACTTTATTGTTGATCTTTTTCTTAAATTAGAAAGGCCCCTTATGTAAAAGGGGTCTTTTTGCCGTTTGGGGGACTAAACAGACCGATAAAGCATTTTTACTACATTTTCAATACAAGTGTGTTATACTGTAGTCATAGGAGGTGAGCCGATGAAATTCAGACTCATCATAGACAAGGAAAAAGACGAGGAAGTGGTCGTGACCGCCCGGCAGCGCACGGCGCTGATCGACGAGATCGAAGCGCTTATTTCCAAAAGCACAGACCGAATTACCGGTTACACCGAAGACGATATTAAAATGCTGTCCGTGTCCCAAATCGAATGTGTGACCATTCTGGACGGCAAGACATACGCCATCGACACCCAAAACCGCCATTACCGCTTGAAACAACGGCTGCATGAACTGGAAGCTGTGCTTCCCTCCTGTTTCATTCGTATCAACAAAAGTACCTTGGCCAACGAAACACGACTGGATCGATTCGCCGTTACTTATGCCGGCAGTGTAGATGCTGTATTCAAATGCGGTTACCGGGAATATGTTTCCCGCCGGTGCTTTACGGAGATCAAAAGGAGGTTGGAAGGCAAATGAAAACGTTTCTCAAAGAATTTTTGCTCCGGGGTCTGATCTGCGCCGCAGGCGGACCTTTGGTGCTGGCTGTTATCTATGGCATTTTGGGTGCTACCGGTACGGTGGAATCCTTCTCTCCCAGAGAGGTAAGTCTCGGCATCATAACCATCATGCTGCTGGCCTTTATTGCAGCAGGCATGACCGCTATTTACCAAATGGAACAACTGCCGCTGCCTACCAAGATCCTGCTTCACGGCGGCGGGCTGTACATCGCTTATATCCTCACCTATCTCATTAACGGCTGGCTGCAGCAATCTGTGATCCCCATTCTGGTGTTTACCGGCATTTTCGTGGTCGGTTATGCCCTCATCTGGCTGATCATTTTCTTTGTGGAAAAAGC
>JAFYPO010000061.1 GCA_017547505.1 Oscillospiraceae bacterium | reverse complement strand
CTGCAGAAAATACAATATACATTGCAAAAAACAAGTCTATAATAAATGTCAGGAGGGATGCAATATGAAACAAGAAGTGATTCGTGCAATTGAGGAACATAAGGTGATTGCCATTGTCCGAGGCGTCGCAGAGGATAAACTTATTCCCTTGGCGCAGGCCTTATATGACGGTGGCATCCGCCTGATCGAGCTGACTTTCAGCGCAGATGGCAGTGTATCCGATGCACAGACCGCCAAGAACATCGGTGCTTTGGCAACGCAATTCCAAGGAAAAATGCTGGTAGGTGCCGGTACTGTTCTTACGGAGCAGCAGGTGGCACTGGTAAGTCAGGCCGGCGGCGTGTTTGCCATTTCTCTCAATACCGATGAAGATGTAATTCTCGCATGTAATACCCATTTTTTCCATGTTGAAGCAAATCTGCCACTTCGATTACCGTAACGATCTTCCTTCATATAACGCATTATTAGAATTAGTCACCAGCCCTAAGCGAATGCCTACCGATCGAGATAGTAGTATTATCCACAGCGTCGGTAATGTCAAAGCATTTTCAGAACAATGGCTGTCAAGAGTTTGGCCCAAAAAGACTCAAGATATTGCCGTACAGTTATTTTTGTTAGCCGAAAAAAGAGCAGAAGAAATCTTCTATACCCCTGAAGACAGCTATACCATTGGTCTTTGGTCTTTGAGGAACATCTACCGGAAAGCACCCGGCTTTATGGTGTACCCATTCGCAAGGGTAGTTTGGTAACCTTGAAGAACGACAAAAATGCACAAACCTATGTTGTGCTGAGAAAAAATGGTGATACTGCTGTCTGTGTTCCAAAGGATGGCGGCGATGCTGTTATGCTTTCTTTAAGCGATCTCGTGACCGTTGCAGAATTTGGTGAGCCTATCTATCCTTGTTTGGAACCGCTGGATTCTGTTTGCAATGCTCCGGATAGTGATCTTTGGCACACGCTTATTGAGGCAGACAACTACCATGCATTGCAACTGTTGGAGTATCTCTATGCAGGTAAGGTGGATTGCATCTACATTGACCCTCCCTACAATACCGGTGCTAAGGATTGGAAGACAAACATCGTACTATTATCGCTCATTAAAACAAATAAATATAAAATAGAAAGGTGAAAATTTATGGGTTTGTTTGATAAAATGTTTGGCCCTAAAAATCCGTTGGCGGATTTGGAAATCAAAGAATACGTTGAAATCCTTTTCGGTAAGAACAGGACATTTTCTCACTACAAAGAAGAACTGGTGGAAGGAAATATAACGGCAGAAAGATACGTAAAATATTTCGTTGGCGAAGCGTACAACGCAGAAAAACTACGGATTGCGTTAGAAGTATACAACCGTTCTCGGCTGCTATATGACTGTTCCCGATCTGATCAGATTCCTAAAAATAAAACGGATAGATTTTTATGGGAGCACAGGAAGGAACTGTGGAGCAAATCAAAAGAAGGTTCTGGGCTTTATGAAATGGACTGCTATAAAGCAAACAAGCTGTTTTGTCAGGAGCAGATTGAGGCTGCTGCAGTAGAACTTGATAAGGTTCTTTACATTATTAAGGATAATATAAGTTATAAGCATTTTTCTCAGGGCTTATCTAAAATATCTGCAACGAGCGCAGCAAAAGGCGTTGCTGTTGCCGATGCTTTTTACGACGGCGACCCTGTTATTCGAAAACTGATTTTTGATTATGTGGTTGATGATTTGGTATACAAAAAGAGCAACGGATGGAGTAGATTCTGGAGTGATATTTCGTCAATGGCGATCAAAGCAGTACATTTTGAACAGTATGGTGTAAATGGAGAAGACTATGAGACTGTCGGTGACGAAGAATACCGTAATTTCGTTTCTTGTGTTGCATACTACAAGAATACAATAGATGACCACCCTTTTGATACAGAAGAATATGTTGAAAAATTTGTTGCAGAGATTAAGAAAGAGAGAACGTTCTTTGTTGAAACTTTGTCTAAGTTCGGTGGAGACGATTATTCCAGGTTAGGTGCTATAAATGATTATTTCTGCGATGCCGTATGTAATTATGTGTGGAAGGAAATTGCGAAAGAAAATTGGGTAAACGAGGACGGCGAGAATATCAGCAAGTCCACGGAATATCAAGATGTTTTTAATATCATCTGTACATATCTTCAGCGTTAAAACAAACGGATAGCGCTATTGTACTTTGACTAAAAAAGCCAACCGCCCAATGAGCGGTTGGCTTTTTACATGTGGAAGAAGAAAGATTATTGCCGGTTTGCTTGCCGCAGGAACAGTATGATCGCTACGATAGCGACAAAGCCCTCGTATCCCGGTGTTTTGAACGGAGAACGGAAGAATATTACGAAATTTTCTTGACGAAAATGGGTAGACATGCTATATTTGACCTAAATAAGGGAGTAGCGAGCGTATTTTTACGCGGGTAAGTCAACATCCTGGCCGTTTTCGGTCTGGCTTGCCTCAATCGCGAGACTTATGCCAGACTGTGCATTGCGATCGCTACCCGGATATGAATTGTCGCCACGCACGGTTTACAATCGCGCGTGGCTTTTTGTTTATTTCCACAGGGCGCGGAGCATAATGAAAACAGGAGGAATACGGATGAAGAAAACCTATATGAAAACCACCGAGGAAGTGTTGCATGACCTCGGCGTTACTGCATCGGGTCTTACTACCCAGCAGGCGCAGGAACGCCTGGAAAAGTACGGCCCCAACAAGCTGAAAGAGGCAGAAAAACCCTCTTGGCTGCAGCGCTTTATGGCGCAGTTGAAGGACCCCATGCTGATCATTCTGATGATCGCCGCACTGGTGTCTGCTGCCACCACCGTGATTACCTATATGGGTGACAAGAATATGGGTCACCTGACCGAAGGTCTGGTGGAAGTGGGTATTATCGTTGTGGTCGTTCTGCTTAATGCTATTCTGGGTGTTATCCAGGAGAGTAAGGCAGAAGCAGCCATTGAGGCACTGCAGACCATGACTGCCGCCACCTGTAAAGTGCTGCGTGACGGCAAAATGGTGATCCTGCATTCCGACGAACTGGTACCCGGTGATGTGGTTATTCTGGAAGCCGGCGATGCTGTGCCTGCTGACGGCCGTATTATCGAAAACGCCTCTTTGAAGATCGAAGAAGCTGCCCTGACCGGTGAGTCTGTCCCTGTTAACAAGCTGATCGATGCATTGAACTTGTCTGCCGGTCAGGAGGAAGTGCCTCTGGGTGACCGGAAGAATATGTGCTATATGGGTTCTACCGTTGTGTACGGCCGTGGCAAGGCTGTGATCACCGAGACCGGTATGGATACCGAAATGGGTAAGATCGCCGGCGCGCTGGCAACGGCAGCAGAGGAAGAGACTCCTTTGCAGAAGCGCCTGGACCAGCTGGGCAAGACACTGTCCTATATCGTTCTGGGCATCTGTGTGTTTATCTTTGCATTTAACCTGCTGATGAAAGGTGACTTCTCCATCACCGGCATTCTCGGTACTTTCATGGTTGCCGTTTCTCTGGCGGTTGCCGCGATTCCTGAAGGTCTGGCAACGGTGGTTACCGTTGTGCTGTCTATTGGCGTGACCAAGATGTCCAAGCGCAATGCTGTGATCCGCCGCCTGACGGCTGTGGAGACCCTGGGCTGCACCCAGGTTATCTGCTCCGACAAGACCGGTACCCTGACCCAGAATAAGATGACCGTGGTGGAAAGCTACGGCGAGGAAGCACTGGTAGCCTCTGCTATGGCGCTGTGTTCCGATGCAAATCTGAATGAGAATGACCAGGCAGAAGGTGAACCTACTGAGTGCGCTCTTGTAAACTTCGCCTGCAAACTGGGCATGAAGAAGCAGGATCTGGAGAAAGCAACACCCCGCGTGGACGAGGCACCCTTCGACTCCGGCCGTAAGATGATGTCCACCGTTCATGACCTGGGCGGCAGCTTTGTGCAGTACACCAAGGGTGGTCCTGATGTGGTGCTGGCTCGTTGCGCTTATTATTATGAGGCCGGCAAAGTCCTGCCTATGACCGAAGAAAAGCGCGCCGAGATCATGGCAGCCAACAAGGCTATGGCAGACAAGGCGCTCCGCGTTCTGGCAGCTGCCAAGCGGGATTGGGCGGAAAAGCCTGCTGAAAATACCCCTGAATTCCTGGAACAGGATCTGGTGTTCCTGGGCTTGACCGGCATGATCGACCCTGTGCGTCCTGAAGTGAAGGCTGCTATTGAGGAATGCCGCGGCGCCGGTATCCGCGCTGTGATGATCACCGGTGACCACAAGGACACCGCCGTGGCTATTGCCAAGGAACTGGGCATTATCACCGATGCTTCCGAGGCCATTACCGGCGCAGAACTGGACGCGATCTCTGACGAGGATCTGTGTGAAGCCGTGAAGAAATACGGCGTGTATGCACGCGTACAGCCGGAGCATAAGACCCGCATTGTGACCGCGTGGAAGAAGAACGGTTATATCACTGCTATGACCGGTGACGGCGTTAACGACGCGCCTTCCATTAAGTCCGCCGACATCGGTGTGGGCATGGGTATCACCGGTACCGATGTTACCAAGAATGTGGCGGATATGGTGCTGGCTGACGATAACTTTGCAACGATCGTTGCCGCTGTTGGCGAGGGCCGCCGGATCTACGACAATATCCGTAAGGCAATCCAGTTCCTGCTGGCTTCCAATATGTCCGAAGTGCTGGGCGTGTTCGGTGCAACCCTTCTGGGCTTTACACTGCTGAACCCTGTCCACCTGCTGTTTATCAACCTGGTTACCGACTGCTTCCCGGCTCTGGCACTGGGTATGGAAGAGGCAGAACCCGATACCATGCGCCGCGCTCCCAGAAACTCCAAGGACGGCATCTTTGCCGGTGGCCTGGGCTTCGATGTGGTCTACCAGGGCCTGCTGGTTACCCTGATCACCGTAGGCGCATACCTGATCGGCGCTGCAATGGAGTTTAAGGGTGCCAACTGGTTCCAGTTGCTGCGTGAAGCTGGTGAGTCCGGTCACGGCATGACCATGGCGTTCCTCACCATGTCTATGTGTGAGATTTTCCATTCCTTCAACATGCGCTCCCAGCGCAAGAGCGTGTTCAGCCTGAAGACCCAAAATAAGGTCCTGTGGCTGGCTATGCTGGGCAGCCTTCTGTTGACCACAGCAGTGATCGAGATTCCGTTCCTTGCAAACGCCTTTGGTTTTACACCCATCGGTTGGGACGAATACGGCATTGCTCTGGCACTTGCTATTCTGGTAATTCCTGTTGTTGAAATCGTTAAGATGATCCAGCGCGCTGTTGCCAAGTAAAAAAAACAATAAAGACACCCCGCTGCCATAAGCAGCGGGGTGTTTCTTATATGCTTTTCACAGACTCCCGCAAAATCGGGGTCGTCTTAATCAGGTTTACCGGCGTATAGGGTTCTTCCATAATGATCTTATAAAGCAGCTGCATGGCTTTCTTACCCAACAGCTCCTTAGGGAATGTCATGGTGCTTAAAGAGGGGTCCATGTACTGGGAAACCAGCAGGTCGTCCAAACTCATAATGGAAATATCTTCCGGAATGCAGATACCCTTAGCTTTTGCGCAGCGGACAGCGCTGATGGCAAAAATATCACCGGCGCACACAAACGCGGTAGGGAGCTGGGGTTTGGAGAATAGGGGTTCCAAAGATGTGGGATTGTCTGCGTCAGCAAAGGGAACTTCTGCCAACCAGTTTGGATTGCACACAAGTTCCATATCTTTCAAAGCAGCAGTATAGCCGTTGAAGGTGCTCATATAGTATTCTGCGGGCGTCTGCGGACCGATAAAGCCAATCTGTCGGTGACCGCAATCATACAGGTGGCGGGTAGCCTGATAAGCCGCATCATAATAATCCACTTCCACCAGAGGCAAGCTGCCATCTTTGGGAATATGGGCATCAACACATACGAAGGGGATCTCCTCTTGCTGCAGAATGGACAGAAGGGTGGGGTCTGCAATCTGATTCAGAATGATGCCGTCGCAGTCCTTGCCACGGACAGAGTCCAGAATCTGATGACAGTCCATGTGATCGTCAACAAAGGTAAAGACGATGCTGTAGCCCAGGAACTTGCTTTCGGTAAAAATACCGGAAAGTGTCTCCAGGGCGAACTGATTGAACAGACTGTTGCTGTATTGGCGCAGCACCACATGGATCGTGTAGCTTTTGCCCAGATTCAGGCGGCGGGTATGGACATTGGGGGTAAAGCCGGTACTTTCAATGATTTTTTGTACCTTTTCCCGGGTTGCATCGCTGACACCGCTTTTGTTGTTAAGGACAAAGGAAACGGCGGTGGTGGAAACACCGGCCATTTTTGCAATATCCCGAATGGTTAATTTTGACATAGGAACGCTCCTTG
>JAFYPO010000060.1 GCA_017547505.1 Oscillospiraceae bacterium | reverse complement strand
TCGCTTTGACGGTATTAGCGTCGGATACCTTGCCGATCCCGCGCAAACAGCAGCGGTAGAGCGGGTGCTGGACGCGTTCCCTGTCCCCACGGTGATCGACCCTGTTATGGGCGACCACGGCAAACTATACAGCGCCATTACCGATGCCCATGTAGATGCCATGAAGGCGCTTTGCCGTCGCGGTACAGTGATCCTCCCTAATGTAACAGAAGCCGCATTCCTCACAGGCCTTCCCTACCGGGAAGCCGGCGACGAAGCTTATTACAAGGAACTGCTTTCCGCCATGCAGAAATTCGGTGCAGACTCTGTGATCATCACCGGCATTTCCCATGCCCCCGGCAAGACCGGCATTATGGGTTTCAGCAAGACTACCGGCTTCTTCTCCTATGAAGCCGACCGCATCAACCGCAGCTGCCACGGTACCGGTGACCTCTTTGCTGCCGTATTTACCGGCGCCTGGGTGAAGGGAAAAACCATTCCCGAAGCCGCGGTTCTGGCCGCCAAATTTGTGGAACAGGTAATCGCCGCAACTCCGGAAGCAACGCCTTTCGGCATTCATTTTGAAGAAAAACTTCCCTGGCTTTGGGAGCATTTGTAACTTAACGGACCGCAAAAGCGGTCCGTTTTTTTATAAAAATTGCATTTTTGCAGGGTTTTCAAGAAAAATAACTGTTGACCTGGTGGAAATTATCGGTTATAATGCATTAGTGTGACTATCTATGGTCACTAACTATGTTTCGCTGCGGCCGAAATTTCGGCTGTCGAGCATCTGAATTTGACAGGAGGTGTATCCGATATGAAGCGTACCTACCAGCCCAGCCGTCGTCACAGATCCAAGGTTCACGGTTTCCGGAAGAGAATGGCTACTTCCAACGGCCGCAAGGTTCTTGCCCGCCGCCGTGCCAAGGGACGTAAGGTCCTTTCTGCGTAAGCACTTTGATGCGTGGGATATCCACAGTTTAAGTCGCTCATTGCGAAACGGGAGTCCATGCGGGGCGAATGATTATTCGCCCCGCCCCCTTTTTATATGGGGTAACCAATTAAACTCAATGATCGTGCTTCGCCGGATCTTTTTCCCCAGATCTGCGCCGGGCCAGCCTTGAAATACACAAAGTATATCGGCAGCTGTCCCGCCTTGCTCTGAGAAAAAATCTCTCGCCGAATCCCTGATAATTGAATTTAACCGGCTACCCTTTTTGATCTTATTTATGGTCATTTTTAAGGGGTTTATTTGGGAGATAGTTTTATGAAATTTTCCTGCAGCTTAAAACTCAATCACATTTTCCGGCGGTTGTATGCTACCTCCGGCCACGCCAATTCTTATGTGGTGCTGTATGCCCGTAAGAATCGCACTGCCACCAATCGGGTGGGCGTGACTGTGAGCAAAAAGTTGGGCCACGCTGTGGTGCGCAACCGGATCCGTCGGCGCCTCCGGGAGGTCTATCGTCTGAATGAAGACAAGTTCCAGCCCGGTTGGGACATCGTGGTAGTGGCAAGAAGCCGCTGCCTGAATGCAGAGTTCTCTAAACTTTGCGAGGCCTATCTGTCCCTGGCGGAAAAAGCGGGCATTTTGGAGGAACAGGCATGAAATCTGTTCTGCTTGCCATGATCCGCTTTTATAAACGCTGCATTTCTCCCTACACACCCGCAAGCTGTCGGTTTACCCCCACTTGCTCCGCTTACGCAATGGAAGCCATTCACAAATATGGGGCCATGAAAGGTGGCTGGCTGGCGCTGAAGCGCCTTTGCCGCTGTCACCCTTTCTACAAGGGCGATCCCTATGACCCCGTGCCTTAGGAGGAAATTATGGAATTTATCAAAGTCCCCTTTGCCTGGTTGCTGGAAAACCTTTCTCAGCTTACCGGCAATCTTGGTTGGGCGCTGATCATCTTCGCCGTTCTGGTGAAACTGGTGCTGTTCTTCCCCACCGCGAAGAGCAAGAAGAGCTCCATGAAGATGTCCCGTCTGACCCCCCGCATGCAGGAGATCCAGAAAAAGTACGCCAACGACCAGCAAAAGCAAAGCGAAGCTATCCGCGAGCTGTATAAGGAAGAGGGCGTGTCCATGGGCGGTGGCTGCCTGTGGAGTCTGCTGCCCCTGCTGATCATGCTCCCCCTGTACCGTGTCGTGATCGATTTTCTGGCCAAGACTGACATTAATGCCGTTTTCCTGGGCATTAATCTGGTGGAAACACCCCCTTACAATGTTTTCTCCGCTTCCTTCTGGAACTGGCCCAGCATCGGTGCGTTCCTGCTGCCTGTCCTGTCTGCCGGCAGCTCGGTTGTTTCCATGCTGTTGTCCCAGAAGATGAACAACTCCGTCATCACCAACGAAAAGGGAGTTCAGGACAAGGAAGCTGCCAAGAATTCTCAGTCCAACCAGACCGGCAAGGTCATGATGTATATGATGCCCATCATGTCCCTGGTCATCGGTTTCAGCTGGTCTGCCGCATTGAGTCTGTACTGGTTTATCCAGGGTGTGGTATCCACGATCATCGATGTGTTCCTGACCACCAAATACCGCAAGATCTATGATGCCGAGGACGCAGAGCGTCTGAAGAAGCATATGGCAGAAGAAGCCATCGAGGCTGAAAAAGAGCGCGTCCGCGCAGAGCGCCGCGCCAACAATCCCGACGGCATCACCCAGAACACCAGCAAGAAGAAGCTGCAGCAGAGCAAGCAGAAAGAGGAGGAAGCCGCAAAGGCTGCCGCCGCCAAGGAATATGCAGCAAAGAAGGGCATTGTGATTGAAGAAGCACCGGAGAAGACCACTTTGTCCGGTATTTCTGAACGCCCCTACTGCAAGGGTCGCGCTTATGACCCCAACCGCTACAGCAACACGGAGGAATAAAGAGAAATGGAAAAAACCATTGTTACTACCGGCAAGACCATTGATCTTGCCATTGAATCCGCACTGACCCAGCTGGGCCTGACTCGTGACGATGTTTCCGTTCAGGTTCTGGCACAGGCCAAGTCCGGTTTCCTGGGCATCGGCGCTACCCCCGCAAAGGTGGAAGTGACCTATGAATCCCACGAGGCTCCCAAGTCTGCGCTGGGCGCCGCTTCCCGTTCCAAGCCCAAGGCAAAGAAAGTGGAAGCTCCTCAGGAGGATTTGTTCATCGATGCACATGCAAATGTTAAGACTGACCTGGATGCCATTTTGTCCGGCTCTGTCGAAATGAAGAAGCCCGAAGCCAAGAAGACTGAAAAGAAGCCCGAACCCAAGAAGGCCGAGAAGAAGGTTGCGCCTAAGAAAGTCGTTGCGCCCAAGGAATTTGCGCCCGCCGCTCCCGGCAGCACCGAGGAAAAGATCGAGCAGTTCATCAAGGGTCTGCTGGAGCACATGAACTCCAATGCCGTTCCCCATGCATGGCTGGAAGATGGCAATACCTACTGCGTTGAGCTGGTAGGTGACGATCTGGGCTACCTGATCGGTCGCCGCGGCGACACTCTGGACGCTATCCAGCACCTGGCCAACTACTCCATCAACCGGAACGTGGAAGGCCACATTCGCATCAATGTGGACGCTGAGGACTACCGTGAAAAGCGGGAAGACTCCCTGCGCCGCTATGCACAGAAGAAGGCGCAGCAGGTGCTGAAGGCACACCGCCGTACCACCTTGGAGCCTATGAATGCTTACGAGCGCCATGTGATCCACGCAACCCTGCAGGACACCGACCGCATCACCACCTACTCCGTTGGCACCGAGCCCAACCGCCGCGTGGTTATCGAGTACGTCCGCTAAGGCCGGATGCCCGGCCGGGCATTCCGTACAAAGTGCCTATCTAATCGTTAGTTCCCTGCCCTGTTGCGGTGCCCGGCATCTTCGTCGGCGACGGCGCGCCTTCCTCATCTGCCGACCGCTGCCACTCGCTCAGGTCGCTTTATCCGCCACAGGCGGCGCTCCCATCGCTCCCCCGCTCGGTAACGTTACGTTGTAAGAGCAGATAAAGACGCATGTTCTAAAAAAAGACCTCTCCATCGGAGAGGTCTTTTTTTACGGCAGGAGCAAGCCCCCACCCTACAACATTAAATTACTGTTTTCGCTAAGAAATAGCCGATAACCACCGCGCCCAGGGCGATACGATAAATACCGAAGGCAGAAAAGCTGCGCTTTCGCACATATTCCATCAAAGCCTTGATCACCAGAAGGCTCACACCGAAGCTGACCAGGCAACCCATAAAAAGAACAATGCCCTCCGTGCCGGTGGGCATGGCTGCCTCGCCGACAAGAATGTCTTTTCCGTATTTCAGTACCTTCAGCAGGCTGGCACCCAGCATGGTGGGAATTGCCAGGAAGAAGGAGAACTCTGCGCCTGCGCTGCGGCTGACACCCAAAAGAATCGCGCCCAGTATAGTTGCGCCGGAGCGGGAAGTACCGGGGATCAGACTCAGACACTGGAACGCGCCGATAAGGATCGCTGTCTTAAAATCGATGGCATCAACATCGTGGATCTTGCGTCCTCTGGTCTTGTTCAGCTTCTCCACAAAGAGG
>JAFYPO010000059.1 GCA_017547505.1 Oscillospiraceae bacterium | reverse complement strand
ATACTGTATTATTATATAGAACCTACGCGTAAATAGCTAAACAAACTAAACAAAAAGCGGTCGGAAACGCCGACTGCAAACAAATTATTTTATTTTTTGGAGGTATTACTATGGCTGGCGGTCCTGGATCTTATGTCTTCGGCGAAGAAGAAAAGAAAGAATTGATGGATGTTATCAACGCAGGTGCGCTGTTCCGTTACGGTGCAGTGGGCGTGGATGGCTTCCAGGGCAAGGTTGCTACTTTTGAAAAGGAAATGGCTGCACAGCTGGGACACAAGTATGTGGTTGCAACCAGCTCCGGCACCGGTAGCCTTATGTGCTGCCTGGCAGCGCTGGGTATCGGTATGGGTGACGAGGTTATCGTTCCCGGCTACACCTTTATCGCTTCTATTTCCACCATTGCAATGATGAACGCTGTTCCTGTTTTGGCTGAGATTGACGATTCTCTGACCATCGACCCCGACAAGATCGAGGCTTTGATCACTCCCAAGACCAAGGCAATTATGCCCGTACATATGCTGGGTAACCCCTGCAAGATGGACAAGATTATGGAAATTGCCAAGAAGCACAATCTGTTTGTGATTGAGGACTGCTGCCAGGCTGTTGGCGCATCCTACAAGGGCAAGGCCTGCGGTACCATCGGCGATATGGGCGCATACTCCCTGAATGTCTTTAAGACCATCACCACCGGCGACGGCGGTTTCGTTGGTTGCTCCGATGAGACTCTGTATGAGCGCGCATTCGGCTACCATGACCAGGGTCACAAGCCCTCCCGTACCGGTGTTGAGGTTGGTAACCGTTCCATCGTTGGCGTTAACATGCGTATGAATGAGCTGAGCGGCGCTGTCGCTGTTGCTCAGGGCCGTAAGCTGCCCATGGTTCTGAAGACCCTGCGTGAGAAGAAGGCTATGCTGAAGGCACAGCTGCAGGGCCTGCCCGGCGTTGGCTTCCGTACCATCAACGACGAGGGCGAGTGCGGCACTCTGCTGACCCTGCTGTTCGAGACCAAGGAGAAGGCTGCTGCATTCTGCGAGAAGGCTGGCACCTCCGTCATCGCTCGTTCCGGCTGGCACGTATACAACAACATGGAGCAGATCCTGGACAAGAAGACCTGGACCACCAACCATCCCTTCCATCAGGACGACCGTACCTACGCTAAGAACATGCTGCCCGCTACCGACGATATCCTGGAGCGCGCTGTGAACATCTCCGTCGGCGTCGTTGACAAGGGCCTGGGTGCTGGCACCGGTATCAACATCAACTCCACCGAGGAAGAGATCAACATGGTCGCTAAGAACATCCGCGAGATCGTTCTGTCCCTGTAATTTTTCGGAGGGTATCCAATGAAGAAGATTAGAGTTGCCATTATCGGCTGCGGCTCCATCAGCGACATTTATATGTCCAACATTCAGAGCGGCAAGTTCTCCATCCTGGAGCTGGCTGCCTGCTCTGACCTGTTCCCCGCTGCTATGGAGAAGCAGGCCGCCAAGTACGGCTGCAAGGCTATGACCACCGAGGAGATCTGCGCAGATCCCTCTATCGATATGGTCATCAACCTCACCATTCCCGCCGCGCACTATCCTGTCATTAAGCAGTGCCTGGAAGCAGGTAAGCATGTCTTCTCCGAGAAGATGATCGCTGTGGAACTGTGGCAGGGTAAGGAACTGGTGGAACTGGCAAACGAGAAGGGCCTGTACCTGGGCGTCGCACCCGACACCTTCCTGGGCGCTTCCGTGCAGACTGCCAAGTATATTGTGGAGCAGGGTCTGATTGGCAAGCCCATCTCCTGCCGTGCTTCTATCAGCCGTAACTACGGCATCTACGGCGAATTTTTGCCCCACCTGTGCAAGCGTGGCGGCGGTATCGGCTTCGACATGGGCGGCTACTACCTGACCGCTCTGGCTGCGATCCTGGGTCCTGTGAAGGCAGTTTCCGCTTTCACCGCCATCAATGATCCCGACCGTATCAACACCCGCGTTGCTCTGGACAGAGAAGGCAATATGCTCTATGGCCGTGAGTACAAGCTGGAGGACGCTAACGTTATTACCGCGACCATGCAGTATGAGAGCGGCGTTCTGGGTACTCTGCACATGAACTCCGACTGTATTCTGGACGAGACCTACGGCCTGGAGATCTACGGTACCGACGGTATTCTGTACATGGGCAACCCCAACGAGTTCGGCAACCCCGTGTACATCAAGAAGACCATGTCCGACAAGGTGGAATTCCCCCTGACCCACGGTTATGCGGAAAACTCCCGTGGTGTTGGCGCCGCTGAGATGGCTTGGGCAATTACCAATGGTCGTAAGAACCGCGCAAGCAAGGAAATGGCGTTCCATGTCTTCGAGCTGATGCACAGCATCATGACCTCTGCCGAGACCGGTAAGATGGTTCAGCTGGAATCTTCCTTCGAGACTCCCGCTGCGCTGCCCGCAGGTTATATGGGCGACGGCGGCTGGACCCGTACAGAAGAAAGCGCTCTGGCATAACCCCAAGCATTTGTAACTGATGCAAAGGGCCGGCTTCGGCCGGCCCTTTCTTGCATAAAGGGAACTGTTATGAAAGAACAAAGAGTACTCAAAGAGGAATACGAGGTTGTTGCCTATCCCAAGCTGACCCATGTCCGGGCCGGTGTGGTGCAGATCGTCAACCGCAACACCCATGTCCACAGAGCACTGGAAATGGGCCTTGCCTTAGAGGGTGACGGTCTGGTGCGTGTCAACGACAACTCCTTTTCCGTTCACGCAGGCTCTCTTTTTCTGTTTAATTCCAACGAACCCCACGAGATCATCGCTTCCGGAACGGAAGGTGTGAAGGTGGCATACCTGCAGGTGGCCAACAGCTTCTGCAGCGACTATGTTTCCTGCTTCCGCAATCTGGAACTTCTGAAAAACGACCTTTCCGTGTATCTGCCGCCGCAGCAAAGAAGAGAGATCATCGGTCTGATGGTGCAGTCTTTGCTGGACTACTTTGCAGAACCGGGGGATATGTACGGCCTGCGCTGCGTTTGCAGCATCGGTCAGCTGTACAGTAAGCTTCTCAGCTATGTGCCGTACCGGCAGATGACAGAAGCGGCCTATTTGGCAAGAAACAAAAAGATGGCCCGGTTATCCCGCATTACCGAGTATATCGACACCTATTACAGCGAAAAGATCACCCTGGAGGAATTGGCCAAAAGCGAAAATGTGACCAAGACCTACCTTTCCCACTTTATTCACGACAATTTGAATATGACATTCCAGGAATATGTCAGCTCCATGCGCTTTGAAAAGGCACTGAAGCTGATCCGCAATACCACCATGTGCCTGACGGACATCAGCGTGGTCAGCGGTTTTTCCGATGTGAAATACCTGTCCCGCATGCTGGAGAAGCACTTTGGTATGCCGGCGCAGGAATGTTTTACAAAGCTGCGCTCTGAGGCAGAAAAGATCTCCTCCGTGGAGGTACAGACCTTTGCTTCCGAAGCAGTGGCAAAAGAGTGGATCCAGGAATTCCGGAAAACGTATTCTGTATAATACAACCAAGAAGAAAGGACGTGTTCATAGATGAACAAAAAAGGAATTGCCGTAGCCGGCAACATGATCGTAGACCTGCTGTACCCCATCAACGGTATCCCCAAGCCCGGTGAACTGACCACCATCACCCAGGACGCTTCCCGCTCTGTGGGCGGCTGCCTGTGCAACGATATTGTTGATCTGGCAAAGCTGGACCCCGAACTGCCTCTGGTGGCGCTGGGTCGTACCGGCGACGATACCGAGGGCAAGTACGTTATGGACGTGCTGAAGGGTCATAAGAACATCGATCTGCAGCATGTGAAGATCACCGGTACCACCTCTTTCACCCTGGTCATGGCCGATGAGATCACCAAGCAGCGCACCTTCTATCACTGCCGTGGCGGCAATGCCGGTTTCTGCGAGGCAGATATTCCCTGGGATAAGCTGGACGTGGACATGCTGCACATCGGCTATATCCTGCTGCTGGATACTCTGGACGAAGAGGACAGCGAGTACGGCACCAAGATGGCACGTCTTTTGCATACTGCACAGCAGAAGGGTATCAAGACCTCTATCGATGTGGTTTCCGAAGCCGGTGAGCGCTTCAAGAAGCTGGTTTGCCCCGCTATGAAGTACACCGACTACTGCATCATCAACGAAGTGGAAGCCCAGGCGACCACCGGCGTGCAGCTGCGCACCGAAGAGGGCGAACTCATTAAGGAAAATATGCCCGAGGCCCTTCGCAAGATGAAAGAGCTGGGCGTTTCCACTTGGGCTGTGATCCATTGTCCCGAAGTCGGTTACGGT
>JAFYPO010000058.1 GCA_017547505.1 Oscillospiraceae bacterium | reverse complement strand
GCGCAGATGCTGGTGCAATGCGCGCAGAACGGCTACTGTTCCTGCTGGGAAACGGAATAATAAAATCCCCCGATAATAGGGGGATTTTTTCAATATTTGGTTGCATTTACCTGCCGCACAAGGTATAATCAAATCTATAGTGATCCGTAAAAGGAGGACAAAGCATGTACAAAATTTATAAGATCACATCTAATCCCGTGGTGGACTTTGCCGCGGAAGAACTGAAGAAATACCTGCGTATGATGATGCCCCGCTGCGGCGAGATCACCATCGAGTATGCCCCCAATGCCAAGGACGGTTTCCGCCTGGGCCTGATGGCAGATTTCTGCCTGGATACCAGCGAGGCGCTGGATATCGATCTGGACGACATCCTGCACATCGATACCGATAACGAAGGCGGCATTATTGCCGGCAGCAACCCCCGCTCCGTTTTGCTGGCAGTATACAAGTACCTGACCCTCAACGGCTGCCGTTGGCTGTTCCCTGGTGTGGACGGTGAGTTTATTCCTATTAAGAACGTGGAAGCCACAAAGTTCCATAAGATGGCAGACTGCCGTTACCGCGGTCAGTGTAATGAGGGCGCAGAGAGCCAGCAGTGCATGCTGGAGACCATCGATTTCTCTCCCAAGATCGGCCTGAACGCCTACATGATCGAGTTTGATATCCCCAAGATCTACTATGATTGGTACTACAACCATTTCTATAACAACGAAAATCGCGAGCCTGAGCCTGTGAATGCGGATACTGTCTTGCAGTGGAAGCGTGTTTGTGAAGTGGAGATCGCTAAGCGCGGTCTGCAGTTCCATGACATGGGTCACGGCTGGAACGCCGAAGCATTCGGTGTCAGCTCTGTGGGCGGCTGGAACAAGGACGACGAGAATCCTGTTCCCGAGGAGACCCGCCAGTACCTGGCAGAAATGAACGGTGTCCGCGGCCTGAACAACGGCGTTGCTCTGAACACCAACTTCTGTATGTCCAACCCCGAAGCACGCAAGATCTTCACCAAGTGTGTCTGCGATTACGCCGAACTGAATACCAACGTGGACTACCTCCATGTTTGGCTGGCTGACGGCTCCAAGAACAGCTGTGAGTGTGAGATCTGCCGTACCAAGACCCCCTCCGACTGGTATGTGATCGCCCTGAACGAGGTGGACGAGGAACTGACCGCCCGTGGTCTGGATACCCGTATCGTGTTCTGCGTCTACTCCGACACCACCCATGAGCCTACTTGCGAGAAGATCAAGAATCCCGCCCGTTTCTCCATGCAGCTGGGTGCTATCTCCCGCAGCTATACTTACTCCGTGGAGAAGGATCCCAAGGTTGAGAAAATTACGCCTTTTGAGCTGAACAAGTCCGGCAGACTGGATACTATGGAGGAGTACATCTACCATACCAACGAGTGGAGAAAGTTCGCTCCCTGTAATTCCTTTGCTTACGAGTATCACTTCTGGAAGCACCAGTTCTATGCACCCGGCGTGTTCAGCTTCGCAAAGAGATTGCAGGAGGACGTGCTGTCCTATCGCGATAACGGCTTTAACGGTATTATTCAGGACGGCTCTCAGAGAGCCTTCTTCCCCAACGGCTTTAACTATTTTGTCTATGCCTCTGTGCTGTTTGACAACAACGCCGACTTTGAGGAACTGAAGAAGGACTACTTCTCTCATGCCTACGGCGACCAGTGGGAGACCGTTGTGGAATACTTAGAGACCATCGATCAGCTGATGCCCCAGACCTATCTGGAGTGCCGTCACACCGCACCCGTACCTCCCAACTTCCACAAGCCTGAGATGGAAGCGCAGCTGCTGAAAGTGTCTGAGGTCTGCGACAAGTATGACGAGCTGTTCAGACAGCACCGGAATATGCCTTACCGCGTCCAGACGGTTTCCATGCGCCTGCTCACCAAGCATACCCGCTTCTGCCGTGGCTTTGCAAGTTGCATGGCCATCAAGTGCATGGGTAAGGACGAGGAGGCAAAGAACGCCGCCAAGGCTTTCCTCACCGACTTCGGCAAGCAGGAACTGGCCATTGAGCGCTACTACGATCATATGATGGCAAAGCATGCTATTATGGCAATTTTCGCCACCAAGAGCATCTTTGCCCAGTAATCAAAACAGGCATGCCCCCTCTGAAAAGAGGGGGCATTTTTTGGATTTGGCAATATGCCCAAAAAAAGAGGGGAAATTACGCTAGTATTTGACTTAAATACAGATGTTCTCCACACGCGGATATTTGTATTGACTTTACCACGGGAAAATGGTATAGTAGCAACATCGATTATCCTCGTTTTTTGAGGAAAGGAGAGTAAGAAAATGAAAAAGATGATTGCAATGGTACTGGCATTGATGCTGGTATTTTCTATGGCTGCATGCGCTTCTTCTGAAGGTGGCGCAGAGAATGGCAAGTATACCGTCGGTATCTGCCAGCTGGTGCAGCATGAGGCGTTGGACGCTGCAACCCAGGGCTTTATCGATACCCTGAAGGCAGAGCTGGGCGAAGAGAATGTGGATATTAATCTGCAGAATGCGTCCGGTGATTCCAATACCTGCGCAAATATTGTCAATGACTTTGTTGCCAATGAAGTGGACTTGATCATGGCAAATGCAACGCCTGCCTTGCAGGCGGCTGCAACTGCAACCAAGGATATTCCTATCCTGGGTACTTCCGTTACCGAGTACGGCGTGGCTCTGGGTATTGAAAACTTCGATGGCTTGGTAGGCACCAACGTTTCCGGCACTTCCGATCTGGCACCTCTGGACAAACAGGCTGCTATGGTGAAGGAATGGTTCCCCGATGCAAAGAATGTGGGTCTGTTGTACTGCTCCGCAGAGGCAAACTCCAAGTATCAAGTGGAAGAAATGAAGAAGATGTTGACCGAAATGGGTTACACCTGCGAACTGTACGCTTTCACCGATACCAACGATCTGGCTGCAGTTACCGAGAAGTGCAATGCAGAATCCGATGTGATCTATGTCCCCACCGACAATGCGGTTGCAAATGCTGCGGATATTGTTGGCGGCTTGAGCGATAAGCCTATCATCGCCGGTGAGGCTGGTATTTGCAGAGGTTGCGGTGTTGCAACTCTGTCTATTAACTACTACGATCTGGGCGTTGCTACCGCAAAGATGGCTGCAAAGATCCTGAAGGGCGAGGCTAACATCGCTGAAATGAAGATCGAGTATGTGGACGAGTCTACTCTGAAGTATCAGTACAATAAGAAGATCTGCGATAAGCTGGGTCTGACAGCTCCCGAAGGCTACGAGGAACTGAACTAATAAGCATGAAGGGCGGGTTACTGCTATCCCGCCCTTTTTGCCTTGTAAAGCGAGGAAATAGTATGACTGGTTTTTTGAATGCATTGCCCGGTGCGATTAGTCAGGGCTTGATCTGGGGTATTATGGCCCTTGGCCTGTACATCACCTTCAAAGTTTTGGAACTGTCTGACCTGACGGTGGACGGCTCACTTTGTACCGGCGGTGCTGTTTGCGTCATGATGATGGTCAATGGTGCCAATGTTTGGCTTGCCATGCTTGTGGCCACTTTGGCCGGCGCTGCTACCGGCGCAGTTACCGGATTTTTCCATACCAAGTGCAAAATTCCTGCGATCCTTTCCGGTATTTTGACACAATTCGGCTTGTGGTCTGTCAATCTGGCGATTATGGACATGAATCCTACTGTGCGTGTGGACGCGGAAAAGTTCGGTGCATTGGTATCTTCCAATTTTGTTAATGAAGTAAAAAAAGGAAGAATGGCTTTTTATAAGCACCCCATTTTTGTGGTCGCTTTGCTGATCATTGCATTGATCGCTGTGATGTACTGGTTCTTTGGCACGGAAAAGGGCGCGTCTATTCGTGCTACCGGTACTAATGCCCATATGGCAAGAGCCCAGGGTATCAATACCGATGCCAACAAAATGGTGGGTCTGATGTTGTCCAACGGCCTTGTGGCATTGGCAGGTGCGCTGTTGTGTCAGTACAATGGCTTTACGGAAATTGCTATGGGTCGTGGCGCAATCGTTATCGGTCTGGCAGCGATCGTTATCGGCGATGTGTTGTTTGCAAAGCTCTTCCGGAACTTTGCCTTGAAGCTGGCTGCGGTTGCGATCGGCGCTGTGGTTTACCAGGTGGTTGTGCAGTTTGTTGTCAGCGTTTTGGATATCAATACCAACTATATGAAGCTCTTCACGGCTTTGATCATTGCGGTCTTCCTGACCATTCCCAATTTCCAGGGAAAGATTTTCAAGAAGTCCAGAAAGGAGCGCAGCCATGCTTAAGGTACAGAATATTCGCAAGGTCTTCAACGAAGGCACGGTCAATGAGAAAATTGCGCTGGATAACTTGAGTCTGGAACTGAAACCCGGTGATTTTGTTACGGTCATCGGCGGTAACGGTGCCGGCAAGAGTACCCTTATGAATGCCGTTTCTGGCGCATACCCTGTAGATGAGGGTAAGATTCTCATTGATGGCGTAGATGTGACCCACCTGCCGGAGTATAAGCGGGCAAAGTATATCGGCCGCGTATTCCAGGATCCCATGATGGGTACTGCCGCTACCATGCAGATCGAGGAGAATATGGCTTTGGCTGCCCGTCGCGGTAAGTTCCGTTCTCTGCTGCCCGGTATTACCAAGAAAGAGCGCGCCTACTATAAAGAGCAGTTGGCAACCTTGGAGTTGGGACTGGAGAACCGTATGACCGCTAAGGTCGGCCTTCTGTCCGGCGGCCAGCGCCAGGCGCTGACCCTTTTGATGGCGGTGCTGAAGAAGCCTAAGCTGCTGCTTTTGGACGAGCACACCGCTGCTCTGGACCCCAAGACCGCAGCAAAGGTTTTGGAGACGACCCAGAAGATCGTGGAAAAGAACAATCTGACAACCCTCATGATCACCCATAATATGAAGGACGCCATTGCATTTGGTAATCGTCTGATCATGATGAACAACGGCCATATTGTAGTCGATGTCTCCGGTGATGAAAAGAAGAACCTCACCGTGAAGCAGCTTCTGGATATGTTCAGCGCTGCCAGCGGTTCCGACGAAGCAGACGACAAGCTGCTGCTTTCCTAAAACAAAAATCCCAAGTCCTAGGACTTGGGATTTTCTTTAGAATACCAATTGCACCAGCAGCATATACAGCACTGTGCCCACACCGATGGACAACAGAGAATTTCGCTTCCATATATGCAGTAGCGCCACAGCTACGCAACTGATAAGTTCCGGCAGACCGTAGGGGTATTGCAGAAATTTTACATCTTTCATGCAATATACCACCAGCATACCGATAATGGCGAAAGGGAGCACCTTGCCAAGATACACGATAATGTCCGGTGTTTTCTTACCGCTTCCGAAGATCAGGAAGGGCAGAAATCTTGTAGCGGCGGTCACCAGGGCAGCCACAAGGATCGTGAGGAGGACATATTTAATCTCCATCTTTCACCCTCCTTCCGGTTTTCCGTGAGAGGATCAAAAGACCGGCGATCAGCACCATAGAGGGAATCAAAAACAGTTCGCTTCCGAAGATCAGCAGACAAACGGTTGTACAGCCGATACCAATGATAGCGGGACGGTGATTTTTGTTTGCAATCCATTGATCTACAAACATGGTCACAAACAGCGCTGTCAGCACAAATTCCACACCGGTAAAGTCAATGGGCAGGCGGCCTGCCAGATTGCCCAGGACACAGCCGATTATCCAGTATATCTGGTCAAGGAGTGTGACCAAAAAACAGTATTGAAGGCGGCTGACGCCCTCAGGAGGCTCATTTTGAGTCACCAGGGAATAGGTCTCGTCTGTGAGACCGAAGATCATATAGGGCTTCTTTTTGCCGGCGCCCTTGTAGGTATCCACCAGGGAAATGCCGTAGAATAAATGGCGGGCATTCACCAAAAGTGTGGCAATGGCAGTGCCGATCAAGGAGGCTTTGGAAGCCAGCAGACTAACCAGCAGATATTGGCCGGAGCCTGCAAAGACGCATAGGGACATCAAAAACGCCCAGCCGGCGCCCATGGCTGTTTGTTGTCGCAATAAAATACCGAAGCCGCTTCCCAGGAACAGATATCCAGCCAGTACCGGCAGGGTGTCCCGGAAGGCAACCTTCAGTGCAGATTTTTTCATAGCAAGCATCTCTCTTTCTTTTCCAAATTATAGAACGTTCCCAAAGCCTTGTCAACTTGAAAGACCTTGCTTTTTCTATCACTTTAGACTATAATAGGGTACATGAAATTCTGAAAGGAGTTTTTCGCATGAAACGGGAAATCAATGTATGGGATTACTCCGGTCGCATTAATGAGGAGACCGGCAAGGGTATTTTGCTGACAACGAAGGCTGACGGCAAGGTAAATACCATGACCATCGGTTGGGGCACACTGGGTATCCAGTGGGGCAAGCCTATCTTCATTGCGTTTGTGCGGGAAAGCCGTCACACCAAGGCAATGCTGGAAAAGAACCCTGAGTTTACCGTCAATGTGCCTCTGGGTGCAGTCGACAAGAATATTTTGGGCATTTGCGGTACCAAGTCCGGCCGTGATATGGATAAGATCAAGGAATTGGGTTTGACACTGGAAGAACCCAATGTGATCTCTGTGCCTGCTATTAAGGAACTGCCTTTGACCCTGGAGTGCAAGGTGATCTACAAGCAGGATCAGGATCCGGCTGCCATTGCCAAGGAAAATGACGAGCGTTACTATGCTAAGGGAACCCCCAATGAGGGCGATTATCACACCGCCTACTACGGCCAGATTGTATCTGCCTATATTGTAGAATAATCCAAACGGAATACTGAAAGG
>JAFYPO010000057.1 GCA_017547505.1 Oscillospiraceae bacterium | reverse complement strand
CTGAACCTGGAGTTTGCCGACATTTCCGGCCAGGATCTTAAGGTCAAGCGGGAGAACTATGTGGGTCAGGTCTGGAAGATCGACGATCCGGAAAAGCTGGAGCATGCCAAGGAGGTCTACAAGCTGTTTAACGAGACTGACCGGGACACGGCGACACCTTTGGCAAGACAGTACGGCTTTGCTTCCGTTTACGAGGCAAGAGAGGTCATCAACCATGCGGAAAACCTGCCCGATACCTGGGACGTTCCCATGGTCACCCTGTCTGTGGGCGATTGGGGCGCGGTGTTTGCACCTTATGAGATGTTCGGTACCCAGGGTACTTACATCAAGGACAATTCCGTCTTCTCCGTGACTACCATTATGGGTTACGCCAACCCCCATGTGGGCTACATTCCCGATGTGCGGGCTTATGAGTACGGCTGCTACGAGAGCCAGACGGCCAAGTTCGTCTCCGGCACCGGTGAAATTCTGGCAGACAAGTATCTGGAAATGCTGAAGGCCATTCAGTGATAAGAAAAAGCACCACCGAAAGGTGGTGCTTTTTTTACTTAATGGAGAATGGAGAGTTGAGAGTGGAGAGTTGTGGTATCGCCTGCGGCGATGATTAAAATATTTGATTTCACTGATAGATTATTCCTTGCCTTTGGCAGACAAAATCTATCTGTTCATGCAATAAATATGCTGCTGCATCTATCCAAGAGAAAAGTGTTTCGGTAATTCCTGAAATGTTTGATGCGGCACGCACCTTTCACTCTCAACTCTCCACTCTCAACTTTCTATGCGCGGAGCGCATAAAAGGCAACTGCGCTGGCGGCTGCCACATTGAGGGAGTCCACGCCATGGTACATGGGGATCTTCACGGTGTAGTCGCAGCTTCTGATGGTGCTATCCTGCAGACCTTCGCCCTCCGTACCCAGAACGACGGCCAGTTTTTCGTGGGTTTTCAGCGCCGGGTCGTCGATGGAAACGGAGTTGTCGGACAGCGCCATGGCGGCGGTGGCAAAACCCAGTTCTTTCAAAAAGGCGATGGGCATATCCCACCAGGCCCAGGGGATCTGGAACACCGTACCCATACTGACGCGGGCGGCGCGGCGGTACATAGGATCGCTGCAGCCGGTTGTCAAAAGCACCGCGTCCATGCCCAGGGCGGCGGCGGAGCGGAAGATAGCGCCTAAGTTTGTGGGGTTGACCACATCTTCCAAAACCGCAATTCTCTTTGCATTTTGGAGAATTTCCGGCGCGTCACAGGGGGCGGGGCGCTCCATGGCGCACAGCAGACCTCTTGTGAGTTTATAGCCTGTAAGATTGGCCAAAAGGGCGTTTTCACCCACAAAAACCGGAATATCCCCACATTTTTCGATAATTTCCAAAGTCGGGCCTTTCAGCAGGCTCTTTTCCACCAAGATGGATACAGGCTTACAGCCGGCGTCCAAAGCCCGGGCGATCACATTGGGACTTTCGGCGATGAAAAGGCCGCTTTTCGGGCCGGGAGTTTGCGCCAGCTGGGCTTCCGTCAGCCGGGCGTAGGGGTCCAGCCGGGGATCGGAGAGATCTTTGATTTCCATAAAGTTTTCCATATATCTAACCTCGTTAAAATGGAGAGTTGAGAGTGTAGAGTTGAGAGTTGAGAGTTGAGAATTATTTGCCGCACCTTCGTTAGAGAGTGTCATTGCGAGCACCGAAGGTGCGTGGCAATCCGTAATACCCTTTGGAGAACGGATTCCCAGAAGGTGAATTGCCGCTATGCGGCAAGAGAAGCCACCCTGGGGTGCGGGCATCTGCGATGCCCTCGGAATGACACGAAAGGGGAGCGATGGGAGCGCCGCCTGTGGCGGATAAAGCAACCTGAGCGAGTGGCAGCGGTCGGCAGATGAGGAAGGCGCGCCGTCGCCGACGAAGATGCCGGGCACCGCAACAGGGGAGTGGAGAATTAAGAAAGGGCGCTTGTTCAGCGCCCTTTATTCGTATGCCAGGATCCACTCCCAGGCCCTGCGGGCCATGTCCAGACCGCGGCCGCTGATACAGAAATAGGTGTCCTTGCCGTGGAGCGCTTCTTTGCCGAACTTGGTGTTCTTCAAATTCACCGCAACCGGGAAGGGGTCTTCCGTTTCCACCAGATTGCCTGCAGCATCGTAATGCTTCAGCTGCACATATTTCACAAGTCCCTGGGCGTCCAGTTCCTGCAGCTCCGCCTCCGAGAAGATGTCGTGCAGATCCATGAACAGCTCCTGCTGGGCATAAAAATCCAGGGTCTGGTCGTCCATAATGGCGTAATCCAGCCGGTCAGCGGCGATGAGAGCGGGAACCAGCTGGGCGGCGGTGTAGTAATCCTCACCGTCCAGAGGGGAGAACATATTGGCAAAGTTGGTGTAGGTGATCTCCACCTGATCCCACTTCTGGTCATAGCCCATGGATTTGGCAAAGTCCTCCTCCAGATAGGTCATGCCCCGGGGGGTGGCGGTGATATTCACCAACACGCCGGTGCAGACAATATTCCTTTGGGCGCTGATGACGGCGGTCACCGTGGCACAGAGCAGCAGCACGCAGATCACAGCAATCAGCATGTACTCCTTATAGTAGGTCCAGATGTGGTCCACCTTTTCCTTGAAGGTCATTTCCTTCAGATCTTCCCGCAGCTCTTTCAGGGTGGGAATGATCTTTTTCCGCTTACTCATCGTCGTCCTCCTCCATGGGCATCAGACCTTCTTCAGCGGTGAGGATACCGTCAGCGCGGCAGTCGATCAAAACCCGCACCAGGGAGTCCTTCAGCG
>JAFYPO010000006.1 GCA_017547505.1 Oscillospiraceae bacterium | reverse complement strand
TTATATTTCCTTTTGGAAAGTATAACCCACTCTTTCTTTACCGTCTGCGGTAGTACAAGACCCAATTTCTGTTACTGTATAACCTGCTGATAAATAAAGTGCTCGTGCGATGATGTTATCTTCCGTTGTGTGAATGCCAATTATTTTATAACCTTTTTCTCTTGCAATATCTTCAACCACAGACAAAACATATTTTCCAATACCCTTATGCTGGTAAATTGGTTTTACTTGAAGCATACCTATCCACAGTCCGCCATCTTCCATATCTATTCTAAACCAAGCAACGGGTGCTTCTGCATTAACAACATAGTATGTGCTATCTTTGTCCCGAAGCAGCTCTTTCCAAACAGCGACATTCCTTTGAACACCATGCAACCTGGTTATGTTTTCGTTATATGTTTCATTGATGAAGACAATATCATTTTCGGTTGCGACTGAGTACATAAGTTTATCCATTTATAACCTCTTACAAATTCAAGTTTATCGGTGTGTTCATTGTAACACCCGGAATCTGTAAAATCAACCGCTTGTACTTGGGGGCGGAATGTATTATAATGGTGGTAAATACTTGGGCTAACAAAGGAGATTTTCGCCATGGCAAAGATCGTAGATTACACCATCGTGATGCCCCAGAATCCTACAGAAAACGAGCGGCGGGCGGCAACCTTTTTGCGGGAGAATATCCGCCTTGTGTGCGGCAAGAAAATCCCTCTTGTCACCGATGATACCGCCCCTGTAGATCTGGAGATCGTGGTGGGTGAAACCAATCGGGAAGCCCTCACCGGTTTTTCCATTCGCCGCTGGCGGGAAGAAAAAGTCAACGGCTCTTGGGAACATGTCGTAACGAAAGTCGGCACCCGAATGTTTTTATCCAGCCGCAGCTATCCTCCGGAAGAGCCGGCATTCACCTCCTCTTACCGCACCCTGAACGACGGCAAGATCGGCACCGTAATGGCCGTCAACCACTTTGTGGAAAAGATCCTGGGCTACGAATTTATAAACGGTATGTACTGGGACTTCCCGGAAAATCCCGATTTGGAAATGCCGGAAACATACGACTATCAGTTCACCCGGGAACAGCTCCGGGAAGAAGATCCCGTTCTCTTTGACGGCGCTGCCATGTATGTGCTACCCATTGCAGAACGCTTAAACTGGAACCTTAGCTGTATCATCATTAAGACAAAAGCCGGTAAGATCATCGTCATCGACGGCGGTCACAACGAGGAAACACCCCGCGTCCTGCGGATTCTGCAAAAGATCAGCGGCAAGGAGATTCCCCATGTGACAGCCTGGTTATTCTCCCACATGCACGCAGATCACTATGGCGTTTATGATGCCCTGGTCAGCGAGGAACAATACAAGGGCAAGATCACCGTAGACACCTTCTACTGCAACCTCCTGGACGAGGATTTCTACACCAAGATCGCCCGGGACAAAAATCCCATTTACGGCATCGTGCGTCAGGAGCTTTTGGACAGTGAAAAAGCCATCGGCGCCAAGGTGCAGACCGTCTACAAGGGCGATAAGATCTGCGTAGACGAAATAGAATTTGAGGTTCTCCACGCCCCCCTGGTAGAGGACCGGGAGAAAATGAACATGAACGACTCCTCCGTGGTCTACAAAATGACCTACGACGGCGCTCAGACTATTATGCTTTTGGGCGATGCGGAATGGGTATGTGACAACCACCTCATGGAGCAGCCGGAAAAGCTGAAAAGCGACATCGTGCAGGTGGGTCACCACGGCTGCGGCAACGTGTCCAGAGCCTGCTATGAGGCCATTGACGCCAAGGTGTACATCTGGCAGATCTGCAAAAAGTTCTGGTACAGCGACTGCAGTGAGTCCACCAACTCCCATAACACCGGCGTGACCCGCACCCGGTACTACATGATGGGTCTGAACCCCAAGAAGGAAAATGTATACCCGGTGTTCGACAACATTTTGTCCACACCTTTGCCTATGAAGATCCATTAAACAAAAATCCGACGCAGCTGTCTGCGTCGGATTTTTTGTTACTTTTTCAAGCGGACAAAGGCATTGTACAACAGCAGCAATCCGGTGCTGAACAGAGCGCCGCCGATAATATCCGTGAGCCAATGGACACCGGAGATCAGTCTGCCGATAACCATAAAGGCGGTAAACAGTGCCAAAAGGATCAGCACGCAAATGCGCAGGCCACGATTCTTTATGCGATCCTTCAGCTGCAGCATCGCTGTGGGCAACACGCACATGGCCAACATAGTAGTAGAAGAGGGATAAGAGGCCTCCAAAACGCCTTCGATGAGAATGGGACGGAAGTTCACATCCAGGTTTTCAAAGAGCAGGAACACTGCCATGACCACTACATAAAAGCCGCCCAGCACCCAGATGTCATAATCCACAGCCTTCAAAGACTTTCTTTTGATCCACTGCACAACGCCCAAAAGGCCGAAGGCGGCCACGATTGCCAGGGGAATGACGCTCAAAAGATCGGTCAAGTCGTAAATTGCCATATGGACACCGGTGAATTTATGGAAAGCACCGTTGATACCGGCAAAGCCCACCACAGATTCCTGAGGACCGATCGCC
>JAFYPO010000056.1 GCA_017547505.1 Oscillospiraceae bacterium | reverse complement strand
TTTCTGCATGTAGAAGCCAAGTTCCCTTGCTTTTTCCTGACCTGCCCGGAAATAGGGGCGGAAATCCCGATACAGGAATTCCACACCATACTCCGCAGCAGCACGCTCTGCGGTTTGGCGCATGAGTTCGTGATTTTGGTAGGGGCTGATAAACAAAGAGGAGGTGAAGCTGTCAAAGCCGCCTTCTTTGGCCTGCTTTGCAGTTTCAAACAGCCGCATCTCATAGCACTTAATACACCGGTGGGCAATGTCCTCTGCTACCTCCCGCACAAAGGGACGCAGGGCGTAGTCGTTTTTCTCAATGAGAGGTAAATCAATGGTGGGGGCATATTCCCGCAGGGTATTGCGGCGGGCGCGGTATTCCGTAAAGGGGTGGATATTGGGGTTGTACCAGAAGCCGGTCACCTCAAATTTATCTCCCCGGAGCACCTCAATACACTGATTGGCGCAGGGCGCGCAGCAGATATGGAGCAAGGTCTTCATGTTGTTCTCCTGAAAAAGGGCATATTTTTTAACAGTATACCATAAATATAATATCCGCGCAAGAAAAATGAAGCCGTCGGCGGAATTCTGCACAGTTTTTTCTTTTGGTGTGCTATAGTAAGCAAACCTTGACGGAAGCACCCTCCTTGGGGTATCATGAGAAAAAAGGAGGGGATCGGCTTGACGGATTTGGAGTACATGGACGCGGCGCTGGAATTGGCGAAGGAAGCGGCGGCAGAGGGCGAAGTGCCGGTAGGCTGTGTGATCGTCTGCGACGGCAGGATCGTCGGTCGCGGCAGAAACCGCCGGGAGAAGGGGAAATCTGCCCTTGCCCATGGCGAGATCGAAGCCATTGCAGAAGCCTGTAAAACCCTGGGCGGCTGGCGGCTGTGGCAGTGTACGTTGTATGTAACCCTGGAGCCCTGCCCTATGTGCGCAGGTGCGATCATCAACGCCCGGATTCCCCGGGTCGTCTACGGCGCCAGTGATAAAAAATGCGGCGCTTGCGGTTCGGTGTGCAATTTGTTTTCCATGGAGTTTAACCACCACCCCCAGGTGGAGGTGGGCTTGCGGGAGACGGAATGCGCCCAACTGCTCACAGAGTTTTTTCAGAATTTGCGCATGGAGCTGCGGACGCGGCCAAAATGGCGGGAGAACCCAAACAGATAAAGAGATAGCGGTGGGGCAGGACCCCACCGCTTTTTGTGGCCTTCTTCGCGCCCGGAAGGAGGCTTTGGAAAGGTGGAAAAGAAATGGTTGCGCTGGAGTTTGTGGCTGGTGGCAGTGGCTGTGGTGCTGCGCCTTTTCAACAGCGGCGCGGTCAGCGATTTTTTGCAGAAACCGGAGATGCTGTCCTTTCTGTTGTTCACCCAAATTGGGCGTTATGTAAACTTCGAAGAGGTAACTATGCCCCCGCCTGTAACAGAACCCTTACCTGCAGAACCGGAGGAAGACCCGGAGGGGGAGGAGGAGGAAACCGGGGAAGCGCCCCCGGAGTATACTGCCTTCAGCCGGGACGATGCGGTACGGGTGGAGGTCAACAGCTACTGCGGTTATGATGTAGATGTGTTTTCCTTGTTGCAAAAACCCCTTGCATGGGACCTGACCGGAGAGAAGCCCACGGTTCTGATCGTCCATTCCCACGGTTCGGAAAGCTATAAAAACACGGAAAATTACCAGGAATCCTCTGCCTACCGCACCTTGAACAACAAATACAACATGGTATCCGTGGGGGAGCTTTTGGCAGCGCGGCTGGAAAAAATGGGAATCCGTGTGATCCACGACAAAACCCTCCATGATTATCCTTCTTACAACAAAGCTTATACCCAGTCCCGGAAATCCGTAAAAGAATATCTGGCGGAGTACCCCTCTATCTGCCTGGTGCTGGATCTGCACCGGGACGCGGTGACCAAATCCGACGGCACCCAGGCGGGGTATACGGTGAAGGTGGACGGCAAAAAGACCGCCCGGCTCATGCTGGTGGTGGGGACTGACGCCAGCGGCAGAAGCCACCCCAACTGGCAGGAGAATATGGCTATGGCGGTAAAGCTCCATGCCCAGCTGGAAAAAGAGGCTTCCGGGATCTGTCGTCCCATCAGCTTCCGCAGACAGCGGTTTAATCAGGACTTAAGTCCCGGTGCGGTGATCGTGGAGGTGGGCGCTGCGGGCAATACCCGGCAGGAGGCGCTGGCAGCAGCGGAAATTCTGGCAAAAAGCATCGGCGCCCTGGCCCATGGTACGGCAGGAGAATTAAGCTAGAGAATGTTCCACCAGGTAAAGCTGTGGGCTTCTGCAGTGGCGGTGATCAGCTGGGCAAGCTGCCGACAACCGGCGGCAAAGGCCTCCTCGTTTTTTGTGTGGGAATAGATCTCCAGCCGGGCAAAATAACTGTCGATTTCGTCCATAGGGGTGTGGTCTGCCAAAACGGCGCTGCCGTGCCAGCGCGTTTCCCATTGTGTTTGCGCCTGCTGCGCCTGGACAAGACCGGTTTCCCAATCCCCGGAAAGCGCGGCATCTGCGGCGCTTTCCAGCTTATGGGCAAGGGGCGCATGCAGCTTCTGCATGCTGTAGCTGCTCCAAAGCCCCAATACCAGAAACAGCACCAAAATTCCCAGCCCCAACCAGATCCTTTTCATTTCTTTTGCTCCTTCCGGTAGAAGATAATGTTGTCCCCTTTGTCTACGGTGAGCAGCCATACGTCCTGCAGTTCTGCTTCCTCATTTCGCAGAATTTTTCGCAGCCAGTTGGTGTTCTTTCCGGCTTTTTGCAGGTTATCCGTAAGGAGTTTGCCGTCGGACACAATGGTCATGGGCAGATACTGCTTGCTCGCCTGAATCCCGGCCTCTTTGCAGGTGGCGGGACGCTCTTTGGGATAAGGGAAAACAGAAAGGTTACCGTTAGTCTCCAAAATGGCGAACTGCACCGCCCGGGGATCCAGCACATCTTTTTCCCGCAGATGCCCGGTCAGTTCGTCCAATGTCACCCGGGTCTTGCGCAGGTTTTCCTGGAGGATCACGCCGTTTTCAATGAGAATTACCGGCTTACCGCACAGGAGCTTCCGCAAGGGGATACTCCGCAAAGATAATGCAGACAGCACCAGCTCCACCCCCAGAACCGTTAGAATCGGCACAAGGCCGGAAAACAGCGGGATTGCGCTGTCCTGCATGGGAATAGAGGCCAGGTTCGCCACCAGCATAGTCACCACAAATTCCGATGGTTCCATCTGCCCGATCTGCCGTTTTCCCATAAGTCGGATCACCATGATCAGCACTCCGTAGAGTGCGATGGTGCGAATGTAAGAAATAATCATAAAATCCCTCCTTCTGTAAAATTTCCCACCATTTCGGAAAATATGCAGTTTGACGCAAGGGCAAAGATGGAGTATGATAGTCCCGGAGGGATCGAAATGAATCTACTGTGTCCTCTTTGCGGTGAAATTTTACAGAAGGCGGAGCGCAGCTTGGTCTGCCCAAACCGTCATAGCTTTGATATTGCTCGGCAAGGTTATGTAAACCTATTGCCGGTACAAAATAAGCGCTCTCTGAATCCCGGCGACACCAAAGAACAGGTGCAAAGCCGACGGGAATTTCTGGACGGCGGTTTTTACGCTCCCATTTGTGAAGCGCTTTGCAAAATGGCGGAAGGGTTGTCCGGTCCGGTTCTGGACGTAGGGTGCGGCGAGGGCTATTACAGCAGCCGCTTGGCGGAATCTATGGGTGCAGAACTTTGGGGTTTGGATATTTCCAAGGAAGCAGTGCGCTTTGCTGCCGGTCGGTATAAAGAGGCCCAGTGGCTGTGCGCCTCGGCTGCCCGGTTACCGGTGGAAGATGGCAGCGTGGGTCTGCTTACCAGTTTGTTTGCTGTTACGTTGCCGGAGGAGTTTTTAAGAGTTTTGCGCCCTGACGGTGCTTTTGTTCAGGTATTGGCAGCCCCGGATCACCTGCTGGGTCTGAAGAACATTATCTATCCCTCTTTGACGGAAAAACCTAAGGATTCCGCGCCGGAATTGCCGGGATTTACCCTGGAACGCAGCGAATTTGTAAGATTTTCCTTTACGGTGGAAGGTAAGCAGGTGCAGAATCTCCTTTCCATGACACCTCATGTGTACCGCATTTCCAAAGAGGGCGCGGAAGCTTTGGCGGCTACGGAAACTCTTACGGACACAGCCAGCTGCGTGCTGAATCTTTACCGTCCGAAAAAATAATCCTGCCCCGGACTTATGTCCGGGGTTTTATCTTTACATTTTCCGCAAAAGTTGGTACAATAACAAAAATGTGTATTTAGGAGACTACCATGCTGGACAAGTTGGCGGCGGTGGCAAACCGCTATGAGGAGATCTGCGCCCGGTCGGAACAGCCGGACTTTTATAATGACCCCAAAAAAGCGGCCGCCACCTTGCGGGAGCGGAATGATCTGGAGCCCATCGTGGAGGCATACCATGCCTATCGTGCCGCAGAGCGGGATATGGCAGATGCCGAGGAACTGATGAGCGACCCGGAGATGAAGGAGCTTTGTCAGGAGACCTATCAGGCGGCGAAACAAGCTAAGGAGGATTTGTATAAGCAATTGCAAATCCTGCTTTTGCCCAAAGATCCCAACGACGAAAAGAGCGTTATCATGGAGATCCGCGGCGGTGTGGGCGGCGAGGAAAGCGCCCTGTTTGCTCACAGTTTGTTTAGAATGTACTCCATGTACGCTGCCCAAAAGGGTTGGAACATTGAACTGATGAACTACTCCGAAACGGAGCTGGGCGGCGTGAAGGAAGCGGACTTTGTTATTAACGGTCGGGGTGCTTATTCCCGCCTGAAATATGAGTCCGGTGTACACCGTGTGCAGCGTGTGCCGGAAACCGAGTCCGGCGGCAGAGTGCATACCTCTACCGCTACTGTGGCAGTGCTTCCTGAGATGGAAGAGGTAGATGTGCAGATCAATCCTGCGGATATTGAAATGCAGGTATTCCGCGCCTCCGGTGCCGGCGGTCAGCATGTCAACAAGACCAGTTCTGCGGTTCGCTTGATCCACAAGCCTTCCGGTATCGTGGTGGCTTGTCAGGAGGAGAGAAGCCAGCTGCAAAACCGGGAAAAGTGTATGCGCATGCTGGCCTCCAAGCTTTATGAGATCGAGCAGGAAAAACTGGATAGCGAAGTTACCGGCATGCGCCGCAGCCAGGTGGGTACCGGCATGCGTAACGAGCGTATCCGTACCTACAATTTCCCCCAGGGCAGAGTGACGGATCACCGGATCTGTCTGACCCTTTATAAAATTGATGCGATCATGGACGGCGGCATCGAGGAGATCATCGACGCCCTTGCCACCGCCGACCAAGCGGAGAAGCTGAAGAACGCGCAATAGCCTTCCCTTGGGGGAAGGTGCTCCAGTGCGGTATGTCTGCCAAAGGCTTCTCCTTGAGGAGAAGCTGTCAGCGGAGCTGACTGATGAGGTGTAAAAACCTGTATGAACCAAACATATAACGAAAAACTGATACCAAATGCCAAAACCTTGCGTAAAAATATGACGAAGGAAGAGCGGCATTTGTGGTACGATTGCTTGAAGCAACTGCCGGTAACGGTGCATCGGCAAAAGGTACTTGGCAGATATATTGTGGATTTCTATATTGCGTCGCAGAACTTAGTGATCGAATTGGACGGATCACAGCATTATGAGGATGCAAACAGGAAAAAGGACGAAGAAAGAGATCAATATTTAGAAAGCTTGGGCTGTAGTGTTGTACGCTACTCCAACGCAGATATAAACCTTCGGTTTCGGGAGGTTTGCGAGGATATTTACAATCGGTTAAATGAGGGTTAAACACCTCATCAGTCGCCGTTGGCGACAGCTTCTCCTCAAGGAGAAGCCTTGGGAGGAACTATGGAATTTATTACAACATCGCCAAGCGAGACGGAGGCTGTGGCGGAGGCTTTGGGAAAAGTCCTGAAGCCCGGCACAGTTTTGGCATATACCGGCGACTTGGGCGCAGGTAAGACCGCCTTTACAAGAGGTTTGGCGCGCGGTTTGGGTGCCACCGATATGGTCACCAGCCCCACCTATACCATCGTTAACGAATATCTCTCCGGCAGAATGCCCCTG
>JAFYPO010000055.1 GCA_017547505.1 Oscillospiraceae bacterium | reverse complement strand
GGAATCGAACCCATGTTACCGCCGTGAAAGGGCGGTGTCTTAACCGCTTGACCAACGGGCCTGGTAGCGGCGACCTGATTCGAACAGGTGACATACCGGGTATGAACCGGGTACTCTACCAGCTGAGTTACGCCGCCATTTAAGCTATTGCCGAAATAGCTTTGTTATTATATCCACTTGGCCCTTGTTTGTCAAGAGAAATATGCGCATTTTTCCGTTATTTTTTGGAAGAATAGTCTTAAGGGAGTGGATATGGGTGAAATTTTTGAAAAATTTGGCGCTGTTTCTCCTGGGCGGGGGCGCTTATGTGGGTGTAGAGTTGCTTTGGCGGGGGCGAAGTCACGGCTCCATGTTCCTGGCGGGGGGCGCCTGCTTTCTCCTTTTGGGAAAGCTGCAGAAGGTAAAACCCCGGCTGCCTCTTTTTCTGAGAGGCTTTGCCGGGGCGGGAATTATTACCGCGGTGGAGCTGTTTATGGGACTTCTTTTCAACCGCCGGTATGCCGTGTGGGATTACCGGGATCAGCTTTTTAACTTCCACGGGCAGATCTGTTTGCCTTTTTATTTTCTGTGGGTACCCTTGAGCCTTTGCGCTATGGGAATTTACCACATCATGGACAGATGGCTTTTTGCAGATCGGCAGCCAGGCGCACCATGGGCTCGCTTTCCATCTTGCAAACGGCCCTGTCGTAAGTTAAAAGACCGTTGATCTCCTGTTCCACATCGGAAATCTGGGTGTAGACAGCGCCGCACAGACCCTTGGGGATCATGGGCAGCACATGGTCGCGGTACAGCTTGTCAAACCGCTCTTGCAGCGCTTCGGGGGTCTTGCAGCTGCCGTAGCCATAGGATTTGTTGGGGTCAAAGAGGTGACCCTGTACTGCATGGGTGAAGCCGCCAAACTCCGAAAGGAGCAAGGGCTTTTTCCCCGGCTTCAGCTTGTGCCACAGGTCAAAGTAGATATGGCGACTGTCTACATCGGTTTTCTCCACGCGGAACCAGCCGGAGGCGGCATCAATAAACCGGGTGTCGTCGGCTTTTTTCAGCAGGTGGTAGGCATCGTCTCCGGCAAACTGACCCCAGCCTTCGTTGAAGATCGTCCAAAGGCAGATGCAGGGGTGGCTTTTCAGCTGATTTACCGTAGAGAGCATACCGGTGAGGAAATTGGCGCGCTGCTCCGGGTCTTTGTGGGAGGTCTGGGGCAGCTTCATGCCGAAGGTGGGCAGCGCCGTGTCACGGAAGAAGCTGTATTTGCCGTTGTTGACCATATCCTGAAAGACAATCATGCCCAGTTTGTCGCACTGGTAGTAGAATTCTTCGGTTTCCACCTTGATATGCTTGCGCAATGTGTTAAAGCCAAGACGCTTCATAGCCAGAATGTCGTTTTTGTAATCTGCCGGGGTAGGGGGCGTGAAGATGCCGTCCGGCCAATACCCCTGGTCTAAAAGACCGTGGAAGAAATAGGGCTTGCCGTTCAGCAGCAGCCGGGGAACGCCGTCAGCCTCCCCAATTTCCAGGGAGCGAATGGCAAAGTAGCTGTCCACTTTATCTGTGTCGGTCACTACGGAGAAATCATAGAGGTAGGGGTCTTCCGGACTCCATACATGGGGCGTTTCCGGGGTAATGGTCACTTTGCCGTTTTCCAGGGGGAATTCGCCCAGTTCCGGCACGACGACCTTACCCGCCAGGGCGGGGGTGACGGAAATTGTAACGCTGTAGTCCCGGTTTTCTGCAGAGAGCTTCTCGATATAGGTTTCCGGCACACTTTCCAGCCAAACCGTCTGCCAGATGCCGGACACCGGGGTGTACCACATGCCGCCGGGGGTCTGGGTCTGTTTGCCGTAGGGGAGCTGGAAACGGCGCAGGTCGTCGGTGACCCGGATCGTCAGTTCATTTTCCGCCTGCAAGGCAGCGGTGATGTCAAAGGTCATGCTTTCATAGCCGCCTGTATGGGTTCCCACAGAGGTTTGGTTTACATAAATTTCTGCAATCTGGTCGGCGGCGCCAATGTGCAAAAGGACACGGCCTTTGTTGAAACCCTCCGGCAGAGAGAACTTTCTGCGGTACACCAGGGGCGCGCCCTCGGAAAAATGGCGGCCGATGCCGGATAATTTGCTCTCAGGGCAGAAAGGCACGGTGATCTGGCCGGTGTAGTCCTCGGCGGAGAACGCCCAGATACCGTTTAGGTTTACATAACTATTTCGCTTCATCTGGGGACGGGGATAGACGTCCCAGGGGATATTCACCATAAAAATCCCTCCTTTTTCCTATTATACCACAGTATTTTCCCATATACAATCGGGGAAAAGCGTGATAGAATAGAGAAAATATCCTTGCTGGATTGTGTAGGGAGGGAGTTTGCTCCCACCGAAAGGACATATTCCCGGCGGCGGGAGCAAGCCCCCGCCCTACGGTGAAAAGAGGGGTTTTTATGAAGAAAAAATATACCATCGGTGTGGATTTTGGTACGTTGTCCGCCCGGGCGGTGGTGCTGGAACTTGCCACCGGCAAGGAGGTGGCAGAAGCGGTGTATGCCTATCCCCACGGCGTGATGGATACCTGTCTGCCCTCCGGCAGAAAGCTGCCGCCCCAGTTTGCGCTTCAGCACCCCGGCGACTATCTAAAGGCCTTGCAAAATACCCTTGGGGACATTTTGCAGAAGGTGGACAAAGCGGAAATTGCCGCCCTTTGCGTGGACTTTACCACCTGCACCGTGGTGTGCGTGGACGAGGACGGAATGCCCCTTTGCATGAAAGCGGAATTTGCGGACGAACCCCATGCCTATGTGAAGCTGTGGAAGCACCACGGCGCAACGAACCAGGCGCTTCGCTTTGACCAGGTTGCCCGAAAGCGGAAGGAAACCTTCCTCACCCTTTGCGGCGATACTACCTCCTCCGAGGCTTTCTTCCCCAAAATTCTGGAAACTTTGGAAAATGCGCCCCGGGTGTATGAAAAGACCCACCGTTTCTATGATGCGGCGGACTGGCTGAGCCTGGTGCTCACAGGAAAGGAGACCCATAACCCCTGTATGGCAGGCCTGAAGGCCTACTGGACGCGGGAAAAGGGTTATCCCTCCAACGACTATTTCCGGGCGGTACACCCCGGTCTGGAAAATATTATCGGCACAAAGGTTTGTGAAGCGGTGGCGCGGGTGGACGGCATTGCCGGCCACATCACCAAAGAAGCCGCAAAGCTGACCGGCCTTTTGGAAGGCACGGTGGTGGCGATCCCTGTGGGCGACGCCCATGCGGCCATGCCTGCTTTGAATATCACAAAAAGCGGGGAGAGTATGCTGGTGATCGGCACTTCCGGTGTTCTTCTGTCCAATACGGAAAACTCCCAGCCTGTGCCGGGTATCTGCGCCCAGGTGGAAGGCGGTGTATTCTCCGATCTTTGCACCATGGAGGCCGGGCAGGCCGGTCTGGGGGATTGCTTTGACTGGTTCGTGAAGCATTGTGTACCGGAAAGCTACCATGCCGAAGCCAAAGAGAAGAATATGGGGATCCATGCCCTTCTGACGGAAAAGGCACAGAAACTCCGTCCCGGGGAAAGCCGGCTTTTGGCGCTGGATTGGTGGAACGGCAACCGGAGTATTCTGAAAAATGACGGTCTTACCGGTATGATTTTGGGCCTGAACATGCAGACCCGACCGGAGGAGATCTACCGCGCGCTTATCGAGGCGACCGCCTTTGGTCTGCGGGTCATTCAGGAAAATTATGAAGCAAACGGCGTGAAGATCGGCGACATCTGCGCCGCCGGCGGTATTGCCATGAAGAACCCCATGCTCATGCAGATCTATGCCGATGTGCTGGGTCGGCAGCTGACCGTTGCTTCCAGCGCCCAGGCCGGTGCCAGAGGCAGCGCCATGTACGCGGCGGTGGCGGCGGGGGCATTCCCCCATATCCGGGAAGCGGCGGAGGCCTACAAACAGCCGGTTCTGGCAACGTATACCCCTATGGCGGAAAATGTGGCTGTTTACAATGCCCTCTACAAAGAGTACCGCCGTCTCCATGACTATTTCGGAAAAGAAAACAACGTCATGGACAGACTTTATGAGATTTACAAGATGTAACGATACCAAAGCCTCCCCTTGCAAAGAAATGTCATTCAGATAAGTAAACTGTGTCATTCTGAGCCTGCGTAGCAGGCGTGAGAATCCGTTTCTCCTGAGGGGATTACGGATTGCCACGCACCTTCGGTGCTCGCAATGACATGCTAACGGAATGACATTGCCTTTACAAGGGGACCTTTTATAAATTCCTGTGGACAGAATGCGCCTTTTTTGCTATATTAAAGCGTAAGGGGGTAAGCCTATGGAAATGGTACTTCTGACCGCACTTGGTGTGGGCGGCGCCACGATTTTCGGCGCGATCATCGGTTTTTTATTTAAGAAAATTTCTCATAAATTCAGCGACATCGTCCTGTCCTTTGCTGCCGGCGTTATGCTTTCGGCGGCGGTTATTGGATTGGTGCTTCCTGCGGTGGAGCATGGCGGGGTTTGGGGTATTCCGGTTGCGATTTTGGGTATCCTCTGCGGCGCGATCTGTCTGAACCTCATCGATAAACTGGTTCCTCACCTGCACCGGCTGTCCGGTACGGAGCAAGAGGGTCACCCGGATCAGAAAAAGCTGAATAAAGTGCTTTTGTTTGTTATGGCCATCGGCATTCACAACCTGCCCGAGGGTATTGCGGCGGGCGTTGGCTTCGGTACAGGCAACAACGGCGAGGCAATCGCCATCGCGCTGGGTATCGCGCTTCAGAATATCCCCGAAGGCATGGTTATTATCGGCCCTATGCTGGCGGCCGGTATGAGCAAAAAGCGCACCTTCTTCATCGCCCTTTTAACCGGTCTGGTGGAGGTGGCGGGTACGCTTCTGGGCTACTTTGCGGTGAAGCTTTCCACGGCAATTTTGCCCTTTGCCCTGGCCTTTGCCGGCGGCACCATGCTCTATGTCATCAG
>JAFYPO010000054.1 GCA_017547505.1 Oscillospiraceae bacterium | reverse complement strand
GTTTCTTCGGTAATCCCGAGGAAAGCGCACATCACCATGCGATCCAGCCGTGTCCTTGTGTACCGCTTGGACTTGGTGGCGTCCAAAACACCTTCCAGAGTGGCTTCTTTTCTTGCGTTATGCATAAACTTTCGCCAAAGACCCTCTGATCCGTAGGGGAGCTCTTCAAATTCTTCGTCTGTCATGGTTCGCAGCTTGGAAAGAATTGCCCGCTCACCGTAGGAAATGCAGTGGATTGCGCTGCTTTCCAAAGAAGAAACGGCTGCTTCCGGAACATAAGCCTTCCAGTTCTCGTTTGCGCCCATCAGCTTGCGAACGGAAGTTGCGGAGGGATTTTCGGTATCCGGTAAATCGTCGTGATAACCGCCTTTGCGGGTGATAACTATCGGCTCTAGCGCGTACCCGCCGGCGAGAATCGCTTTGCAGTATTCCACAGCCAGAATGTTGTTGGGCAGTGCCAGTAAGCCGGCATCGAACCCCATAGATTCCAAAGCTTTTTGTCGCGCGGCAGGGAAGGAGAGCCCTTTTTCCAGTTCGTCTTTCAGAAAGACAGAAAAATCTTCCGAGAGCAAAGCCTTGGCCAGTTCCATCAGCGTGTGCTTGTCGCCTGTCTCCGCACCAAAGCAAAGGGCATCACAGAAGGTGGCTAAAATATCTACGCCGCCTTTTGCAAAGCCTTCCGCAGAAGAGAGAGCATAGGTTACAGGTAACTCCAAAACAAGATCAGCGCCGCAGTTTACCGCCGCTTCTGCTCTTGCCATTTTATTTACAATAGCCGGCATACCTCTTTGCACAAAGTTTCCGCTCATCAGACAGACGATGCCACCGTCGGGATTTTCCTTGCGGACAAGGTCCAATTGCTTCTTATGACCAAGATGCAGAGGGTTATATTCACATATGATTCCGGTGATTTTCAAAAATAACCCTCCTTTCTTGAAAAAATTTCCCTTTCAGGGGTTGAGAAATTTTGAAAACTGTTATAGAATAATCCTAGCTATGGCTATATTATCATAAATTACGAGAAAATCAAATTATTTTAGGAGGAACATTCCAATGAACATTTTGATTATCAATGCCGGCAGCTCTTCCCTCAAGTATCAGCTGATGGATCCCGAGACCGGTGTCGTGTCCGCTAAGGGTCTGTGCGAGCGTATCGGTATTGACGGCCGCCTGAACCACAAGGTTGGCGAGAACAAGGTTACTAAGGACATTCCTATGCCCACCCATTCCGAGGCAATTGCTGCAACTCTGGCAATCCTGCAGGACGCAGAGTGCGGCGTTATCAAGTCCGTTGATGAGATCGACGCTGTTGGTCACCGTGTGCTGCATGGCGGCATGGAGTTCTTTGATTCCTGCATTATCAACGACGAAGTTATCGCAGCTATCAAGAAGTGCATTCCCCTGGGACCCCTCCACAATCCCGCTAACCTGATGGGTATCGAGGCTTGCCAGGCTGTTATGCCCACCACTCCTCAGGTCGCTGTGTTCGACACCGCTTTCCACATGACCATGCCCCCCAAGGCTTACCGTTACGCTATCCCCACCGAGTACTATGAGAACGACTCTATCCGTCGTTACGGCTTCCACGGCACCTCTCATAAGTACGTGGCAAAGCGTACCGCACAGCTGGTCGGCAAGACCGAGTTCAAGATGGTCAACTGCCACCTGGGTAACGGCTCTTCCATGTCCGCTGTGAAGGACGGCAAGTGCCAGGATACCACCATGGGTCTGACTCCTCTGGCCGGTGTTCCCATGGGTACCCGCTCCGGTGACATCGATGCAGCTGTCGTGCAGTTCATCTGCAACAAGTACGGCATGAGCGTTGACGAGTGCCTGAACATGCTGAACAAGAAGTCCGGCATGCTGGCTATGTCCGGTGTTTCCTCCGACTTCCGTGATCTGGAAGACGGCGCAAACAACGGCAACGAAGATTGCGCACTGGCTCGTGCAAAGTTCTGCTACGAGGTTGCTAAGTACGTCGGTGCATACGCCGCTGCTTTGAACGGCATTGATGTTCTGACCTTCACCGCAGGTGTTGGCGAGAACGACAGCGCTGTTCGTGCAGATGTCTGTGAGTACCTGGGCTTCCTGGGTGTTAAGATCGATCCCGAGCTGAACAAGAAGCGCGGCAAGGAAATGATGATCTCCACTCCCGACTCCAAGGTGCAGGTTTGGGTCGTCCCCACCAACGAAGAGCTGATGATCGCTCAGGATACCGCCGAGCTGGTTAACGCAGCAAAGTAAGTTAGATTCATTAAGGCCGCCGCTTTTGCGGCGGCCTTGTTCTATAAGAGGTGAGATTGTGCAAAAAAAGAAGATTGGGAAACTTTTGTATATCCTGGCTGCTCTTTGGGTGTTGATCGGCTGTGTTTTGCTGTGCGTGGATTACAGCCGCTATAACAGCACGTTGAACTCCGCGCCTTTTTCTGTTTGGATATTGGCTCGTGTGATAGAGTTTGGTCTGCCTGCAGTTATCGTCTCTTTAGTAGCATTTTTCTTGGGAAGAAAGGATAAATAATCATGGAATCTGTATCCCAGCGCTTTTTGCGCTATGTCAGCTTTGATACCAAGTCCAATGAGGACAGTGAAACCTGCCCCTCCACATCCAACCAGCTGGTGCTGGGCAAAGCCATTGTGGAGGAAATGCTGGCTATGGGCATTCACGACGCCCATATGGACAGCAACGGCTATGTTTACGGTACTGTCCCCGGTGACCCAACCATGCCCACCATCGGCCTGATCGCCCATGTGGATACCTCTCCCGATGCCAGCGGTGCCAATGTGCAGGCAAAGATCGTGGAGTACACAGGAGGGGATATTCTCCTGAACGAAGAAAAGCAGATCTGGCTGAAAGAAACGGAGTACGAGAGTCTTGCCCGCAATGTGGGCAAGCACCTGATCGTTACCGACGGCACCACCCTGTTGGGCGCTGATGACAAGGCCGGCGTGGCAGAGATCCTGACTGTGGCAGAGCGTTTGATTGAAAAGGGTGGTAAGCATGCTACCTTGAAGATCGGCTTCACCCCCGACGAAGAGATCGGCAGGGGAGCGGATCTGTTTGATGTGAAGAACTTTGGCGCAGACTATGCATATACTGTAGACGGCGGTTCTCTGGGCGAACTGGAGTATGAGAATTTCAATGCTGCCGGGGCAAAGGTAGAGTTCTTTGGCATCAATATCCACCCCGGTTCTGCTAAGGATAAGATGAAAAACTCCCAGTTGATCGCTATGGAGTTCCACAGCCTGTTGCCGGAACAGCAGCGTCCCGAGTATACCACCGGCTATGAGGGTTTCTTCCTGCTGACGGATATGGAAGGCGAAGTGGAAAAGTCCACCCTTTCCTATATTATCCGTGACCATGACCTGGAGAAATTGCGTCAGAAGATGGCGCTTATGGAGTCTGCGGCAGCCTTTATCAACGCCAAGTACGGCGAAGGCACAGCCAAGCTGCAGATGAAGGAAAGTTATTACAATATGCGCAGCAAGATCGAGCCTTGTATGTATATTGTAGATCGGGCAAAGGCTGCGATGGAGCGTTTGGGTATTCTCCCCAGAATTGTCCCCATTCGCGGCGGCACCGATGGCGCAAGATTGTCTTTTGAAGGTCTGCCTTGTCCCAATCTGTGCACCGGCGGCGAGAATTTTCACGGTCGTTTTGAGTATATCCCTGTTGAAGATATGGAAGTTATCGTTGAATTGCTGGAAGAGATTTTAAGAAGTTCTGAAAATTGATAGTAATGTATATTATTTAGGCTTGACTAGTTCCTTTTATATCGATATAATGTTATCGGAAAATGAAACGGAAAGGTCGTTTTGCTATGAGTAAAATTAGTGTGATCGGCGCCGGTAGTGTGGGCGCAACCATTGCCAATGACTTGATGATCCAGGGAATCGCTTCCGAGATCTTGCTGGTGGATGTGAACAAGAAAAAAGCGTTGGGTGAGGCGCTGGATGTTTACCAGGGCGCTCCCTTCCATTCTCCTGCTATTGTCCGTGCAGGAGAGTATGAGGACGTCAAGGGTTCTGATATTGTAATCATTACCTGCGGTGTTGCCAGAAAGCCGGGTATGACCCGCCTGGACCTGGCGCAGACCAATGTGAATATCCTGAAGGACGTGGCCGCCAATGTGGTTCCTCACGCCAAGGACGCGATTTATATTATCGTTTCCAACCCTGTGGATATTCTGACCTATGTGTTTACCAAGATCTCCGGTCTGCCTGAGAAGCAGATCATCGGCTCCGGTACTATTCTGGATACCAGCCGTTTGCAGTCTGAACTGGCAAGACGGTTCTATATCAGCCCCAAGAATGTCCACGCCCATGTTTACGGCGAGCACGGTGACAGCTCTTTTGTGCCCTGGTCTTTGGCACACATCGCCAATAATCATGTGGACGAATACAAGAACTGCTCCCCTGATAAGGACAGAATCAACTGGAACCGGGACTACGAGGAACTGGAAGAGTATGTGAAGAAGTCCGGCGGCCGGATCATTGAGAATAAGGGCGCTACTTTCTTTGCGGTTTCCATGTCCGTGTGCCATATCTGTAAATGCATTTACAGCGGCGCAGGTACTGCGTTGACCGTATCGACCATGATGCACGGTGAATACGGTGTAGATGACATCTGCTTGTCTATACTGAATCTGGTGAACAGAGAAGGTGTTCATGGCAAGATCCTGAATCATTTGACAGACGAGGAAGTGGCAAAGCTGCAAGCAAGCGCCAATAAGCTGAAATCCGTTTTGGCTGAAATTGAATATTAAGAAAAAGGCTTACCGCGTTGCGGTAAGCCTTTTCGTTTATAGTTCCTGTTTTTCCAGCATCTGGCAAATATCCTTGCAAGCTGGGGTGTTTTGCATCATGCTTTTCAACACCTTCTGCATGTCTAAAGTGGTGAACCGACAGCCGGTGAGGGCATCGGATACCGTCTCTGCCAGATCCCATTCCATAGCATCGGAATACACATTGGCGGTCGTGATATAGCCGCCCTCCACCTGTAGCTGCAGTGTGATGCTGCCCCAGGAGAACCGCTCCTCGCAGGTAAAGGAGAAGGGGAGACGGGGACCGTAGCACCACTGCCAATCGCTAAGTTCAAGTTTGCTTTTCTCAATCTCTGCAATTGCATCGCCGCTTAGAGAAATCGTCTCTGAAGATAACCCGTATACAGTTTCGAAAGCCTGTCGCATCTGTTCTCTCAACATGGGAATGGTCAGCTCCGGACACAGATCCTTCAGGTTTGTGACTCTGGAGCGGACGGAACTGACTCCTTTTGCCTCCAGCTTTGCTTTAGGCGGTGTGAGATAGCGGGAAAGCTTGTCCATGTCGGCATTTACCAGCAGGGTTCCGTGGTGATAAGCGTGTCCTTGGCTGTGATAAAAGGCATTGCCGGAGAACTTCTTTCCATCTGCCAGCAGATCGTTTCTACCGGATTTTTCCACAGGGATACCGATATTTTGACAAGCGACCCGAATGACCTCAAACTGTCTGTCCAGATCATAGTCCTCGTCACACATGAGGAAGGTAAAATTCAGGTTGCCCAGATCATGGAATACAGCGCCGCCGCCGGAGAGTCTGCGTGCTAATTTACCGCCTTCTTCTTCCAAAAGGGTCGTGCGGCACTCTGCCCAGGCGTTTTGGTTGCGACCGATGACAACGGTGTTTTTGTTCTGCCAAAGATATAAAATGCACTGATTCTTCTCTACATGTTGGAGCAAATATTTCTCTGTAGCAATGTTGTAATGAGGGTCAGTGCCGGTTGCTTCAAATACTGCGATTTTGGAAATCATGGGTGTTCCTCCTGGATAGAATGATGTGATTATAAACTATCATATTTAATTCGTCAAGAAAGACCATTGACAAACAGAGGATAAGATGTTATATTTGTGATAAGTTGTTAACATTGTAACATTTCAGGGAGGCGCTATGTATAGTATTCGTCAGGAACAGATCAGAGAATACATCGAACATAACAATGTTGTGACCATTAAGGAATTGCAAAAAATGTTCCCCGATGTCTCTCTTATGACCATTCACCGGGATTTGGACGCACTGGAAAAAGACGGCGCTGTGATCAAATTCCGTGGTGGTGCAAAGTCTGTGCGTCATACAGGCGATGTGGAGTTTAATGTGCGTATGCGGGAAAATCTGATGGGCAAGCAGGATATTACCCGTAAAGCGCTGGCACTTTTGCAGCCGCATACTTCCGTGTTTTTGGACGCCAGTACCACCAACTTGGCACTGGCAAGAGCTCTGCCGGATATGAACCTGAATATCTTTACCACCGGTCCCAGTATTGCCCTGGAACTGTGCCGCCTGCATAACCCTGTGGTCACCCTTTGCTGCGGTACGATCAACCGGAACAATCTGGCGATCTCCGGTCAAAACACTTTGGAAATGCTGGAGAAAATCAATATTGATACTGCCTTTATCGGTGTGTCCGGCTGTTCTGTGGAAGCGGGCTTTACCTGTGGTACAGAGAGCGATATGCTAGTGAAACGTCTGGTGATTCAGAAGGCCCGTAAGAGCGTGCTGGTATGCGGCCATGATAAGTTTACTTGCCTGATGCCTTACACCTTTGCAACCCTTGCAGATGTGGACTATGTGGTGTCCGACGGTCAGGTACCGGAGGCCTTTGCGGAGGCTGCAGCAAGAGAAAATGTAACGATCTTGTAAAAGACAAATATTTCCTCCGGGAGTTTTTGTGGAAAACACAGAAACTCCCGGTTTTTGCCCCTAAAACCCCAGAAAAGTATTGACGGGTTTGTTACGATACGTTATAATTATCACGTTATAACAATTAAGGAGGATATATCATGGCAAATGCTGTCATCATGCCTAAGGCCGGTATTACAGTGGAGAGCTGTATCATGGGCCAGTGGCAGAAGAACGTCGGCGACCAGGTTAAGGTTGGCGATGTCCTGTTTTCCTACGAAACCGATAAGGCTTCCTTCGAGTGCGAATCCACCGAGGAAGGCACCCTGCTGGAGATCTTCTTTGAAGAAGGCGACGAGGTTCCTTGCCTGACCAACGTCTGTGCAATCGGCAACCCCGGCGAGGACTGCTCCGCTCTGAAGGGCGGCAGTGGTGCTGAAGCTCCTGCAGCCGCACCTGCTGAGGCTCCTGCCGCAGCTGCTGCTCCCGCCGCTGCTCCTGCAGCCGCAGCTACCAACGCAAAGGGTATCCTGATGCCCAAGGCTGGTATCACTGTGGAATCCTGCATCATTGGCGAGTGGGTCAAGAATGTTGGCGACCAGGTTAAGGTTGGCGATGTTCTGTTTACTTACGAGACCGACAAGGCTTCCTTCGAGTGCGAGTCCACCGAGGAAGGCACCCTGCTGGACATCTTCTACGAGGCCGGCGACGAAGTTCCCTGCCTGGTGAATGTCTGCGCTGTGGGTACTCCCGGCGATCCCACCGAGTGCCTGAAGGGCATCGGCGGCAGCCCCGCTCCCGCGGAAGCTCCTGCAGCAGCCGCTGCTGCTACCGCTCCTGCCGCTGCTCCTGCCGCTGCCGGCGCACACACTGTGATCATGCCCAAGGCTGGTATCACTGTGGAATCCTGCCTGATCGGCGAGTGGCAGAAGAAGGTTGGCGACCATGTTAAGGTTGGCGACGTTCTGTTCACCTACGAGACCGACAAGGCTTCCTTCGAGTGCGAAGCTGACGCTGAAGGCACTATTCTGGAGATCTTCTATCAGGAAGGCGACGAAGTTCCCTGCCTGGAAGGCGTCTGCACCATCGGTGTTGAGGGCGCTGTTGCAGCATCCGGTGCTGCTATCTCCCCCAGAGCAAGAAATATGGCTGCTGCAGCCGGCGTTGACGCATCCGCCGCTACCGGTACCGGCCCCAACGGCCGTATCATCGCTCGCGATGTAGAGGCTCTGATTGCTAACGCACCCAAGGCTGCTCCCGCCCAGGAGGCTGCTCCTGCTGTTGCTGCCGCTCCCGCTGCTGCACCTGCAGTTGAGGCTGAGGCTGAGTACAAGGACGTGAAGTTCAGCGGCATCCGTCGTGCAATTTCCAAGTCCATGACCACCAGCTTGTCTACCATGGCACAGCTGACCCACACTGTCAGCTTCGATGCTTCCGCTATCCTGGCTTACAGAAAGGTTCTGAAGAATGCCGGTGGCGAGTACGCAGGCATCACGCTGGGCGACATCATCCTGTATGCTGTTTCCCGTACTCTGCTGAACCACCCCGACCTGAACGCTAACATGCTGGATGACAACTCCATCCGTCTGTTCAGCCACGTCAACCTGGGTGTTGCAGTTGACACTCCCAGAGGCCTGATGGTTCCCACCATCCGTCACGCTGACGAGATGAGCCTGCTGGAGATCTCCAAGGCTGTTAAGGCTCTGGCTGCTGAGTGCCGCGAAGGCGCTATCAGCCCCGACAAGCTGTCCGGTGGTAGCTTCACCGTTTCCAACCTGGGCAACATGGGCGTCGAG
>JAFYPO010000053.1 GCA_017547505.1 Oscillospiraceae bacterium | reverse complement strand
GAGGGCTGCACCCACACCCGCTCTATGGGGCGGTATCTGGGATCCCTGGCGGCTATGGCCGCGGTGTGCCAGATTACATATTTTGTGGCAATGGACTCTTTGTATATGTGCATCATGGTCACCTTCTCCCTGTCCGTGGGACTGATCTGGCTGATACAGTTTGCCCAGAAACGCAAGGATTTCCTCTCCGAAGCGCTGGTGGCTGTGGGCATTTTCACCGCCTATTTTCTCTGTGAGCGCCTTGGAGCTTTCCTGCCCAACACCGATTACTATGTGGACTACGGCTTTATCGGTGTGTGCGTTCCGGTAATTATCTACCTTTGCAAGAGTAAAAACGCCAAACTGTGCGGCTGTCTTCTGGCCCTGGTATGGCTGGCTGTCAACTCCTACCATGTGCAATGGTGGAGTCTTTTGGCGCTGATCCCTCTGCTTCTGTACAACGGTCAGCGGGGCAAATGGAATATGAAGTGGTTCTTCTACCTCTTCTACCCCGCCCATCTTTTGATTATCCACGGCATCGGCTTACTGCTATAATACAGAAACCGCCTGTCAAAGGACAGGCGGTTTTCTTATTTGGTCAGAAGTTCTATGGCGGCTCTGGCATAGCGGGACAAACGCTGCCCTCTGCGGGTGACAATCGCCGGCTGACGGATAAAGGTGTTATCTTTTAAGGTAAGGATACGGATATTTTCACCGAACTGCGCTTCCTTCATAAACTGCAGCGGCACCAGGGCTGCGCCGATACCGGCCTGGGCCATGGCCCATGCGGTGGTGACGCCCACCACCTCCATAGCAATCGGCGGGTGGATCTGGGCGCCGGCGCAAAGGCTTTCAAAGAGTTCCCGCAGCTCCTGTCCCCGGCTCACCACCACAAAAGGCAGCTCCCCGCACCGGGACATGGTGATACTATTGCCCGCCGGCACTTTGTCCCACAGATTTTTGGGGACGACCAGCACCAGCTTGTCCTTTTCCAGAGGTGTCACTTCCAAAGTGCCTTCATCTACGGGAAGGTTCACGATGGCAAAGTCATACTTGCCCTCCGCCGCTTCTTTCCGCAGATTATCACTGCCGGTCTCCCGCAGACTCACCTGCAGACCGGGGAATTTTTCTTTCAGTTGTTTCACCAGATCGGGAATGAGATATAAGCTGCGGAAGGGGGAGATGCCGATGGTCAGTCTGCCCTCCTCGCCGGAGCGGAAACGCTCCATGGAGCGCAACAGCTGCTCCTCCTTATACACCAATTCCTTGGCCTCCTGAATAAACCGCTCACCTGCGGCCGTCAGACGGATTGGCGTCTGCTCTCTGTTAAACAGCTTCACCCCCACCTCCTTCTCCAAAGACATCAGCTGCTTGGAAAGGGCGGGTTGTGTGATTCCTAAAATTTGCGCTGCCTGGGAGAAATTTCCGGTTTCGGACAGCACGATCATGTGGTGCAGTTGCTTGCTGTTCATAGTTTTCTCCTTTTTGAGAAAAATCTCTTGACATTTTTCTTCCTTTGTATATAATATTCCAAACCATATATAAAGTCAATAACTTTTTGGAATAATAGAAAGGAAATGATCCTATGCCTCTCTCTTTGATCTATCTGGGTGTTATGCTGGGTGTGATCCTGATTTGGTTCGCACTTTTGAAGCGCCCCGTCTATGAAGCGGTGCTGGTCAGTTTTTTGCTGCTGCTCACCGTCACCGGCTCCTGGAACAATGTTTTGCTGTACATTGACAGCGCGCTGTCCACCAGCCTACTGTACTCCATGGTGTCCTTTGTGGCCATGTCCATCGTGCTGTCCAAGACCAAGATCATCGACAGCTGTGTGGCGCTGATTTTGGCCGTTATCGGTCGTATCCGCGGTGGCGCAGGCTATGCCGCCGTGATCTCCAGTTCCTTTATGGGTGCGCTTTCCGGCTCCGGCCCGGGTAATGTTATGGCCACCGGCGCCATTACTATCCCCGCCATGAAAAAGGCAGGCTTCCCCGCAGAACTGGCTGCCAATGTGGAGAGCAATTCCAGCTACATGGGCAATATGATCCCCCCCTCCTCCAACATCGTGGCTGCCATGGGCGCATATGTTGCCCTGTATCCCGAGAAGACCCTGACCACCGGTCAGTTCTGGATCATTCTGTGGGGCATTTCCATTTGGTTTATCGTGCAGCGTCTTGTGATGATCTGGGGCTTCTGCAAATACTACAAGGTACAGCCCATGAAGAAGGAAGAGCTGCCCAGCCTGAAGGAAACCTTCCGTGACGGCTGGAGAGGTCTTCTGCTCCCTGTGATCATTCTGCTGCCCTTTGTTTTGGATTATCTGTTTAAGGACAATTTCTTCACTGCCCGCCTGGGTAAAGACGGTGCCAAAGCACTGTCCTCCGCTATGCTGCTGTTTATCGGCGGTATCGCTACTCTCTATGCCTGCCTGATCGTAAAAGACAAGAAGTCCGTCACCCCCCACAAGCTGGCTAAGATGTTCGCTGCCGGTATTAAGTCCATCTCCCCCGCCATCGGCGTTTGTATCTTCGGCTACATGATCGGCGCGCTGTTTGCTGACCTGAATGTTTCCGAGGATCTGGGTCACATCATTACCAACTGGCATTTTGGCAAACTGGGTACTGTTGTGGCCGTGTGCCTGATCACCTGCTTCATGGGTATGGTGATCCCCGGTTCTTCTCTGGTGGTTATCTTTGGACCTATGTTCATCACCACCCTGGCAACCGTGGGTTGCGATCCTCTGCTGGTGGCTGCCATGCTGCCCTGTATCTGCGGTGTGATGTGCGGTATTACCCCGCCTCTGGGTCTGGGTATGTATGCCGGCATGACTTTGGCAGAGTCCGATTTCAAAAAGACTTTCAACAACAATCTGTGGTGGGTCGGCGCCCAGTTTGTGATGGAAGTGGTCGTCCTCATGGGCTGGCTGCCCATTTTGGGAATGTAAGGAGGTAATGTCATGAAAGCTGTTCTCAAAAAGATTTCCGAGGTCATGAAGCTGATCTTCGGTTACGGCATTATGATCGTGCTGTTTGCCGGCGGTTTGACCTTCTTCGGTTATGTGGCCGCTTTGTGCATCGGCGGTGACACCGCTGCCATGATCTGTCAGTTTATCTCCAAGACCTTTATGCCTTATGTGATCTATGCCGCCACTTCTCTGGTACTCTTCGGTCTTTTGGCCATGTACATTGGCGGTGAGCAGGCCCTGACCTCCAACAAGAAAAAGGCTGCCAAGCATCAGGGAGAAACCTGAGTGGCTCACGCAAAGAACACAAAAGCAGGAGCAAACGCTCCTGCTTTTTTCTTGCCTTTTTATTACGATTTGTTATAATAATAGAAGAAGCGAAAGGAGGGTGTTCTATGAAGACCTTACCCAAAGGCGTATATGTGGTACATAGACCCTTTAAGCATATGGAAGGCGATGTGACCTTTACCTTCCGTGGCGAGGAATATACCGCCACCGTTGGTGTCAACGCCTTTTATGCCTTTGAAAAATTGGTATTAAACCCCATAGAAGCAGCAGATAGCTTTCTTGGTTATGAAAACACCCCCGTGGTGATCATTCCTTCCGGTATTTGCCCTGTGGGTACGGTGGGCAAGTGCAATGCCGACCTGTTCCGCACCTATTTCCCCCGGGCAATGGTATTTTTGGGCGAAAATGCCGGTATCAGCCCCAACGAAGAAGATCTGCGTACCCCGGCGGAAAGAAACGAAGAATCCATTTTGGAGGGCAGTTTCTATTTCGGCAAGCTGTGCATCAAGGGCGAACTGGACGGCGCATTCGTTTTTGACGGTCTGACCCTGCGCACCCGGCTGTACGACGAGCGTGCTGCAGGTAATGATGTGCGTCTGGTCGTGAAAAACTGCATTCTGGACGCAGTGTTCCCCGACGAGAACATCCTCGTTCCTGCCGGCTTCAACGGCCATCGCACCGTGGAAATCACCGATTGCCGTTGCGTGAACATGGACGCCATGGGCAACGAGGGCAAGCTTTTGCATATTGTTTGCGGTGAACTGCTGATAGATAAGCTTTATATGGCAGATACCAAGAAATTCTTGGGTCTTGTGAACTATGCCCGCACCACCAAGAACGCGCTTTCCGCCATGACGGTCCGAAATTGCATTTTTGAAAATGCCCAGAGCATTCGCGGTCTGACCCTGAACGCTACCGAGAAGGTAGATGTGCTGCTGGAAGGCTGTCAGTTTTTGAATTTTGTGCCGGAGAGCGACAGCGCGGTGAATATGACCCTTGCGGAGGGCAGCACCCTCCGTGTGGAAAATTGCCACTTTGCCGGCAGTCCCTATGCCCCCGCCATGACTTTGGGCGGTGATCTTTCCGGCGTTTCTATGGAAAACACCACTTATGAAGGTTTCTCCGGTCTTTGGGAAGAAGAACAAGGTCGACGGATCACCGTAAACCCCGAAAAGCCTTACCCTGTAGTCGATCCCCACGCACCTGTGGAGGCGGACTTTGCGCCCCTGGACAAGCTGTACGAAGGCCGCACCTGCTACTACGGCGACTTCCACTGCCACTCCAATTCCGGCGGCACCAGCGACGGCCAGACGCCCCTTGCAGACTATGTTCCCCGCATGAAGGAGCTGGGCATGGACTTTGCCGCCATTGTGGATCACAAGCAGCAGCGCCATTTCTTCCTGCCGGAGTGGGACGAAGAATATCTCATCTGCGGCACAGAGCCGGGTACGGTGCTGGAGGACGGCGACAGACCTACGCTCCAGAGAAAGCTCCACTACACCATGATCTTCCCGGATAAGACGGGTTTTGAGAAGGTCATGGCACAGTTCCCCCAGTACGGTTTTACCGGCGGCGTGGACGGCACTTACCAGTACATCAACCCCACCAGAGCGCAGCTGTGTGAGATCGCAGAGTATGTTTACAGCATCGGCGGACTTCTCTCCCACGCACACCCCAAGCAGCTGCTGGTTTCCGAAGATCCCATGGATTACTATTTCTCCGATCTCGTTCCTCTGGAAACCGTACAGGGCGCGCCGGAGTCCTTCGGCACACGGCAGAACCGGGAGCTTTGGATGACCCTTCTTGCTATGGGTAAGCGGATCCGCACCCACGGCAGCTCCGACTCCCACGGCCCGGTCTCCAACCGCGCCATGACCGCGGTGTATGCGGAAAAGCACCACAGTACCAACATCTTCAACCGTATCCGTCTGGGCGATTGCACCGCCGGTGCGGTGGGTATCCAGATGTGTCTGGGTGACACCCCCATGGGTTCTGTCACTGCGTACGCCCCCGGAAAGACCTTGCTGGTTCGTGTGGGTCAGTTCCACAAAGCCCACTACAAAGACGATACGGTGTACTCCTTCCGGCTGTATACGGACAAGGGTCTTGCCTATGCCAAGGAATTCTACGGCGAGCCTATGGAGATTGCCTTCCCCGCTGAAAAGAGAATGTTCTATCGGGTGGAGATCTTCAACGAAAGCGACGGCCACACCGTAGCACTCTCCAATCCTATTTGGCTGGATTAAAAAACAATCCCCGATGCAATCGCATCGGGGATTTTCTTACACGCAAAGCTTCTTTTTGTCACGGCTTACCATAAGGTAGATCACGCCGTACAGCGCCATAAGTCCCACAGCAACCATCGCCACTACAGCGAACATAGGACGGTAAGTACCCAATTTGTCATACACCGCATTGGTGATAGCCGGTGCAGTCATGCTGGCCAAAGATGCCGTGGACATCAAAACACCCACTGCCATGGTCTGTCCCCGGTAGCCAAACAGATCCGGCACCAGAAGTGGCACGGTCAGCATGGTCAAAGGCAATCCGCAAGCTAACAGAATCACAGAAACCCAAACAGCATAAATATTCTGCCAAATCGCCATGATTCCAAGGCTACACGCCATGCTGCCCAGACAGAGCATAGTAATCCGTTTGCCGCCGATGCGGTCACTGAGTGCGCCAAAGCCCAGCTTTGTGCCTGCCAGTACCAGCATCAGGACGCTCTGCACGGAAACCGCCTGGGCGTTGGAATAGCCGATACTCCTAAGGTGCGGAACTACTGTTTGGGAGAGGGCGTAGGTACAAAAGCAAGCCAGAAAACTTCCCAACAGCAGCAGGTAAAACGCAGGTCTGCGCAGCAGCTGCTCCCAAGAGAAACCTGACCATTTCCGGGTCGGACTTTCCTGCTTTTTGTGTGCATACTGGCCTTCGCCGTATGGTTTCAGACCCAATTCTTCCGGTTGGTTGCGAACTACAACAAAAAGCAATACCGTCATCACAGAAAACAGTACTGCGCTGACAACAAATGCGCTCTGCCAGCCACTGCTTTCAATGATCCCGGAAAACAAAAAGCACAACGCGCTGCCGCCAAGACCCGTAGCTGCGGAAATACAACCCAGCACCAGACCCTGGTGCTTATGGAACCAATGGCGAACCAATCGGGGAGGTCCTGCACTCAGGCAGATACCGTCGCCCAGACCCAAAAGGCCAAGACCGATGGCCAGGGTGACCAAATCTTTGCTAGTGGCCATGATCAAAAGACCGATGGCGTTTGTAATCATCAAAAAGGTCACCATTTTCCGGTAGCCAAACCGATGGAGCAACGCGCCAGAAAAGAATGTGCTGATAAATGCGCATAGTCCCTTCACGCTCACTGCCAGAGAAAAACTGCTACGGCTGATCTGCAAGCTCTCCGTTACCGGCAGCAGAAACAGATTGGACAGATTATTGTAGATGCCGCCAATTAAAAACAGTTGCAGCAACAAAACCGCTGCAATCAACCAGTGATAGTTCTTTTTTATTGCTGCCACCTCCAGAAAATTTCTTTTTTCATTGTACTCCTCTTTCTTAAGAATTGCAACAAATAAACATTTTACTTTTGGGTTAAATAACTATTGACAGACGCGATTGGGAGTGGTATTCTATATTTAACCAAAGAGTTAAATAAGGAGGCGATACCGTGGGTTTGCAAAATACCATGAAGGCCCTGTCCGACCCCATTCGCAGAGAAATTTTGGGTATGCTAAAGGGCGGCCGGCTGTCTGCCGGTGAAATTGGGGAGCACTTCCCTGTCAGCGGTGCGGCGGTTTCCAAGCATCTGTCCGTTCTCAAGGAAGCAGATCTGATCCGGGACACCCGGGAAGGCAAATTTATTTATTACGAGCTGAACGCCTCCGTTTTGGAGGAAGTCATGCTATGGCTCACCGGTTTGAAAGGAGAAGGAAAATGATTAAGAAGCACTGGAAAACCTTACTGATCACATCGATTATAACTTTACTTCCCATTGTGGCCGGTTTGCTCCTTTGGAACAAGCTGCCGGAGAAAATGCCTATCCACTGGAACGCGGAAGGCGTAGTGGACGGCTGGGGCAGCAAGGCCTTTGCCGTGTTCGGTCTGCCCGGTATTATGCTGGCAGCCCAGTGGCTGTGCGCCTTAGGAACGTCTGCCGACCCCAAGAAGGCAAACCACCCCGAAAAGGTGCTGCATTTGGTGCTTTGGATCATTCCTGTGCTGTCTATCGTGCTCTTTGCCATCACCTATGCGGCGGCTTTGGGTAAGCAGGTGCGCGTCGAGGTAATTCTGCCTGTGCTCATAGGTCTGATTTTTACCATCATCGGCAACTACATGCCCAAGTGTAAGCAGAATTACACCATCGGCATCAAGATTCCCTGGACACTCAACAGTGAGGAAAACTGGAACAAGACCCACCGCTTTGCCGGTATTCTCTGGGTAATCGGCGGTATTTTGATCATGGCTACCGCATTTTTAGGTAAGATTTGGATTTCTTTGCCCATCGTCTTGGTCATGGCGTTGATCCCCATGCTCTACTCCTATATTCTCCACCGCAAAGGTGTATAACAAATACAACGCTCCCCTTGTGTAAGGGGAGCGTTTTCATTGCAAACGGCATTGTAGGGGCAGGATTTTTCCTTGATTTACAAAAAGAAATGACCTATAATAAAAGAAAATCCTTTGAAGGAGAGAGAACTATGGCATTTTGTACCCAATGCGGCAATACCTTGCGAGACGGCGCGCAATTCTGCGATAAATGCGGTCAAAAGACCAATGCCCCTCGCCGCTGTCCACAGTGCAAAGCCGAGCTGCGGGAAGGCGCACAATTTTGCGACAACTGTGGCACTGCTTTGGAGACCTTCCGTCTCTGCCCTGTTTGCGGTAAGAAGAACAATTCCAAAATGAAATTCTGCCAGGGTTGCGGCGCGTCCATGACCGCCCAGCCTGCTCCCAAGCCCGCGCCGGCGGTAATTCCCGCACCCAAGCCTGCAGCGGTAACACCTCCTGCGCCCAAGGCAGAGGAAGTGTCCGCACCTGCAGTCGAGGAAATGCCCGCCCAGCCTGCAGCAGAGGAAGCCGTTCCCGAACCCCCCAAGCAGCGTTCCAAAAAACCGTTCCTCTTTGCCGGTATCGCCGCTGCGGCGGTGGCGGTGATCGCAGTTATAGCTGTGCTCCTGCTGGTCTTTGGTAGAGAGAAGGCACCGGCCTATGCCCTCTATGAAAAAGATGGTGAATTGTATTACACCTCCTTAAAAAGTGACGGCAAAACCTTGAATTTGAGCAACAAGCTAGAGGACAGCCATTTTGTCCATGTTTCCAAAAACCAAAAATATCTCTTCCTCCGAATTCCTACTCTGGATCCTTTATATGAGACCACAAACGAAGATGGCGGTCTTTACTATTTGGATCTGACGGACAAGAATCCTTCCCCTTGGAGGATCGATAAGAATTTCGCACGGGGCTCAGGCTTTGCTACCACCGATGACGGCAATCTGGTTACCTATGTCGCGCAGGAAGGCGACACCTATTCCCTCTGCCGATACAATATCAAAAAAGAAGACCGGGAAACCATCGCCGACATCAATCCCTCATTTACTCTTCAGTTTTCGGAAGACGGCAAAACCGTCCTGTTCTTTGACGAGGACAATCACCTGTGCCGCAACACCGTAGAAAAAGAAACGGTAGATCTTGGCGAGACTTCGGCAAAGCTGTCCTATATCAGTGAGGACATGAATACCTTTTACTGGTTCCCCGGCAATTACGAAGATGGTTACTCCATTTACAAAAAAGTCGGTGCAGAAGAGGCGCAGCTGATCGCGGAAGATGTGTCACTTCTCCGGACTTCTTGTTCCGAGGAATTCCATTATATCAGTGACAGCGCTGTTTACTACTATGACGGAGAAAAAAGTATCCATGTGCTGGACATTGAAACAAAATCCTGTTGGGGCACCTGCAGTGGCGCAGGCGCGGCTACATTCCTACGGGAAGAAGACGGGGATTTCATGGTGATCCGGGATAAGGTGATCCCCGTGGATCTGCCGGAAGCAGAAGCTAGGTTCAACTTTTTCTTTGCCGACGATGGTAGCGCCGGCTACTATTATGACATGAAAAGTGACGGAACAGACCCCGACCTGTACCGCATTCCCATCAACCTGACCAAGAAAACCGCAGGCGAAGCAGAATTGTATGCAGAGGAAGCAATTTTCAAAGGGCGAGCTTTCTTTGACGGTGAGCCTATCTACTTCAAAGACTACAATGAAAATTCCCGCACCTTTGATCTGTATCTTGGAAAAGAACGCTTGGCTCGTGATGTTTCCCATTACTTCCTGATAACAGGCCCCGATCGTCTGGTCTACTTCACCGATAACGCCATGTATATTCACGACGGCAAGAAAGCAGAAAAGATCGTCGTTGATTTCACTAATCAAGATGATTTCTATTATTGCTGGAATATCGCACCGGACGGCAGTGTGCTGTATCTGGACGACCGGGAAAGTGACGGCACCTACACTCTGTTCTGCTGGCGTGACGGCAAAGAGGAACAGATCACCCGCGGTGTAAACAAGTTGTACTATACCCCCGAACTCGTATTAGGTTTCTAATCGTAATTTCCCATGTTCACCCCCGGAGGTACAGCTCCGGGGGTGACTGTTTTTATGCGTTTTCCCGGATATAACAAAAATCCTCCGTACGAAAGTACGGAGGATTTTGTTTTACTTATGCAGACCCTTCTTGCGGAGGATCTCCAGGACTTCGTCAACGTTGTTGCAGGTGATCAGCACAGCGCCACACTCGATGGCCTTGCCGATCCGCTCCTCGTCACGGACGCTGGCGCCGACCCAAGGCTGTACGTTATAAGCACGGAGGAAGTCGTAATCCTTCATTTCGAAACCGTACACACATGCGCAGTAAGCAAAGGTGTAGGGATTGCGCTCCATGCGGTTAAACAGCTTGGAAATGGGCAGGAATACATGCTGACGGTACTTGTTGCCGTACTTGTTAGCAATGTACTCGTTCAGCTTGCCATCGAAGGAGTTAATGACGATGCGGTCGGTGAAACCGTACTCGTCCACCATCTTCAGCACACGGTCAGCCACATCGTATGCGGTCTGCTCGTCCACATGGGTGTATTCCTTCAGCTCGATGTCGATGGTCATGGTCTCAGGCAGGGTCTTCATCCAGTCCATGAACTCCACAAAAGTGGGGATCTTGTAACCGGCGAATTCTTCGCCCTTCTTGATACCGGCATCCAGTTCCCGGAGCTGCGCCAGGGTGTGATCTTTTACAAGACCGGTGCCGGTGGTGGTACGATCCAGGGTTGCATCGTGGTGCAAAACCAGCTCGCCATCAGCGGTGATACGCACATCGGTCTCGATCTGGTCTACGCCCAGTTCCACAGCGGCCTTGAAGGCCTCCATGGTATTTTCGGGGTACTTTTCAGAAAAACCTCTGTGGGCAGCTACCCATACGTTTTCTCTGCTCTGTGTCCAAACGCTCACAGCAATGCCTCCCTTGCAATGCGGGGGAAGTCTTCGTAATTGTCGATGCAGATGAAGTTCATTTCGGACAGGTACACGGACTCGTCGTTGCCGCCCCAGCCGTAGTCGTCACCGAAGTAAACAACCTCTTCATACTTGATACCGCGCTCGTCGCAGTACTTCTTCAGGGCGTATGCCTTATTGAAGGGCATGGGAGCCATATCGAAGGAGGAAGAGCCGCCCACGAATACGTTGTACTCGGGGAAGGTATCGATCACGTCCTGGTAGAATGCGCGGCGCTTGCTGCGATCGGGGTCGAATGCCAGCTTATCAGCCTGCTGTGCCTTAGTACCCAAGAGGGGGAAAGTAACACAGCCGGAAGAGTGGAACTCTACGTTGTTGCCGGCGTACTCGGTGAAGCCGTACTTTTCACGCATCATGGTGATACGAGCGTCCACGCTCTCCTTGTCGCAGGGCAGAACATTGTCGAACTTGATCTCCAGTTCGCCGGTTTCGGCATTGTACTCGCCGTACTGCATGCCGTAGTTGCCCAGCACATCGATGGGGAACTTGCCCATCTGGTTGAAGATACGCATGCACATACCTGCGCCGGACATCAGCAGCTTGTACTTAGCTGCCAGCGCATACAGGGTCTCACGGCACTCATCGGAGATGGGGGTCTTGTGCTGAGAGAGGGTACCGTCCAGGTCAAAAGCGATCAGCTTGATCTTATTGCCGTCCAGTTTGATGTTCGTTGCGTCCATATGTAGTCCTCCTTACAGAGAAGCGATTACTTCGTCAGACAGTTCGTCCAGCAGACCCAGATCCCATGCCAGCTGGAAGATGGTGTAGCGGTCACGGACTTCCTTGCAGTACAGGAAGGTGCGCTTCAGCATTTCGCCTTCCACCTCGATCTCGGCGGGAGTAGCAGGAGCGCTCAGGCCCTTCAGCAGGTTTGCCACATTCTCAGACTCGGGCAGTGCTGCCAGCAGGCCCTTGATCTCTTCCCAGTTAGCTTCGATGGCGTCGATGCGAGCCAGGCAGCCTTCGATGTCGTTCTTCTTAGCCTTGTTCTCCATAGCAATAACGCCGGGAGCAGCAGGGCCGTAAGCAGCGTTGATTTCTGCTTCCCATGCAGCGCGGTCGTATGCCTTTGCCTTTGCGCGGGCAGCGTTAAAGTCGATATCTCTCTTCAGCAGAGCTTCCACCAGCTTCAGCACCAGAACGGTAGCAACGCTGACCTGAATGCCGTGGGGAGCGGGACGCTTATGTGCCTGCTCGAACATCATCTCCCAGTAGTGGGACATATGGTGCTCGCAGCCGGAAGCGGGACGGGAGTTGCCAGCCAGGGACATGCAGACACCTGCCAGAACCAGGCCTTCCATGATCTCGCCGATCACCTTGGGATCGCGATCCTTCGCCTTGTCAGCACCGGCCAGAACGTTCTGGACGCAGTCCTCGGTCAGGTTCACGATATTAGCGCAGTAATGCTCGTTAATGATGATCTTAGCCAGCTTCCAGTCGCACAGGCAGGTGAACTTGCCCAGCAGGTCGCCCAGACCGGCAGCGATCATGGAGTAAGGCGCATTCTTCAGAATGTCGGTGTCGCCGATAATAGCCGTGGGGGGCTGTGCGGGGAAGGTGGTCTTCAGATTCTCAACATTCAGAGCGGCGATGGAAGATGCAAAGCCGTCCATGGGAGCAGCGGTAGCCACAGTGATGAAGGGCAGACCGCAGCGGAAGCTGAAGAAGCGGGTCATATCGTTGATAGAACCGGTACCCACAGCAACGCAGACATCGCAGTCAGCGGGCTTGTGGATCAGCAGTTCGCCCACGGTAGCCTCGTCGAAAGCGGCATGGGTCAGAACGCGGATGGTAGCCTTGATACCGGCATTGTTCAAAATCTCCATGGTGCGCTCACCGGCGATCTTGTTGGTGATGGTATCGGCAATCAGGTACAGGTGCTTGAAGCCAAGTTCACGAACCAGAGCGGGCAGCTCATTCAGCGCACCCTCACCGACCTTAACGGCCTTCAAAGATGCATAGTGCTCGTGACCGCAGTCACATTCCAGGTGGGTATCCAGATAAGTTGCCAGCTTCTGGGGAGTTACGGGCATTTTCATAAGTAGGACCTCCAATAAATAATATGTATTTTGAAAACGACAGAGTATGCGCCTCCCTTTCCAGGACACATCGCTCCGCAATTTTTTCTATCATATATTATAGTAAAACTCTTTCCAATAATCAAGTATATATCGGTAGAAAAAGAACGAAAATCGGGCAGAAATACATCTGCCCGACCGGTTTTTATGCTTTTTTCTCGTGCTGGGTGCCAAAGTAGAAGGAAACCACCATAGAAATGACGATCATGACGTTATCCGGCTGAATGTCTCCCCGCAGGCTGAGCGCTGCAAATACGGAAATGACCACCAAGGTCACAATGGTTTTGACCTTCAAAAGATCACCCAACTTTTCTAAAAAGTTTTTCATATTTTTCTCCCCATTCGGCGGGGGCAAGCCCCCGCCCTACAGTTTTAGCGGTTTTCCAAATCCGCCAGGCGATGGTTGACCACCTTGATCTGCTCCTCAATCACAGGGATCCTATGGGCAAAATCATTATGTAGCCGCACTTCCCTGGTCAGCTCGTCCAGCTTAGTATCGGTCACCGCCTGATTTACCGCAGCGCTTTTCTCCGATTTCCGGGCAGTGGCCATACAGGTGACCACCACGCCCAAAAGGGACATGCCGCCAGTGATCAGCGCCACAAAAATGGATTCTGTCATGCCGTCACCCCCAAAAGCGCCAGCCAGGTCTTTTCTCCGCATTTTCCGCTGGGTGTCAGACCCTTGGCCTTTTGGAATGCCTGCACCGCCTGCTCCGTAATCACGCCAAACTTACCGGTAGCTTCGCAGCCCACCAAACTCTGCAGCACCCGGACACTCTCCCCTGTTTGCCCCCTTGTAAGGATAGGCAGTTTCACCGTGCAGGTGGCTGTCTTTTTCACAAGGCCTGCCACCTTGGCGATGGCCTCCATGGTGGCATAGGCCACCAGTTTAGAATAGGCTTCCGTAAGGATCACCGGAGCATCGGTTTTAGAGTCCATAAAGCCGTACTCCATGAGCACGCCCGGACCTTGGAATGTCTGTAAGATGGTGTAGGCCTTTGTCTGCTTGGGGTTTGCCCGGTTGCCCTTCAGGCCACCGGCGGCAATGCAGGCATTATAGATAGCATCTCGATAGGGGTTGTCCCGGCAGGAAAAGGCCACAATGCCACCGCCTTTTCCCAGATTGATACCGGCATTGTGGTGAATTTCCAGCAGGAAATCCGCGCCCCATTTATTGGCCTTTTCTGCCCGGTTTTTTACGGGATTGCCGGCTTTTCCGGTAGGGTCATCCAGGCGCAGCAGGGTTACACCTTCATACT
>JAFYPO010000005.1 GCA_017547505.1 Oscillospiraceae bacterium | reverse complement strand
TAATTTGTCGATGGTATCGAATCGGTAGCCGGCGTTTTTCCAATGGGTCAGAAGATCCCCTAAAATCTCCCCATTTGTCCTGGAAGTGGAGTGTAAAAGAATTACCGCGCCGTTGTGGGTGCGGGGGAGCAACTTTTGAAAGGCCTGCTCTTTGGTGGGTTGGGCGTCGTTGTTCCAGTCAGCATAAGCAAGACTCCAGAAAACGGTTTTGTAGCCCAATTCCTTTGCCATCTGCAAATTCTTTTCGCTGTAGATCCCCTGGGGCGGGCGGTAGTATTTCGGCAGCTCTTTTCCGGTGGTCTCCCGGAAAAGAGTTTCTAAATCTGTCAGTTCTTTGGAAAAGGCGTCTTTGTCGGAAATCTTGCTCATGTCCGGGTGGTGCATGGTGTGATTGGCAACAATATGGCCTTCTTCCACCATTCTGCGCACCAGATCCGGATTTTTCTCTATGTAGTTGCCCACCAGGAAAAAGGCGGCTTTTACATTGTGTTCTTTCAGCGTGTCCAGAATTTTTGCGGTGCTGCCGTTTTCGTACCCGGCATCAAAGGTGAGATACAGCACCTTCTCTTTTGTGTTGCCCACATAGGCGGCGTCAACATTTTTCAGCATATCGCTTCCTGCCGGACCGATGGGGGTCTGGCCTTCCTGCTGAAAGCTAAGTCCCCAGGAGCCGGTGGGGAGCGCGACGCTTGCCAGCTGTGACAGAGCCAAAACTGCGGCAAATGTCACCGCGATTGCCAGTATCATAAGGTCTCTTCTTCGCATAAAATCCCTCCCGGGACAATCTATGCGGCAGGGCGCAGGATTTTGCCTTGCAACCGGGGGCGGTTTTTGATACAATAAGGAAAACTACAGAGAAGTTGGTGATGTTATGCACACCAAAAATGAATATATCGCAGTATTTGACTCCGGCGTGGGCGGCATTAGTGTGCTGAAAGAGTTATGTAAACTAATGCCTCAGGAGCAGTACCTCTATTTCGGAGACTCTGCCAATGCCCCCTACGGTGCAAAGACCACCGAGGAGGTTCGGGCGCTCACCCTGGAAGCTGCGGACATGCTGCTTGCCCGTGACGTAAAAGCCCTGGTGGTTGCCTGCAACACTGCCACCGCTGCGGCGATTAAGGATCTGCGGGAAAAATATCCCGATACCATCATTGTGGGCATTGAACCTGCGGTGAAGCTGGCGGCGGATCGCTGCCATGGTGGCACCATCGGCGTCATGGCCACACCGGTGACCCTGCGGGAGGAAAAGTTCAATCACCTTTTGGAGCGCTTTTCCGAAGAACAGATCATTTCCATTTCTGCGCCGGAGCTGGTATCGCTTATTGAAGCCGGTGCAACGGACGAAGCGATCGAAGCCTACTTGCAGCCGATCCTTTCTCCCTATAAGAACAAGCTGGACGCGGTGGTTTTGGGTTGCACCCACTATCCCTTTGCGGCAAATGTGATCGGAAAGCTGCTGAACACCCAAATTCTGGACGGCGGCGCCGGTACTGCAAGGGAGACGAAGCGGCGACTGGAAGAAGCGGGTCTTCTGCATACCGGTCCCGGTGAAATTCAAATGGAAAACAGCAGTAACGATCCGACACTTCTGACCCGTGCCATGGAACTGCTGAGGGAGGATTGAAATATGGCCTATGGCGTTTCCATGAACAGCATTTGCTATGAGTGCCAATTGCGCAAAAAACTGGCGCTGGCAAGAAGTCTGGGTACGGACGAGCAAGCGACCATGTTTGCCAAACGCATGCTGCAGGAGCTGGCAAGCGCACCGAAAGATCTGGACTCCACTCAGTTTGGCGCGCTGGCAGAAGATCTGCTCCGCCGGATCTACCATGTGGGTCCCGACCGGCTGAAGGGGGAAAAGGAGTTTTCCAACCGGTTCGCTATGGAACGGATCGATGGTGTTCGCAAGACCGTGGAGGCAGCGGAAGATCCTGTATATGCTGCGTTGCAGTACAGCACCATGGCAAACTATATTGATTTTTCTGCCTTGCAGGGCGAAGTAAATTTTGAGGATCTGGACAATCTTCTGAGCAGAGCCACAGAGCTGGAGCTGGACAAAGCAACCTATGCCCGATTCTGCAAGGAACTGGAAGCGGGTAAAAAGCTTTTGTATTTAACGGACAATGCCGGCGAAATTGCTTTTGACAATGTGCTGGCGCAGCAGCTACACAGGAAATATCCCCATCTGGAGATCGTTTTCTGTGTTCGCGGAAAGCCTGCTTTTAACGATGCGCTGCGGGAAGATGCGGAAGCGGTAGGGATTACCTTCCCTGTGATCGATAATGGCACCAATGTGGGTGGCACACCCCTTCATAGAGTGAGCGCGGAATGTAAAGAGGCCATAAACAGCGCCGATGTGATTTTGGCAAAGGGTATGGGCAATGTGGAGTCTATGCACGGCTGCGGCTATAATATTTACTACGCATTTTTAGTGAAGTGCGACCGATTGATTCAGGTATTCCAAAAGCCGAAACTGACCCCCATGTTCCTGCCGGAAAGACAATAAAAAAGAACCAGCACCGTCTTTTGACGGTGCTGGTTTTATTTAGTGGAAATTACTTGTTCAGGAACTTGTCGATAGCGGCTGCGCCCTTCTTACCTGCGCCCATGGCCAGGATAACGGTAGCAGCACCGGTAACAGCGTCACCGCCGGCGAACACGCCTTCGCGGGTGGTCATCTCGTCTTCGTTGACAATCAGGCAGCCCTTGCGGTTGGTCTCCAGACCGGGAGTGGTGGAGCGGATCAGGGGGTTGGGGCTGGTGCCCAGGGACATGACAACGGTGTCAACCTCCAGCATGAACTCGCTGCCGGGAACCTCGATGGGACGGCGGCGGCCGGAAGCATCAGGCTCACCCAGTTCCATACGAATGCACTTCATGCCGCAAACACGGCCGTCTTCGTCGCCCACGATCTCGATGGGGTTGCACAGAGTCTTGAACTCGATGCCCTCTTCCTTTGCATGGTGCTTTTCTTCCAGACGGGCGGGCATTTCAGCCTCACCACGGCGGTAGACAACATACACATGCTCAGCGCCCAGACGCATTGCGCAGCGGGCAGCGTCCATAGCAACATTACCGCCGCCGACCACAGCCACAGCTTTGGACTTGATAATGGGAGTATCGTAGTTCTCGTCGTAAGCCTTCATCAGGTTGGTACGAGTCAGGTATTCGTTGGCGGACATAACGCCCTTCAGGCTCTCGCCGGGGATATTCATAAACATGGGCAGACCTGCGCCGGAACCAACAAACACAGCCTTGTAACCCATTTCGAACAGCTCGTCGATGGTCAGCACGCGGCCGAT
>JAFYPO010000052.1 GCA_017547505.1 Oscillospiraceae bacterium | reverse complement strand
GTTTCTTCCCATACTGTATTTTGTTGTATGTATCTGCGCCTTTGTCCTCCCAGGAATCTGTCACTGTTCCTGACAGATCCATAGCATACACCACAGTTGATGTTGAAAGCAAAATCGTATCGTTCTCCAACACTGTAAACATGTAACCGCGGGAGGTTTTGGGTTTGATTGTCCTTTCAAGAAACCCGTTATTGTACACCTCAATATTGTCCTGACCGCCCACATAAACACGACCCTGCGAATCGACAGCAAAACAAGGAATCGAGACCGGCGTCCCTCCAAGGATCAATCCCAGACAAGAAATCATAACAGCAGTCACAAACACAAAAATTACACACACTGCAATTTGCCGTTTCTTTTTCACCGCTATCACCTCTATTTATGCGCTAATTCAAAATATCTTCTGCTGTCGGTTGCTGTTCATAGCAATCGGGACAGAGCAACACATCAACATTTGCTTCCGGCACCAAATAATTGCGGCATTGGCCGTCATCATACCATGCTTTGCAAAGATCGCACTGATATCTTTCTCCCTTGCAGGCGCATAGGAATACACAAGACAACAACATTACGACAGCTAACGCGACACCTGCTGTTTGTTTCATAATACAGCACCTCCTATTACAGCAACCCCATTATAATTATTATACTTTATGCTTTCTGGGGCTGTCAAGTTTTCCCATGTGGAGTCAGCCGGGAGAGCCACCCCTGCAGACCGTATCAACGAGAAGCTGCACAATTTGTAAACTTTTTTCGTGGGGTCTTGCATTTGACCCCGGATACATATAAAATTATAGGAAATAATATCTTTTGGAAAAGGAGGTAGTTTTTTCTTATGATCAAACGCCTTGCCCGCTCTGTCCGGGAATACAAATGGGCAGCCCTGGGTTCTCCCCTTTGCATGATCGGTGAAGTTACCATGGAGGTTCTCATTCCTCTGGTACTCCGGGAATTGCTGCGTCAGGGTATTACCCCCGGCTACATGCCCGCCGTCTGGAAATATGGCGGCTTGCTTGCGCTGTGCGCTCTGTGCAGTTTGCTGTTCGGCGTGGCCTCTGCTTTCTTTGCAGCCTACGCCAGTACCGGCTTTGCCCGGAATCTGCGCCACGACATGTTTGCCAAGGTACAGACTTTCGACTTCAGAAACATCGATAAGTTCTCCACATCTTCCATTGTTACCCGCCTGACCTCTGATGTGGCGACTCTGCAGATGACCTTCCAGATGTCGATCCGTATGATCTTCCGCACCCCGGTGATGGTGGTGATGGCTTTGATCCTGGCTTTCGACATCAGCCCCAAGCTGTCTTTGATTTACTGCATTGTGCTGCCTTTGCTGGCGGTGGGTCTTATTTCCCTGATCCGGTTGGTACACCCCATCTTTGAAAAGGTGTTCAAAACTTACGACCGGCTCAACAATGTGGTGCAGGAAAATGTCCACGGTGTCCGGGTGGTCAAGTCCTTTGTACGGCAAGAGAAGGAGATGGAGAAGTTCAACGACACCTCCGACGCTATTTACAAGTTCTTCACCAAGGCTGAGCGGATTATGGCTTTCAACAATCCTCTCATGCAGTTTGCTATTTACACCACCATTATCGCCCTCTCCTTCCTGGGTGCCAAGCTGGTGGTAGGCGGTGAATTGGACGCAGAAAGTCTGGCCACCATGTTTACATACACCAGCCAGATCCTGATGGGTCTTATGATGATGTCCATGGTATTTGTCATGTTCACCATGAGCCGGGAGCCTATGCGCCGCGCTTACGAGATCCTCACAGAAGAACCCGCCCTGAAAAACCCCGAAAACCCGATTACCGAGGTAAAGGACGGTTCTATCGACTTTGAAAATGTATCCTTCCGTTACTCCGAAACAGCCGGCAGAAATGCTTTGGACAAAATCAACCTGTATATCCCCGCAGGCGCTACCGTCGGCATCTTAGGCAGTACCGGCGCTTCCAAGTCCACTTTGGTGCAGCTGATCCCCCGCCTGTACGATGCCACCGAAGGCAGCTTGAAGGTGGGCGGTGTGGACGTCCGGGACTATGACATTCACGCTCTCCGGGATCAGGTGGCTATGGTGCTGCAGAAGAACACTCTGTTCTCCGGCACGATCCGGGACAACCTGCGCTGGGGCAAGCCCGACGCCACAGACGAGGAGATGGAACATGCCTGCAAGCTTTCCTGCGCCCATGATTTCATCACCTCCTTCCCCGACGGCTACGATACCCAGATTGAGCAGGGCGGTACCAATGTGTCCGGCGGTCAGAAGCAGCGCCTTTGCATTGCCCGCGCCCTTATTAAGAAGCCCAAGATCCTGATTTTGGACGACTCCACCTCCGCGGTGGATACCCGCACCGACGCTTTGATCCGCAAGGCCTTCAAAGAGGAAATTCCCGGTACTACCAAGCTGATCATCGCTCAGCGCGTGGCTTCTGTGCAGGACGCAGACATGATCGTGGTACTGGACGGCGGCAAGATCGTCGCCGTGGGTCAGCATGACGATCTGCTCCAAACCTCCGAAATTTACAAGGAAGTCTACGACTCTCAGGTGAAAGGAGGCGAGGAATAATGCCCCCTATTCGCATGAAAGGTGACGGCCGCAAGGCCAAGAACCCAAAAAAGACCCTCGCCCGGCTGCTGAGCTACCTGAAACCCTACCGATTCATTTTGATCCTTGTGGTCATTTGTATCCTGGTTTCCTCCTTGGCTTCTGCTATGTCCAGCGCCTCTTTGGAGCCGTTGATTGACGATTACATTCAGCCGCTTACCAAGCAATCTGCCCCGAATTTTGCACCCTTGGTAAAATTCCTGGTACGCATGGCGATCATCTATCTGTCAGGCATCGTGTCCACCTTCCTGTATAACATTCTCATGGTAAAGGTAGGCCAGGGCACCCAGAAGAAGATCCGTGACGACATGTTCCGCCACATGCAGACCCTTCCCATTCGTTACTTTGACTCCCACCCTGCCGGCGATGTCATGAGCCGCTACACCTCTGATATCGATACCCTGCGGCAGATGCTCACCCAGGCGCTCCCCAACTGCATCAGTTCTCTGGCAACCATGATCTCCGTCCTTGTCTACATGATCAGCTCCTCCTGGATATTGACCCTGGTGGTGCTGCTGACCGCCTTCGGCATTATGATCATCACCAAGAATGTGGCTATGTTCTCTGCCAAGTTCTTTATCGGCCAGCAGAAATCTCTGGGCGCTGTCAACGGTTATGTGGAAGAAATGGTCCACGGCCAGCGTGTAGTCAAGGTCTTTTGCAGAGAGAATACCTGCAAGAACGAGTTTAACGAGATCAACGAAAATCTGCGAAAGAACGCCTTTAAGGCCGGCGCTTTCACCAACATGATGGGCCCTGTGAACAACAATCTGGGCTACATTCAGTATACCATTTTGGCCATTGTGGGCGGCGCGGTTGCCATCGCCTCCGGCGGCAAACTGTTGGACCTGGGCGGTCTGGCAGCCTTCCTGCTGCTGAGCCGTAAGTTCAATATGCCCATCGGCCAGATCTCCAACCAGATCAATGCCATTGTTATGGCTTTGGCCGGCGCGGAGCGTATCTTTGACCTGTTGGACGAAGAGCCGGAGGTTGACGAAGGCTATGTCACCCTGGTCAATGCCAAGCATGACGAAAACGGCAACCTCACAGAATGTCCCGAGCATACCGGTATTTGGGCATGGAAACACCCCCACCAGGCAGACGGCACCGTTACCTATACCGAGCTGAAGGGTGACATCACCATGTTCAATGTAGACTTTGGTTATGTACCGGAAAAGACAGTTCTGCAGGACGTGACCCTCTATGCCCACCCCGGTCAGAAGATCGCCTTTGTTGGCGCCACCGGCGCAGGCAAGACCACCATCACCAACCTCATTAACCGGTTCTACGACATTGCCGACGGCAAGATCCGCTACGACGGCATCAACATCAACAAGATCAAAAAACCGGATCTGCGCCGCTCTTTGGGTATGGTGCTTCAGGACACCCACCTGTTCACCGGCACGGTGATGGAGAATATCCGTTACGGCAAGCTGGACGCCACCGACGAGGAATGTATCCAGGCGGCTAAGATTGCCAACGCC
>JAFYPO010000051.1 GCA_017547505.1 Oscillospiraceae bacterium | reverse complement strand
ATACCGAAGATCTGGTGACCCTGATGTGGGCAAATGAGGCATTTGACCCGGGTAAACCGGACACCTTCTTCGAGAAAGTAGAGGACTGATTATGGCATCTTTCAAGAATAACGGCAAGCTGAAGCTGCTGATCATCGTGGGCACTCGCCCGGAGATCATTCGTCTGGCAGCGGTCATCAATAAGTGCCGCAAGTATTTCGATACCTTGCTGGCTCATACCGGCCAGAACTACGACTACAACCTCAACGGCGTGTTCTTCAAGGATCTGCAGATCGAAGATCCCGATGTGTACATGGAGGCTGTGGGCAAGGATCTGGGCGAGACCATGGGCAATATTATTGCCAAGTCCTACCAGTTGATGGTGGAGACCCAGCCCGATGCTGTGCTGGTGCTGGGCGATACCAACTCCTGCCTGTCTGTCATCGGCGCAAAACGTCTGCACATTCCCATCTTCCACATGGAAGCCGGCAACCGCTGCAAGGACGAGTGCCTGCCGGAAGAGACCAACCGCCGTATTGTGGATATCATTTCCGATGTGAACCTGTGCTACTCCGAGCATGCAAGACGTTATCTTGCCGATAACGGTCTGCCCAAGGAGCGCACCTATGTTACCGGCTCTCCTATGGCGGAAGTTCTGCACAACAACTTGGAGAAGATCGAAGCTTCCGATATTCATAAGCGTCTTGGTCTTGAAAAGGGCAAGTACATTCTGTTGTCTGCCCACCGCGAAGAGAATATTGACACCGAGAAGAACTTTACTTCTCTGTTTACCGCTATCAACAAGATGGCAGAAAAGTACGATATGCCCATTCTGTACTCCTGCCACCCCAGAAGCCGCAACCGTCTGGAGGCCTCCGGCTTTGTGCTGGATAAGCGTGTGAATCGTCAGGAACCCATGGGTTTCCACGATTACAACTGCTTGCAGATGAATGCCTTTGCGGTGGTGTCCGACAGCGGTACGCTCCCCGAAGAGTCCAGCTTCTTCACCTCCATCGGCAAGCCCTTCCCGGCTGTGTGCATCCGCACCTCCACCGAGCGCCCCGAGGCCCTGGATAAGGCTTGCTTCGTGCTGGCTGGCATCGATGAAAAGAGCCTGCTGCAGGCGGTGGATACTGCTGTGGAGATGGTGAAAGAGGGCGACAACGGCATTCCCGTGCCGGACTATGTGGAAGAAAATGTTTCCACCAAGGTGGTCAAGCTGATCCAGTCTTATACCGGCGTAGTGGATAAGATGGTCTGGAGAAAATACTAAAATACTATTCAGAAAAGGATGTGAGGGTGTGGAAACGGAAATGCTGTTGGTAGCGCTCCTGCGGGTCGCAGTTTGCGATTGGGCAGGGGACGATGCAGTGCGTGCGGCCTGCACCCCGGAGGCACTGGAAAAAGTCTGCGCCCTTGCAACCAAATATGATCTTGCGCATCTGTTGGGGATTGCCCTGAATAAACTGGGTTTCGGCAATACACCGGTTGCACAAATTGCCGGCAGACAGCAGATGATGGCAACGTTCCGCTATGTGCAGCTGAGTCATGAGCAGGAATCAATCATAGCGGTTTTGGAGGAAGGTCAGATTCCTTTTCTGCCCCTGAAAGGTGCGGTGCTGCGGGGACTGTATCCCGAAGGTTGGATGCGTACCAGCTGTGATATCGATGTTCTGGTCCACGAAGAGGACTTGGATCGGGCGGCAGAGCTTTTGCAGACAAAACTGCAGTATACCCTCAGAGGAAAAACCGCCCACGACCTTGCTCTGAATGCCCCCAGCGGTGTCCATCTGGAACTGCACTATTCTGTCCTGGAGAAATCGGAGCTTTCCATGTTGCCCAAGGTCTTGGAGTCTATCTGGGAAGCCGCCGTTCCCGCAGAAGGGAAGCAGTACAATATGATGCTGGACGACGCCATGTTCTACTGCTATCATATTGCCCACATGGCGAAGCATTTTGAGATCGGCGGCTGCGGTATCCGTCCGCTTTTGGACATCTGGGTGCTGCGCCACAGAGTTTTCTACAAGGAAGATGCTCGAAAAGATCTTCTGCAAAAGGGCGGCCTGCTGGCCTTTGCCGAAGCCGCGGAAAACTTAAGTGAACACTGGTTTTCCGGAAAAAACGCCGATCCCATTTCCCGACAGCTGGCGCAGTATATTCTCTCCGGCGGCAATTACGGCGGCGTGGAAAACCGAATCGCCGTAAAGCATACCCAAAATCAAAAGGGCTTTGCTTATGTGTTGTCACGGCTGTTCTTGCCCTATGACACCATGAAAATCCAGTTCCCGATACTGGAAAAGCAGAAGTGGCTGCTGCCGTTTTGCCATGTTGCCCGCTGGTTCAAACGCCTCTTTGACGGCGGCTCTGCCCGGGCGGCAAAGGAACTACAGACAAATGCCAACATGACGGAAGAAAAGGTGCTTTCCACAGAGGAATTGCTCCGGCATTTGGGGCTGCATACCTGAATTACAAAACCCGATTCGGTCTGTGCCGGATCGGGTTTGTGCTATTCTGCTGAGAAACCGTGGTCCGGTTTGTGCAAAGGGTGGAAAAGCCGTCCCTTTATTGACAGTAAGGGTCGGGATTGGTATAATAATTAAGTAAAGAATACTCAATACAGGAGGTATGGTTATGAGTAAGAATCAGAAGATTTTTCGCCGTGTTTTGACGATTTTTCTGGCACTGATCCTGGTGCTGGGTTGCGTGGCGATGATCGCTCCCTATGTGGTCAGCGCTGACGACGGCGACATCGATTTCGATGATCTGATCGCAGCCGGCCGTGGCGGCTATTGCGGCGAGAACGCAACCTGGAAACTGAATGGCAGAGGTGTTTTGACCATCGGCGGTACCGGTGCTATGGATCTGAATGGGAATGACGCTCCCTGGTATTCCTACAGGGACGAGATTGTTGCCATTGTGGTGGAAAACGGCGTGACTGCCATTGATGATTCCTCATTTATGAATTTGTTTGAAGTTACTTCCGTATCTTTGGGCAAAGATGTGAAAAGTATCGGCGAATATGCCTTCAACTGCTGCACGAAGCTGAAATCTTTGACGATTCCCGACAGCGTAAAAACCATTGCAGAAGAGGCTTTTGGTTATTGCGAGGGTCTGAGGAGCGTTGTGATCGGCAATGGCGTTGAAGAAATTGAAGGCTGGGCCTTTGTCGGTTGCTTGACACTGGAAACTGTGACCATCGGTTCCGGCTATGCAGCCTTTGAGCCCGATGCATTTGAGATGTGTCCCAGCCTGGAGTCTGTGACATTTGCCGCAACCAACACTGCTTATACAAGTGTAAACGGCGCTGTTTACAGCAAAGATAAGACCGCTCTTGTTTATATTCCCTCTGGCATTACCGGAAAATTTGAGATTCTCTCTACAGTCGCCGAAATCGAAAAAGGCGCATTGAATGACTGCTATGGCCTGGACAGCCTGACGATCCCCGCATCTGTGAAGAAGATCGAGCGTCAGTCCGGCGGCGAAATGGGCATTGTGGAAACTATCTACTACGAGGGAAATGCTTCTACTTGGGATAAGGTGGAAAAGATCGAATGCGAAGAGTTTTTCCAGGACAGATTGGTGTTCTTCTCCAGAATGTCCATCACCTCCCAACCCAAGAATGCGGCAGCACCCAGCGGCTCCAAGGCAACTACCAAGATCACCGCTACCGGTGAAGGTTTGAAGTACGCCTGGTATATTAAAAATAAGGGCGCAACCACTTGGAGCAAGTCCAGCCTCACCGGCACTGAGTATTATGTGACTATGAAGTCTACCACCAATGGCCGTCAGGTCTATTGCCTGGTGACCGACAAGTACGGCAACACCGTCAAGTCCGATGTGGTGACTCTGCACATGGGCAACCCCGCTAAGATCACCACCCAGCCTAAGAGCATGACCGTCCAGGACGGCAAGCAGGCAAAGACAACCCTGAAGGCAACCGGCGACGGCTTGAAGTACACCTGGTACTTTAAGAATAAGGGCGCAGCTTCCTTCTCTAAGTCCAGCCTGACCGGCACTTCTTACTATGTAACTATGAAGGCTGCTTGCGACGGCCGCCAGGTCTACTGCGTGGTGACCGACAAGTACGGTACTTCCGTAAAGTCCAGCGTTGTGACCCTGTCCATGGTTGCAAAGCCCAAGATCACCACCCAGCCTGCCAACAATGCGGCTGCCAACGGCAAGACCGTCACCACCACGGTGAAGGCAACCGGCGAAGGTTTGAAGTACACTTGGTACTATAAGAACCCCGGCGCTTCTTCTTACACCAAGTCTTCTTCCACCACTGCAACCTACAGCACCACCATGAAGTCTGCAGCCAATGGCCGTCAGGTTTACTGTGTGGTCACCGATAAGTACGGCCAGACCGTCAAGTCCAATGTGGCAACCCTGTACATGGGCACCCCTGTGAAGATCACCACCCAGCCCAAGAATGCAGTGGCTGGCGACGGCAAGACTGTCACTACCACATTGAAGGCTACCGGCACCGGCTTGAAGTACACCTGGTACTTTAAGAACGCAAGCGCAACTGCATACTCCAAGTCCTCTGTGACTACCGCTACCTATACCACCGCTATGGCAGCAGCCAAGAACGGTCGTACCGTCTACTGTGTGGTCACCGATAAGTACGGAATTTCCGTCAAATCCAATGTGGT
>JAFYPO010000050.1 GCA_017547505.1 Oscillospiraceae bacterium | reverse complement strand
GCTGCTTCCTACACCCGTCCCGAAGAGGTCGAGGAGTTCGTTGCACGCACCGGCTGTGACTCCCTGGCAATCGCTATCGGCACCTCCCACGGCGCTTACAAGTTCACTCCCGAGCAGTGCACTGTAAACGAGAACGGCATTCTGGTTCCCCCTCCCCTGCGTTTCGACGTTCTGGAAGAGGTTACCCGTCGTCTGCCCGGCTTCCCCATCGTCCTGCACGGTTCTTCTTCCGTTCCCCAGGACTATGTCGCTATGGTCAACGCCAACGGCGGCAAGATGCCCAATGCGATCGGTGTTCCCGAAGAGCAGCTGCGTAAGGCTGCTGCAATGAGCGTCTGCAAGATCAACATTGACTCCGACCTGCGTCTGGCTATGACTGGCACCATCCGTAAGTTCTTCAACGATGAGCCCAGCAAGTTCGACCCCCGTGAGTACCTGAAGCCCGCTCGTGCAAACATCAAGGAGATCGTTCGTCACAAGCTGATCAACGTTCTGGGTTGCGCAGGCAAGGCCTAATCCAACATAAATCAGACCTCCCCATTCGGGGAGGTCTTTTTTGCGGTTGACAGTCCCTCTGCGGTTGGGTATAATTGGTTTATAATCAAAACAAGGAGGTCTTTATCATGGAAGATAAGGAACTGTTGCAGGAGGAAGAATCCTCTATCATCACCCTGACCGACGAAAACGGTGTGGATACCGAGTTTGAGTATCTGGATTGCATTGAGTACGAAGGCAAGGAGTATCTGTGCCTGATCCCCGCTGACGAGGAGTCCAACGAGATCGTGATTCTGGAAGTTCAGCCTGTGGACGAGGAGAATGAGAACTACATCTCCGTTGAAGACGAAAACATTCTCGCCGCTGTTTACGGCATTTTCAAGGATCGCTTCAAGGACGTTCTGGAGTTTGAGGACTAATACAAAAAAGAAGCCCGCATCGCAAGATGCGGGCTTTTCTTATTCGCAAGTGGGATTCTGGCAGCCGGGGCAATTGGCTCGGGTCTGCATTTCCAGCTCTGTATTTTTCATACTGACTCTGGTGCAGCAGGGAATGGATTTTGTGATAAAGGCGTTTGCGCCGATAACGCAGTTGTGCCCGATCACCGTTTCGCCGCCCAGAATAGAGGCATTGGCATAAATAGTCACATTGTCCTCAATGGTGGGGTGACGGCGCTTGCCACGCAGACTCTGACCGCCGCGGGTGGACAGACCGCCCAGGGTCACGCCCTGATAGATCTTTACATTCTCACCGATCACCGTGGTTTCGCCGATAACGATACCGGTACCATGGTCGATAAAGAAATACTTGCCGATGGTGGCGCCGGGGTGGATATCGATACCGGTGGTGCTGTGGGCATATTCGGTCATAATCCGGGGGATCATAGGCACGTTAAGCAAGTACAGCTCATGTGCCAGCCGGTATACGGTAATGGCAAACAGGCCGGGATAGGAGAAGATCAGCTCTGCCATACCGGTGGCGGCGGGGTCGCCGTCGTATGCTGCCTGCAGATCGGTCTGTACCGCAGCACGCACTGCCGGAATTTTACTGAAAAACTCCAGGCAGATTGCCTGCGCTTTTTCTGCAGCCTGCTCTTCCGCTTCACCTTCGCCGCGAAGGACGCGGGATACCTGCTTGGTCAGGCTATACATCACATCTTCAATGAGAATGCTCAAATTATGCTTGGCATTGTAAATCCGGTAGGTCTTATCCCGGAAATAGCCGGGGAACACAACACGGCGAAGCTTTTCCACAATATCGATGATCTTATCCTTGTCCGGTTGACGCTTATATTCCATACGGTCAATGTCCCGGTCAAGGCGGTAGTCTTCCAAAATGGCGTCCACAACGCCTTCGATCTGCTGTTCGAGAGTAGACATCCAAATCCCTCCAATCTTTCTTGCAGTTTACCACACCCCCGGAGTGCTGTCAATCGGAAAAACCGGGATTGCAAAGGTGTGCTGATCTATGGTATACTGGGCATACTATCATAAGGAGCCGTTACTATGAGGGCATTCTTTCAAAAACACCGCCAGATCATCGACTATCTGTTTTGGGGTGCAGCTACCACAGCGGTAAACTATCTTGTATATTTTCTCCTCACCCGGTTGCTCTTTCTAAACACCGTGCCTGCCAATGTGATTGCATGGGCAATTTCCGTTATTTTTGCCTTTTGGGTCAACCGGGCTTTTGTCTTCCACGGAGAAGGAAACCTCTTTACAGAGTTCTTCCTCTTCACCGGCGGACGGGTCTTTTCCGGTGTGCTGGAGACCGGTATCCTGTGGCTGTTTGTGGATATTCTCCGCTTTCACGATATGCTTGTTAAAGTTATCACCGGCGTAGTTGTGGTAATTCTTAACTATATTTTCAGTAAATTTATTATCTTTGTAAAAAGAGGTAAGTGATATGGGTAGGATCTATACTTCCGTGGATCAGTTGGTGGGAAATACCCCCCTGCTCCGCCTTTGCAATATTGAAAAAGAAGAAAACCTGAACTGCCGCCTGCTGGCAAAGCTGGAAGGAATGAATCCTGCCGGTTCTGTGAAAGATCGGGTCGCGCTTTCCATGATCAACGATGCAGAAGAAAAAGGTCTGCTCCCGCCCGGCGGCACCATTATCGAACCCACCTCCGGTAACACAGGCATCGGTCTTTGCGCCATCGCCGCCAGCCGGGGCTACAAAGCTGTGATCGTTATGCCCGACTCCATGAGCATGGAGCGGCAGCTTCTGATGAAAGCCTATGGTGCAGAGCTTGTGCTGACAGAAGGCGCGCTGGGTATGCGGGGCGCCATTGAAAAGGCAGAACAGCTGAATAAGGAGATTCCCGGCAGCATCATTGCAGGTCAATTTGAAAACCCCGCCAATCCCTTTGCCCATGTTCAGACCACCGGTCCGGAAATTTGGCAGGATACTGACGGTCAAGTAGATATTTTTGTGGCAGGTATCGGCACCGGCGGTACTATTACCGGCACAGGCCGCTATCTGAAGCAGCAGAAGCAGGATCTGCAGATCGTGGCGGTAGAACCTGCGTCCTCTCCCCTTTTGAGCAAGGGTCTATCCGGCGCACACGGCTTACAGGGCATCGGCGCCAACTTTGTACCTGAGGTGCTGGACACGGAAATCTATGACGAGATCCAGACCGTCACAGAAGAAGAAGCTTACCGTGCCGGCCGTCTTCTGGGACGGAAAGAGGGTATCCTGGCAGGTATTTCTTCCGGCGCAGCGCTCCATGCCGCCCTGGAAGTTGCAAAACGACCCGAAAGTGCCGGCAAGACCATCGTGGTTCTTCTGCCAGACACCGGTGAGCGGTATCTGTCCACCCCCATGTTCCAATAAAAAACACCCCCGAAGAAATCTTCGGGGGGTAATTTTTTAGTCTTCTACGCGGTCGATTCTGGCGCCCAGAGCCGTCAGCTTATGAATGATGTTCTCATAGCCGCGCTCCACAAAGTGGATATTGCGGATCCGGGTAACACCCTCAGCAGCAAGACCTGCGATCACCAGCGCAGCGCCGGCGCGAAGGTCATGTGCTGTTACCGATGCGCCGCGGAGTTTTTCCTGGCCGGTGACAATGGCCGTCTTGCCATTGATCAGGATCTCTGCGCCCATATTCTGCAACTCGGAACAATAGCCGAAGAAACGTGTTTCGTACACATTCTCCGTCAAACGGCTGACACCGCTTGCCAAAGACATACACACACAGATCTGTGCCTGCATATCCGTGGGGAATCCGGGATAGGGGCGGGTCTTGACCGTGGTGTTACGCAGACGACCTTCGGAAATGATCCGGATAGAATCGTCATAATTGAGGACTCGTGCGCCCATTTCCTGCAACTTGGAAGTGATACAATCCATGTGCTTGGGGATCACGTTCTTCACCAGTACGTTACCGCCGGCTGCAGCAACCGCTGCCAAATATGTACCTGCTTCGATCTGGTCAGGGATAATGGTGTAGGTACCGCCCCGCAGCTTTTCCACACCACGGATCTTCACCGTATCGGTACCGGCGCCGGAAATATGGGCGCCCATGGTGTTCAAAAAGTTTGCCAGGTCAACGATATGCGGCTCTTTTGCAGCATTCTCGATTACCGTCTGTCCGGGAATCAGGCAGGCTGCCATGATGATATTCATAGTTGCGCCCACGCTGACAACGTCCAGGCTGATTCGGCTGCCGTGGAGACCGTCAGGACCGGGGAACAAGTTTACATAATCTTCAGTTTCTGCCACTTCTGCGCCCAACGCGCGGAAGCCTTTCAGATGCTGGTCAATGGGGCGGGAAGCAAAGTTGCAACCGCCGGGCAGCGCAACACTGGCTTCACCGAAACGGCTCAGCAATACGCCCATCAGGTAGTAGCTGGCGCGCATTTTCCGGACCAGGTCCGGGTTGGGGTGGGTGCTGGTCACGTTGGTGCTGTCCAGTTCCACAACGCCGGGCTCCACATGGGTCACCTGTACGCCCATATCTTCCAGTATATCCAAAAGAATCCGGACATCGGAAATATCCGGTACATTCTCAACACGGCACTTGCCCGCCACCAAAACAGCGGCAGGTAAAATAGCCACAGCCGCGTTCTTTGCGCCGCTGATGGTCACCTCACCATTGAGGGGCTGACCGCCGGTAATTTCATATCTTGCCAAGGATGATCCTCTCCTTGCGAATTAATAAAGCAACGGTGTTTACAGTTCACCACTGGTGATTATAGCATAACCATCGAATTATGTAAAGTACAAATTATCGCCGCAATCCCTTGGGATAGTGGTTTTTGAGAACTTTTCCGTCACCTTTTCCCCAGCCGATGCTGTAGCCGTCCACAGTTACCAGGCACCAGCCGGATACCGATGCTGTGACAGTTTCGCCGTGCATGTAGGCGGCAATTTCCTTGCTGTCATATGCCAGATCCCAGACAGTCTTTGCCTCCTTCAGCCAAAGAGCCAGGGCATGTGCCGGCTGGAAGCGGTCTTTTTTCACCTCGCCCAGTTCAAGACCCGGACGCAGGACACGGACACCGCGGATATCCGGCATTGCTTCCGGAGCCCAGTAGAGACTCTGTCCGAACAGGACTGCCTTGCCTTCCGGCAGGCGGATTCCCATTTCTTTGGCAAACTGCTGCCATTGGGCAGGGAGTTTTTCGCCGTTACTCTCCCGCACATTGGCTTCCTCTCCCGCAGTTTTCCGCAATACGGCAGCAAAATGCCCTTCGCCCAACAGCTTATGCGGCCACAT
>JAFYPO010000049.1 GCA_017547505.1 Oscillospiraceae bacterium | reverse complement strand
GGATTGGAAAGCTTCCATCGCCCGGGGCATCGACGACGCGTTTATTTTAGGTGTACTGAAAGATTATGCAGACAAAGGCTACCGATATCTCCGGGACGGCGGTGACCGGTTCGGTGTGGGAAAACGAGCCAGAGAACTGTCTGTTTCCTTAAAGATCACCTACCGCACCCCTTACGCCCCCCTTTGCAAAGAAGGTCACTACGGCGCATTTATCGGCACAGCCTGGGAAAGTCTTTCCCAATACGCCCATTTGGTGGCGCAGCACCGGGAAGAAGGCGCGGATTTTATTAAAATCATGATTTCCAGTCTTATGGACTTTGACCGGTTTGGGGTACTGACGGAAGAACCCCTTGCCCCCGCTGAGATCAAAGAACTGATCCATATTGCCCATGAGGAAGGCATGGCGGTAATGGCCCACTGCAACGGCGCACGCACCGCTCAGGCGGCGGCAGAAGGCGGCATTGACTCCATAGAACACGGCGCTTATCTGGACGAAGAAGCCCTTTGCGCTATGAAGGACAACCGGGTGATCTGGGTACCCACCGTCAGTACCATCGGCAATCTTTTAGGCAAAGGGCGGTTTGACGACAGCGCTGTGGAGAAGATTTTGCACAGCGCTTTGGAAAATACCGCCCGCTACCACGAAATGGGCGGCACCGTTGCCCCCGGCTCTGACGCCGGCGCATGGGCCGTTCCCCACGGCTGCGAGACCGAAGCCGGGTGGCTGGAAAAAGCCGGTATAAATGCCGACGCATTGCACGCGGGCATTGTTGCCGTCACAGAACGGTTTTAAGCGGCCTTCTCCTTGGGAGAAGGTCGTTTTTCGTCTTGAAAAGTGGATATAATCCCATTATAATAATGGTATCCTTTTCTATGTGAGGGAGTTTTTATGAAAGTTACTTTACAAAATCTCACCAAGACCTTCCCCGCCCGGGGCAAAGGTAAAAAACCTGTCACCGCTGTGGACAATTTCACTCTGGAAATTCAGGACGGCGAGCTGCTGGCCCTTTTAGGCCCTTCCGGCTGCGGCAAGAGCACCACCCTGAACCTTTTGTGCGGTCTTCTGGAGCCCAGCTCCGGTAAGCTGTTCTTCGGCGATGACGATGTGACAAAGCTGCCCGCCCAGAACCGTGGCGTGGGCATGGTGTTTCAAAATTATGCGCTGTATCCCCACCTGACGGTGGAGCAGAATATCCGCTTCCCTCTGGAAAATCTGAAGGGCAAGGACCGCCCCACCAAGGAGCAAATGGCAAATAAAGTGAAAGAAGCGGCTGATCTTGTGCAGATCGGTGAACTTTTGGAGCGCAAGCCCAGCGAGCTTTCCGGCGGTCAGCAGCAGCGTGTTGCCATCGCAAGAGCGTTGGTGAAGATGCCCCGTATTCTCCTTTTGGACGAGCCGCTGTCCAACCTGGACGCAAGACTGCGTCTGCAGACCCGGGAGGAGATCCGCCGTATTCAGCGGGCAACCGGCATTACCACGGTCTTTGTTACCCACGACCAGGAGGAGGCTATGAGCATTTCCGACCGGATCGTTGTGATGAAGGACGGTCTTTTACATCAGGCAGGCAAGCCCCAGGAGGTCTATGACGATCCTGCGGATCTGTTTGTCGCCAAGTTCCTGGGCACGCCCCCTATCAACACCTTTGACGGTCAGGTGAAGGACGGCAAGCTGTTCTTAAACGGCGCGGCAGTTCTCTCCTGCGACGCCCCCGACGGCGATGTGGTGGTAGCCATTCGTCCCGAAGGCTTCCTGCCCGGTGAGGGCAGCTTCATCTGCTGTGTGCAGCGGCTGGAGGTCATGGGCAGAGATACCTCTTTGGTGTGCAACTGCCCCTGCTTTACCGGGGAGCATTTCCGGGTGATCATCGACTCCGACGATACCCAGAAAGTCACCGGCACTTCCGTTTCCTTCGGCTTAAAGCCGGGTAAGGTCTTCCTCTTTGATAAGGAGACCGGCTGCCGGATCCGTTGCAATCTGGGAGAATAAGCCATGGAAAAACGAAATCACAAAGCCTGGCTGTACCTAGCCCCGGCATTGGTGTTTCTGGGACTGTTTTTGGTGTATCCTCTCATCGATGTGTTCATCTTCTCTTTGGAAGAAGGCTACAACTTTGCGTCCCAGACCTCCTTCGGTACAGGCCTTTATAACTTTTCCTATGTGCTCCATGACCCCTACTTTTTGCAGGCGCTGAAAAACACCTTTATCCTGGTGCTGATCACCGTGCCTGTATCCACGGGTCTTGCGCTGCTCATCAGCGTGGGACTTGCTTCTATCAAGAAGCTGCGCAACCTGTTCCAGACCATCTACTTCCTGCCCTATGTGACAAACACCCTGGCGGTGGGTCTTGTATTTATGATTCTGTTCCAGAAGACCCCCTACTCCGACGGTTTTGTCAACCTGATCCTGGGTTTCTTCGGGGTCGCGCCCATTGACTTTATCGGCGGCCCTTACTGGGCAAAAATGCTGGTACTGTGCCTGTACACCATTTGGGTGGTCATGCCCTTTAAGGTGCTGGTGCTCACCTCTGCCCTGGCTTCCGTGAAGCAGGATTACTACAACGCGGCCATGGTGGACGGCACGCCCAAATGGCGGGTCTTTACCAAGATCACCGTTCCCATGATCTCCCCCACCTTGTTCTATCTTATTATCACCGGCTTTATCGGCGCCTTTAAGGCTTACTCCGATGCGGTTGCCCTCTTCGGCACCAACCTGAACGCCGCAGAGATGAACACCATCGTGGGCTATGTCTATGACATGCTCTATGGCGCTTCCGGTGGTTATCCCTCTTATGCGTCCGCTGCGGCGGTGATCCTCTTTGCCATTGTGCTGACCATCACCTGCATCAACCTGATCGTCAGCCGCAAGCATGTGCACTACAGTTAGTTGAGAGGTTTCTATATGAACAAAAAACCAAACCGGCTGGGGCATACTGCCGGAAAAACCGTTACCTACGCCCTGCTGATCCTGTGGGGTCTTTTGGTGCTGTTTCCCTTCTACTGGATGGTCCTGACCTCCCTGAAGTCCTACAGCGCCTATAACGGCGAGTATATTCCCAAGCTGTTTACCCTTTCTCCCACCCTGGAGAACTATGCTACGGCCTTTACCGCCGTGCCGCTTCTGGACTACTTTGTAAACACCGTGATCTTCACCCTGGTGACCACCGGTCTTATGCTGATCGTAACGGTACTGGCTGCCTTTGCCTTCTCCCGGCTACAGTTTCCCGGCAAGGATCTGCTGTTTACTGTGGTGCTTGCCCTGATGATGATCCCCAGCGAATTGGTGGTGATCACCAACTATGTCACCGTCACCGACTGGGATCTGCGGAATACTTTTGCAGGCCTGATCCTGCCCTCTGTGACCTCGGTGTTCTACATTTATCTGCTGCGGGAAAATTTCTCCCAGATCCCCGACGAATTGTACTACGCCGCCAAGGTGGACGGTACTTCCGACTTTAAGTATCTTTGGAAAGTCATGGTGCCCATCTGCCGACCCACCATTGTGACCATCACCATTTTGAAGGTCATTGAGTGCTGGAACAGCTATGTGTGGCCCCGGCTGGTGGCTGACGAAGCGGATTACTTCCTGGTGTCCGTGGGTATTCAGGAGCTGCGGGAAAACGGCTTCGGCAGAGAGAATATCCCGGGTATGATGGCGGCGGTGGTTGCCATCTGCGTACCGCTGATCGTACTGTTCCTTATCTTCCGCAAGAAGATCATGGCCGGTGTGGCAAGAGGAGGTACCAAGGGATGAAAAAATTTCTTGCACTGTTTCTTTGCGCCCTGCTGGCTGTAGGAGTATTCTCCGGCTGCCATGGCAAGGTGGAGCGGGAAGGCTTCTCTGTGCCGGAGAAATTCGACACAAACAACACTTACGAGATTACCTTCTGGGCAAAGAACGATACCAACGTCACCCAGGTGGAGATCTACAAAAAGGCCATTGCCGACTTTGAAGCACTGTATCCCAACATCAAGGTGAAGCTGGGTCTTTACACCGACTACGGCCGGATCTACAACGATGTGATCACCAACATCGCCACCGGCACCACCCCCAATGTGTGCATCACTTACCCCGACCACATTGCCACCTACCGTACCGGCGCAAACATCGTGGTTCCCCTGGACGATCTGTTTGCAGACGAAAAGTACGGTCTTGGGGGCAGCGAGCTGCGTTTCGACGGCCCGACCCAGGAAGAGATCGTTCCCAAGTTCCTGGGAGAGTGCTACCAGGACGGCGCCCACTATGCTGTGCCTTATATGCGTTCCACCGAGGCATGTTATGTAAACAAGACCTTTGTGGAAAAGCTGGGTTATGAAGTGCCTGATGTGCTGACCTGGGAGTATATCTGGGAGGTCTCCCAGGCCGCCACGGAGAAAAATGCGGACGGCACATTCAAGGTCAACGGACAGAAGGTGCTGCTGCCCTTTATTTACAAGTCCACGGACAACATGATGATCTCCTACCTGAAGCAGGCGGACGCAGGCTACTCCAACTCTCTGGGACAGGTACAGCTGTTTAACGACACCACCCGCAGCTTCCTGGAAGATGTGCGGGACTATACCAAGCAGGGCGCTTTCTCCACCTTTAAGATCTCCGGCTACCCTGCCAACTTCCTCAACGCCGGTCAGTGTATCTTCGCCATCGACTCCACCGCAGGCGCTACCTGGATGGGCAGCGATGCTCCCCTGATCGACATTCCCGACGACAAGCTGGTGCAGTTTGAGACCGTGGTACGTATGATCCCCCAGGTAGACCCCCAGAACCCCCAGATGATCTCCCAGGGCCCTTCTTTATGTGTGTTCAATAAGGAAGATCCCCAGGAAGTTCTGGCCTCCTGGCTGTTTGCCCAGTTCATGCTTACCAACCAGGTGCAAATCGCTTACGCGCAGACCGAGGGCTACCTGCCGGTAACCTCCAAGGCCCACGAAAGCGAAGAATATCAAGACTATCTCTCCCGCAGCGGTGAAAATAACGGTTTGTACTACTCTGTCAAACTGGACGCCACAAAGCTATTGCTGGATAACATTGACAAAACCTTTGTGACACCGGTGTTCAACGGCTCTGCTTCTTTGCGTGACGCTGCCGGTCATCTGATCGAAAGCGTTACCAAATCCACCCGCCGAAAGGAAACGGTGGACGAAAACTATATCGAAGGCCTTTTTGTGGAGACTGCCTCTTTGTTCCGGCTGACCCAGATCGGTGCCGATGCCGGCGGCAAGGCCCAGCTGGGTCCCCTGCCCACCGGGTCTTTGGTACTGCTTTGCGCCCTGGGCGCTGTGTGGATCGGTCTCGGAACCTGGTTTTTCATAGATGTTCTTCGGAAAAAACGGAAAAAGAGTTGATTTTCCAAAACAAAGTTGTATAATATCCTTGTTCGATCAACAAACCAAATTATAAAAAAGGAGTAATCACAATGAAAAAACTGATTGCACTCATGTTGGCCCTCTGCATGGTTCTGTCCCTGGCTGCCTGTACCGGCACCGAGCAGACTCCCCCCGCCAACGAAAACAATGACGACACCAAGCCCGTCGCAACCGAACCCGCTACCGATCCCGCACCCGAGACCGATCCTGTCGAGCCTGCTATGACTTACGCTGAGTACGACGCAGCCGAGATGGACGCTGAGGTCGTTGTGGAATGCTACGTCCAGGCTACCCAGTCCTGGTGGTTCAACAGCAAGGTCAACCACGGCGTGATCACCGTTTACGCACAGGATCAGGACGGCGCTTACTTCCTGTACGAGATGGCTTGTGAAGAGGAAGATGCTGCCAAGCTGGTTCCCGGCACCAAGATCCGCGTCACCGGTTACAAGGGCACCTGGGCTGGCGAAATTGAGATCATGGAAGCTACCTTCGAGTTCGTGGAAGGCGCTGACACCTTCATCGCTGCACCCAAGGACGTCACCGCTCTGCTGGGCACCGAAGAGCTGATCAAGAGCCAGAACCAGAAGGTTCTCTTCAAGGGCATGACCTTCAAGTCTCTCAGCTACAAGGACGACGAGTACGACAAGGACATCTACGTCACTCTGGAGAAGGACGGCGCTGAGTACAGCTTCTGCGTTGAGAACTACCTGACCGGTCCCGACACCGATGTCTACAAGGCAGTTGCTGCTCTGGAAGCTGGCGCTGTCATCGACATTGAGGGCTTCCTGTATTGGTACGAGGGTGTGAATACTCACATCACCGCTATCGCTGTTGCCGAGTAATTTCTGAACAACCTAAAAAGGACGCACTTCGGTGCGTCCTTTTTCTATGCTTGCTTTTTGTCGGAATAAGTGGTATTATGAGTCTATATGCGTACTTCTATTTCCTTTTCGGAGGTTTCTATGGAACATCGTACCGGGCCTCTCTGCGCGCTGCGAGAGACCCCCGTCATTCAGAGAATCAACCGATTCCTCAGAACGCCCCAGTACATTC
>JAFYPO010000048.1 GCA_017547505.1 Oscillospiraceae bacterium | reverse complement strand
TGGTCATGTCCGTGGGAGCTTTGGCAATGACAGCGGGAATGGCCGGTGTGCGAACCGCCACTATGTATCTTACCGCAGAGGAACTTGGAAAAAAGCGCGCCAACAATATTTCCTGGGTACTGTCCGGAAGCTTTCTTTACAGCATTCTGTGCAGCGGTATTATCGCAGGCGGAGTGTGCCTGTCAGCTCCTTATATTGCAAGATTCTGGATCGGTGAACCGGCAACGGTTTCCGCTGTTCGTTTGTATGCCGGTTTTCTGCCGGTATTCTGCCTTTGCGGTGTCATGACGGGGTATTTCACCGCCGCCAACAGAATTGGTACATTGGCTTTGGTGGAAGTGGCTGAGCAGATTCTCTCCATTTGTATTACCATGCTTCTGCTGGTGCTTTGGGCAGGAAATGATCCTGTAAGAGCCGCCAGATGTTTGATCTTTGGCAGCGGTCTCGGTGGGTGTATGACCCTTCTGTGTCTTGTGGTACTCAAAGCAAAGGAGCGGGCGCCCCACGGACCGAGAATTGCCGTAAGGAAACGTCTCTGTTCCGCTGCACTGCCCCTTGCCCTTGCCGATGACTTGAAGGCCGGTATATCCACAACGGAAAACCTGATGGTTCCAAAGCGTTTGGCACTCTATGGCGGTGTTACAACTCCACTAGCGGCTTTCGGTATGGTGTGCGGCATGGTCTTCCCCATTCTCATGTTCCCTGCTGCAATCCTGTTCGGTCTGGCAGAATTACTGATACCGGAGCTGGCAAGATGCGCTGCTGCCGGTAGTCGGCAGCGGGTAGAATACCTGGTAAAACGGAGTTTGAAAGTCGCTCTGCTGTACGGTTGTTTCTTTTGCGGAGCAGAGTTTTTGCTGTCTGAGCTACTGTGCCTGCGTCTTTACAAAAATACTGAAGCCGGTCATTATCTGAAGCTTTATGCACTGCTGATCCCCATGCTGTATTGCGACGCGATTACCGATGCCATGACCAAAGGGCTGGGGCAGCAAAAGGCCTGCGTGCGGTACAACATTCTCACTTCCTCCATAGACGTAGCGCTGCTGTTTGTACTGCTACCGCGCTATGGTATGCAGGGTTACTATTTCAGCTTTTTAGTGACGCACCTTTTGAATTTTATTTTAAGTTTAAGACGGCTGCTTAAAATATCAAAATGCAAAATCAGCATTTCCGCAGCCTTGCTGACTCTAGGCGCTTGCGCGGGCGGTATATGGAGCGCTGGATATTTGCAAACACCCTTTGGAAAAGCAGTTTCATTTACTGCGGTATTTTTGTGTCTGTTATGCCTTTTCGGTGTTGTGGGAAAAGAAGATGTTTCCTGGATCAGAGGCCTTATAAAAAAGAAGTGACCTGTCCTTGACAGGTCACTTCTTATTACAGAGCTTTCAAAAGTTCCAGAATGTAATTCCACATTCTCTCTACAGATGCGATCTCCAGTCGCTCACGGCTGGTATGAATATCAAACATCTGCGGTCCAATGGAGACGGCGTCCAGACCGGGCAATTTCTCACCCAAAAGACCACACTCCAAACCGGCATGGATTGCAACAACTTCCGGCTTCCGGGAGAACATCTTTTCGTAGACCGCCACCATGGTATCCCGAAGAACGGAGTCTGCTTTATACTCCCAGGCGGGATAGTCACCCATCTGGGTATAATTTCCGTCGTGGAATTCCACCAGTACCTGCAGCTTCTTCAAAAGATCGATCTTCTCGGAATTTACGCTGCTGCGAACAGAGAAGGTCATCGTTACATTCTCATGCATGGTAAGAATACCCAGATTCAAACTGGTCTGCACCAGGCCGGGAATATCGCTGCTCATGACCTGCACACCGTTGGGAGCTGCATTCAAAAGCGCGATCACTTTGGCGGTCTGCTCTGTGGACAAAGCATTGCCGCCCAAAGCCTCCACATTGTCGCCGCTGATAACCGCTTCCGGTTCATCGTACTTTGTGCGGATCTCCTCCTGCAGCTGCGCTGCAATGTCATTGATCCGCTCGGGATTCATACCCAGTGCTACAAAAGTCACCTGGCAGGAGCGGGGAATTGCATTATCCTTGGAACCACCGGACATGGAGGTAATGCAGATGGGCATCAGGCTCTGGACTCTGCCCAAAAATTCGCCCATGACTTTGTTGGCGTTAGCGCGGTTTTTATGGATCTCTACACCGGAGTGACCACCGGCAAGACCGTCTACGGTCAGCTTAATACAAGGACCGTACACAGGGCGGCGGTCGCCGGGAATAGTAAGCGTTGCAGTTGCGCCACCGGCGCAGGAGACAGTAAAGACGCCCTCCTCCTCTGAGTCGATATTGAGGAGCATGCGGCCTTTCAGCATAGACAGATTGATCACGTCTGCGCCCAGCATGCCAATCTCTTCATCAACCGTGATGATCACTTCCAGAGGCGGGTGGGCAATGGTCTTATCTGCCAAAATTGCCAGAGCATATGCGATGGCAATGCCGTCATCACCGCCCAGCGTAGTCCCCTTGGCAAACACAAATTCACCATCATGGGTTACTGCAAGGCCTTCTTTGTCCATATCAATCAGGCAATCGGCGTCTTTCTCGCAAACCATGTCCATGTGACCCTGGATAATTACAGGCTTATGATTCTCATAGCCGCAGGTACCTTCCTGGAACAGGATAACATTATTGGCATCGTCCTGAATATAGCGCAGGTCATGTGCCTTGGCAAAAGCGACCAGATAGTCGCTGATAGCCTTGGTATTGCCGGAGCCATGGGGAATGGCGCACAATTCCTCGAAATAATGAAATACGGCTGCAGGTTGCAAGCCAGCAAGTTTCTGATTGTTCATAGCAAATACTCCTTACGGATTGATGGATTTATTTTATCACAGGGAGAATTGTTTGTAAATAAAAAGAGAGCCACAGGCAACAGCCTGTGGCTTCATTTTTAAATTACAGCAGGTACAGAACCAGAGTCAGAACCAGCCAAGCCAGAGCAACCCACTTGGTAGACTTAGCCAGCATCTTATCCAGACCACCCTTACCGTTACGGCTCATGTAGGAATCGGAATTGCCGGAGATCGCGCCGGACAGACCTGCTTCTTTGCCGGACTGCATCAGAACGACAACGATCAGTGCAAGGCTTGCAATCACATCCAGAACCAACAGAATAATCTTCAAAGCACCCATAAAATTAACCTCCCTCCGACAGCACTTAAAACCGCATGCTGCGGATTAAAAACATTTTTGAACCCATTCGGGTTATAACAGCCGATATTATATCACAGTGTTTTTGGAATTTCAAGAGGAAATTCCAATTTTTTCAGATTACTTTGTGACCCAGTTGCCGGTTGCAGCACAGGTCAGGTAAGCATTGATAAAAGGATCCAGAGCGCCGTCCATCACAGCATTGACATTGGAAGTCTCGCAGCCGGTGCGGGTGTCCTTAACCAGGGTGTACGGCATAAACACATAATTGCGGATCTGGCTACCCCACTCGATCTTCTTCTGTACGCCCTTGATGTCAGAGATCTTGTCCAGGTGTTCTCTCTCCTTGATCTCCACCAGCTTGGAACGCAGCATACGCAGACAGTTTTCCTTATTCTGGAACTGGCTACGCTCGGTCTGACAGGCAACTACGATACCGGTGGCCTTATGGATCAGACGGACTGCGGAAGAAGTCTTATTGATGTGCTGACCGCCGGCGCCGGACGAACGGAACACCTGCATTTCATAATCTTCCGCCTTGATCTCCACGTCCTGGCTGTCATCTTCAATATCGGGAATGACTTCGATTGCAGCAAAAGAAGTCTGACGGCGGGCATTGGCATCAAAAGGAGACACGCGCACCAGGCGGTGGACACCATTTTCGCCCTTCAGGAAGCCATAGGCATTATCGCCTTCCACAAGGATATCTGCAGACTTCAGGCCGGCTTCTTCACCTTCCTGATAGTCCATGATCTTGTAGGTATAGCCGTGAGCCTCTGCCCAGCGGGTATACATACGATACAGCATACCGCACCAGTCCTGGGCTTCTGTACCGCCTGCGCCGGCCTGGAAGGAAACCATGGCGTTGTTGCTGTCGTAGGTGCCGGTGAGCAGTGTCTGCAATCTGCAGCGCTCCATATCAGAGGACAGCTTCTCGTAGCCTTCCTTCAGCTCGTCCAACATAGAGTCATCGTCTTCCTCAGCAGCCATTTCACAAATGGTCATCAGGTCGTCCCAACTGGAAAGCATATTCTCATAATTCTGGATCTTATTCTCCGCAGTCTTGGTCTTCATAACCACCTGCTGGCTCTTCTCGGGATTGTCCCAGAAACCGGGTGCTTCCTGCATGGCATGCAGGCGTTCCAGTTCATTTTTCAATCCTTCCATATTCAGAGAATCTGCCAGCCCCTCCAGAGTGGGACGGATATCATTCAACTTTACTTTGTAGGCATCAAATTCAATATTCATGGGTCACTGCCCTCTCTTATAAATATATTCGGTTTATTATAGCCGAATTTTTGTATTCTGTAAAGAGGTGACAGCAAAAATTGCTGCAGGACAATAAAAATTGCTCCGCCGACATGCAGCGGAGCTTCCCTGTGGGACCCATAGATCTCCTCCTAACGTTCGCTGGGTTTTCCGTCCCCCGCCTCAAAAATCAGATCGTCCAGATCAACAAGAATTTCCTGCATACTTACACCTCCTGAAAAAGCACTCCTTGTACTATATGCAACCGGCGACGAAAAAGCCCTCTGATTTTAGTTGACAGCAAAACTTTTTTTCGTTACAATGCAAAAAGTAACTATGCTCCAGTAGCTCAGTTGTATAGAGCGGCCGCCTCCTAAGCGGCAGGTCGGAGGTTAGAGTCCTCTCTGGAGTGCCAAAAAGGTCACCTTTTATAGGGTGGCCTTTTCTTTTTTGAAATCTGCAATGTGGATACCACAGGCATAAACTGTCTTATAAGCGAATGTGCTTATTTACCGTTTCATTGGGAGGTATACATATGTCTGAGCATTGCCAGGAGAGTCTGTGCTGCAATCCGGATGATCTGCGCCAGGCTCTTGCGATCCACACCCGAAAAATCACCGACAGCTGTCGGGACAAAAACCGCATAGAAGACTTGCGTGTTTATCTTACACAAGGCTCACAAGCCATTCTGGACACCGCCGCCACCGCCACAGCGGTCCTGATGTAAAAGAAACTCCCCGGAACTTTCGTTCCGGGGAATTTTTGCACCAGTACGGTATAAATCTGTTAGTCAAATTGGAATTTATAAAGTTAAGATATAATCTTCATCATCTACTTTTTTGAAGCCAATACTTTGGAACATCTTCTGCGATTGCGTATTAAACCAGTAGATTTCAGCGTGCAGTTGCGGAATGTTCTTTTCTTTTGCCAACTGGATTATTTCGTTAATAACTCGTCTTCCAATGTGTTTATTTTGAAAAGGCTTTGCAATCACGATATTAACTTCGCCGTTTGGCTGCAAACACACATCACCGCACAATCTGTTTTTATACTTGATATAAAACAAATCTCCATGGTTGTTCAAATACTTATACATTCCCTTTAACAGGTTTATATCATACGCGGTATCTCTGTTGTCTACTTGTTTGCACAACTCTAAATCCTGATACCATTCCAGTGCAGTTGCGTAGTTTGGATAATACGCAACAAGCTTTATCTCATCGTCTATAATCCGTGTTTTCATTGTATACTCACCCCGTCAAATTCAAGTTTGTCGAATTCCATACGCCGAGCGGAAGCTAGCGATCGGTCGAGAAGCAATCTCATTTGACCACAGTAGTCCGTGACGCATTGTCAGCGGCGACTCGCCGCCAAATTCAAGTTTGTATAACTGTTTCGTCTATTTTATCAAATTGCTGCAATATATGCAAGAACAGACCCGGCAGAAATATCTGCCGGGTCTGCAACTGTTATATGGGGAATTGATTATTTGGCAGCGCCGGCAGCCAGCATGGCTTCGATCTGCTCGTCGGTATAACCCAGTTCAGCCAGCACCTTCTTGGTGTCTGCGCCAACGCCGGGAGCGGGAACGGTCTTCAGCTCACCCACAGACTGCATTTCGATGGGGCTGGTGGGCATGGTGTCGATGTTGCCATTTTCGAAGGTGACCTTCTCCAAATAGCCGTTGGCCCAAGCCTGCTCGTCCTCGTAAATGGTATCGTAGGAGTTCAGCTTCACGATGGGCAGGTCATTTTCCTTGCCCTTTGCCAGCCAGTACTCACTGGGATGCTCCAGGAACTTCTCCTTACAGATCTTGTAGATACCTTCTTTGTCCACGACCTTCCAGTCGGGAGTGACGTAGTTGGGGTCAGTTGCGATCTCGGGAATGCCCAGAGTTGCCATCATATTGGGGATCATCGCGGGAGATGCGGAAATGCCGATGTAGACCCAAGCGTCATCGGAGCAGCAGTACATACCGCCGGGAACGCTGTGCTCGATACGGGATACGGGATAGCCCTTGCCGTAAGGCTTGGTGTTGATAAGGCTCATAGTACCGGTACAGAAGATACCGTTGTGGAACAAGCCGGAGGAAACCACATCGCCCTTGCCGGTCTGTGCCTTACGGTACAGAGCTGCGCAAACTTCAGCCAGCAGCAGGTAGCCGGAAACGGTATCGCCCATGCTGAAAGGAGGGTTGATGGGAAGGAAATCGTCGCGCTTGGGAGCCTGACCGTGCAGGAAGCCACTCTTGGACCAGAAAGCGGTGGAGTCGAATGCAGGCTTATCTGCATCGGGACCCTTCTCGCCGTAGCCCAGCAGGATCGCATAGATCAGGCCGGGGAACTTTTCACACAGGGTATCGGAGTCCAGACCCAGACGCTTCAGTGCGGCAGGACGGTTGTTGGTTAGGAACACATCAGCGGTGCTCAGCAGCTTCATCATGGCTTCCTTGCCCTCTTCGGACTTCAGGTTCAGGGAGATGAATTCCTTGCCGGTGTTGTAGATGTCGAAAACGGGGTTTTCTTCCTTGCAGAAACGGTTGGGCAGGTAAACGCTGCCGGTAGCACGCCAAGTGTCGCCCTTAGCGGTCTCGATCTTGATAACACGAGCGCCCAGATCAGCCAGCAGACGGCCGCAAACAGGAGCTGCCACGAAGGTAGTTAAGTCAACGACGGTTACGCCGTCCAAAGGTTTAGCCATAATAATTTCTCCTTTTTTATATACAGATTAGATACGCTCGAACAGAGCGGAAACGCCGATACCGCCGCCGCAGCAGGAAGAGATCAGACCGAACTGTGCGCCTGTGTTCTCCATGTGACGGATAGCAGACAGCGCGATACGGCCGCCGGATGCACCGTTGGGGTGACCGAAGGCGATGGCGCCGCCGTTGGGGTTCCAGGTGTCCATATTGATGGTCTCACCGCTCATTTCCTCCATCTGGCGAATGACGCTCAGGTTCTGAGCGGCAAAAGCTTCGTTACATTCGTAAACACCGATATCAGAGGGCTTCATGCCCAGCTTGTTCAGGATCTTCATGTTGGAGTAAGCAGGACCGATACCCATCAGCTTGGGATCCACGCCCACATCTGCGCCGGCGACCCAGCGAGCGATGGGAGTATAGCCCAGAGCCTTTGCCTTTTCTTCAGTCATCACCAGCAGTGCTGCGCCGCCGTCATTACGGCCGGATGCGTTACCTGCGGTGGTGACACCGCCTTCGTTGACGGTTCTCAGCTTAGCCAGAGCCTCTGCGGTGGTCTGGGGACGGGGATGCTCGTCCTTATCCACAATGACCTCGGGGGTCTTCTTGGTGGCGGGGATCACCACGGGAACGATCTGGTTATCCAGGAAACCGGACTCCATTGCCTGCTTTGCAAGCTGCTGGCTGCGCAGCGCAAATGCGTCACACTCTTCACGGGAAACACCCCACTTCTTTGCCATCAAGTCGGAGACTTCCAGCATAATGATGTTATCCTCGGGATTAGGTGCCAGATTGCTGGGGAATGCGGTGGGAGGGATCATCTTATAAGGCTCCTGAGAGGTGGAGAACTTAAAGAAACGCTGGCTGAAAGATTCTGCGCCGCCAACGATGATGCAATCAGCATCGTTTGCCATAATGCGGTAAGCCGCATGGTTCAGGGCAGCAATTGCAGAGCCGCACTGCATTTCCACGCCTACGGCAGAGACTTCATAGGGCAAGCCTGCCTTCAAGGATGCAAATCTGCCGGGGTTAGGGCAACGCGCATCGCCATTGGCTGTGCCAAAGTACACAGCGTCGATCTCCTTAGAGTCCAGCTGGGTGCGCTCCATCAGCTTTTGGATCGCAATCGCGCCCAGGTCAGCAGTGTGAAACTGGCGCAGGCCGCCGCCCAATCTGCCGAAGGGGGTACGGACACCATCAACGATTACAATATTCTTCATTCGTATCGATCCTTTCTGTTTCGAAATTACTTATTTATTGATTCCCGCAGCTTTGCGGTATTCTTTGGGAGAAATGGTTTGGTATCGGGAAAACACCTTAGAGAAATGCCGGGTATCCTGATATCCCACAGACGAGGCGATTTCCGCCACAGACAATTCCGTGCTGAGCAACAGCTTGCACGCTTCCTCCATGCGCATACGCTGCAAAAACACCTGAATACTCATACCCACCTCATTACTGAACAAGCTGCTCAGATACTGGGGTGTATATCCTACCAGCTGGCTAAGGGTATTCAAAGACAGGGGTTCTGCATAGTGGTGCTTCAAATACTCCATTACCTTCGTTACAGATTCGTGAGGTACGCGGGTCTCACAGGCTCTGGCTGCATGAACAAGAACCTGGGTCAGATAACACCGGAGCATTTCCATATAACCGGTACGGCAATCAGCATATTCCCGTTCCATATTGCGAACAATTCGCCGGACAGAACCGTCTGTATCATGGAACACCCGATCTGCAATGGAGATATCCACCGGGACACCGAATCGGAGCGTGCGGTTGGTCAGCAGTGCAGAAATAGAGGGGCAGTCCGCAAGTGCCCGGTCAATATACTCCGGCAGGAACAGGCAGTTCACCACTTCCAGATCCTGCAAGTCCTCATAGCCATGGGCACTAAGGGGGTTTGCTACATAATAGTCGCCGGCGCTAACAGAAATTGATGCATCTGTCAATTTGCGCTTCGCTGTTCCCCGCAACACATATACCAATTCAAAGTATTTATGCTGGTGGGTAAAACCCTTGGGGGTCAATCTTAACATTTGTAGTTTGCCGTCTTCTCCACTGGAATCGTGTGTAACAAACGGATAATTCTTCTCCATCTTAAAATCGCCCTCATTTTTAAGATAAATACGCATAAATGTGTGCGATACTATTGTAATGGGCATCATATCATTTTGTCAAGATTCGCCATTAAGACATATTTGTCAGAATCTTAAAATTACCGCCTGTTTTAGTCTGCTGCCACTCCATTTTCCTCTTTCTGAATAACAAAAAACGCCTTGCTCTTTAATCAGACACAAGGCGCTTTGGGTATTTACCGGTTACCGTTCGCTGGACTTCCATTCAATCCCTTCAAACAGCAAGTCATCCAAATCAACCACTGTCCCGTCCATTCTCTTCACCTCCAATCAACTCCTGCTACTATATGTTGCGGACGGCAAAAAGGTCACCTTTTATAGGGTGGCCTTCATTTTTTATTTGACAAACTTAATACCTCGTGTTACGATGTATCTCAGATAAGGAGGTATGCTATGGACATTCAGTTGAAGCGGGGTCTGTTGGACGTTTGCGTTCTGGCAGCCATCAAAAACGAAGACTCCTACGGCTATAAGATCATTAAAGATATGAAGCCGTACATTGAACTTTCCGAATCCACGCTGTATACCATTTTGAAGCGTCTGGAAAATGCAAATATGCTGACCGTCCGCACTGCAGAACACAGTGGCAGATTGCGGAAATACTATCATATTACCGGAGCAGGACTCCGTCGCATTGCGGATTTCAAGACGGAATGGTCTGAGATCATGTCCATATATCGATTTGTGACAAAGGAGGATAATGACAATGCTTAAAAATGAATTTCTCACGCAATTGGAAAGCGGTTTGTCCGGTCTTCCCAAGGAAGATATCGTGGAACGACTGGAATTTTACAGAGAAATAATCGATGACCGCATGGAAGAAGGACTTTCGGAAGAAGAAGCGGTTCAGGCAACCGGTTCTGTTGACGCCGTCATTTCACAGATCATTTCAGATACACCGCTGACAAAACTGGTGAAGAATAAAATCTCCGGAAAGAGATTCTTAAATGTATGGGAGATCGTATTGCTGGCAGTTGGCTCCCCTATCTGGGTCAGCTTGCTGATCGCCGCCCTTGCGGTAGTTTTCTCTCTTTATGTGTCTTTGTGGTCCGTGATTATTTCTCTTTGGTCTGTATTTGCCTCCCTTGCCGCTTGCGCTGTTAGCGGTGTGGTGGTTGGCGTGGCCTTTATCATGGGAAACAACGCATTTTCAGGTACTGCTTTGGTGGGCGCAGGTCTCGTTTGTACCGGTCTTTCCATTTTCTGCTTCTACGGTTGTAAGAAAGCAACAAAAGCCATAGTAACCTTTACAAAGTACACCGTTTTCCGGGTTAAACGCCAGTTTGTGGGAAAGGAGGGCGCACAATGAGTAAAACAAAGAAATGGTTGATCGCGGCAGGCTGTCTTGTACTGCTGGGTTGTATTATTTTCGCTGGAGTGATGACCATGTTGAAATGGGACTTCTCCAAATTATCCACCAGTAAATTTGAAACCAATGCACACGCGATTACCGAAACTTTTCAGAATATCTCTATTCTTTCCGATACCGCGCAGATTACGCTGGTACCTTCTGACGGCAAAGGCAGTTCTGTTGTCTGTTATGAACACAGCAACGAAACACACACAGTTACCGTCAAAAACGGAACGCTTGTGATTGAACGTAATGACACCCGGCGCTGGTATGAATATATCGGCATTTCTTTCGGTTCTCCCAAAATCACCGTTTCCCTCCCCCAGGGTGAATACGGAACGCTGTCCATTCAATCCGGCACCGGCAACGTGAAGATCCCCAATGCATTTGGGTTTGAAGCCATAGCCATTGACCAAAGTACCGGTGATGTTCACAACCAGGCCTCTGTTTCCGGGAAAATGGAGATTACGACCAGCACAGGCAACATTTATCTGGAAAATGTTTCCGCAAGTTCTCTTTCCCTCTCCGTATCCACAGGCAAGGTCACCGCAAAAAATGTAGACTGCCGGGAGGATATGAACGTTAAAGCTTCCACCGGTAAAGCAGCGCTGGCTGATGTACAGTGCAAAAACCTATTCTCTGACGGCAGTACCGGTGATTTGACGCTGGAGAATGTAATTGCTACCGAAAAATTCTCTTTGATCCGCTCTACCGGTGATATCAAACTCCTCCGTTGTGATGCAGCTGAGCTTTTTATAGAAACCGATACCGGTGATGTTACAGGAAGTTTGCTGACTGATAAGGTTTTCCTGGCAGAAACTGAAACCGGTCGGGTCGACGTTCCCAGAACCGTTTCCGGTGGAAGATGCGAAATCACCACAGACACAGGCAATATTAAGATCACTGTCGGCTGACTGAATACTTTTAACAGATAGAAAACGCCGCCCTTGTGGCGGCGTTTCTTTTTATAACTTTGCACATGTGGATACCACAGGCATAAACTGTCTTATAAGCGAATGTGCTTATTTATCGTTTCATTGGGAGGTATCCATATGTCTGAGCATTGCCAGGAGAGTCTGTGCTGCAATCCGGATGATCTGCGCCAGGCTCTTGCGATCCACACCCGAAAAATCACCGACAGCTGTCGGGACAAAGACTGCATAGAAGACTTGCGTGTTTATCTTACACAAGGCTCACAAGCCATTCTGGACACCGCCGCCACCGCCAAGGTTCGCTGCGCCGATCTTCTTTACACATACATTGATGTGGAGCCTGCATCTTTTGACCGCAATCATTACTGCATTGATGTTACATTCTACTACCGTATTCTGGCAGATGCCACCGTTGGCACCTGCCGCCCCGCCACGCTGTACGGCCTGGCTGTATTCTCCAAGCGGGCTGTGCTGTGCGGTGAAGAGAGTGCCGCACACATTTTCACAAGTGATACAAGATTGGGTGAATGCGACGGTTTGACCCGTTACAGCGCCAACCTGCCCACAGCCGTTGTGGAAGTTCTGGATCCCATGGTGCTGGGTTCCAAGGTACGAGAGGTCTGTGAGTGCAAATGCGGTGACCATATTGCCCATCAGATTCCTGCTGCTATTCAGGCCATGTTTGACGAACCTTTGGTACTTTCCGGTGAGCAGCGGCGGCTTCTGGTGACCTTGGGACAGTTCTCCATTATCCGATTGGAGCGGGACGCCCAGCTGGTCGTTCCCATGGTGGATTACAGTATTCCCTGTAAGGAGTGCTGCGACTCCCCCGGCTGTGCGGAAGATCCCTGCGAGATGTTCTCCCGCATTCCCTTCCCAACCGCCCGCTTTACGCCCAGAGGGTGCGACAAAAAAGACAACTGCGACGACAGCGGTTACTGCACCACATAACAAGAACCCCTCCATCGCATTTGCGATGGAGGGGGTTTCTTCAGCGAATCACACGAACGCGGATAACACCGTCGATCTTATCCAGCTCCGCTGCCAGGTCGGAGGGCGTGGGATCGTCCAGATCCAACATAGAGCAAGCATAGTTGCCCTTACTGCGGTTCAGCATATCAGAAATATTGATATGGCGATCAGCAAAACGAGAAGCAAAGCGGGTGATCATATTGGGAATATTCTTATGGAGAATCACCACACGGCCGGGCTTCATGCACTTACCCATGTTGCAAGCGGGATAGTTCACAGAGTTGGTAATATTACCGTTCTCCATGTAGTCCATCACCTGACGAACTGCCATCATAGCGCAGTTGTCCTCTGCCTCCTCGGTAGAAGCGCCTAAGTGGGGAATAGCCACAACACCTTCCATAGAGGCTGTCTTATCATTGGGGAAGTCGGTAATATAACGCTTTACTTTGCCGGATTTCAGAGCAGCTTCCAGCGCATCATCGTCCACCAGCTTATCGCGGGCAAAGTTCAGCAGGATCACGCCGTCCTTCATCATGGACAGGGTCTCGGCATTGATCATATGCTTGGTGCTGTCCAGCAAGGGCACATGCAGCGTGATAATATCGCACTTCTCATAAATTTCCTCGCGGGAATTTACAGGAACAATGTGGCTGTCCAGATGCCACGCAGCATCGATGGAGATGTAGGGGTCAAAGCCGTAGACCTTCATGCCCAGACTCACGGCCGCATTGGCAAGAGGACCGCCGATTGCGCCCAGGCCGATAACGCCCAGAGACTTACCCATGATCTCATTGCCGGCAAACTGGGACTTGCCCTTTTCCACCTTTTTGGCAACATCACCCTCGTCCTTAATGGTCTTGACCCAGTTGACACCACCAACCACATCGCGGCTGCCCAGGAGCATACCACAAAGAGCCATTTCCTTCACACCGTTGGCATTGGCACCGGGGGTGTTGAAGACCACGATACCCTGGTCTGCACAACGATCCAAAGGAATGTTATTCACACCTGCGCCGGCGCGGGCAACAGCCGCAAGAGACTTGGGGAATTCCATTTCATGCATAGCTGCGCTGCGGACCAGCACCGCTTCCGCGGAGTTAATATCCTCACACAGCTGATAGTCCGCTGACCAAAGAGCGGTACCCTTCTGGGAGATCTTGTTCAAATAATGTACCTGAAACATACTATCTACCTCTTAAGCGTTATTTGCTTCAAACTCTTTCATGAAGGCAACCAGCTTCTCTACACCTTCAATGGGCATAGCATTGTAAATACTGGCGCGCATACCGCCAACTGTGCGGTGACCCTTCAGATTCTCAAAGCCGGCCTCCTTGGCCTCTTTGACAAACTTGGCGTCCAGATCAGCATTGCCGGTAACAAAAGGAACATTCATTAAAGAACGGTCTTCCTTACGGACAGTACCCTTAAACAGCTTGCTGTTGTCCAGGAAGTCGTAGAGGATCTTTGCTTTCTTCTCATTGTGTGCCTGCATAGCTTCCAGACCGCCCATCTTCTTCAGCCACTTGAACACCTTGCCGCAGATGTAAATACCATATGCCGGAGGGGTGTTGTACATAGAGCCGTTGTCCGCATGGATCTTGTACTGGAGCATAGTGGGAGTGCCTTCCAGGCAGGTCTCGGGGATCAGATCCTCGCGAATGATCACAATAACAACACCGGCAGGACCGATATTCTTCTGCACGCCGCCGTAGATCACACCATACTTGGTCACGTCCACAGGCTCGGACAGGAAACAGGAAGAAACATCGGAAACTAGGATCTTACCCTTGGTGTTGGGCAGTTGCTTGTACTTGGTGCCGTAAATGGTATTGTTCTCGCAGATGTACACATAGTCTGCGTCCTCGCTGATAGGCAGGTCAGAGCAGTCGGGAATATAAGAGAAAGTCTCATCGGCAGAAGATGCTACCGCGTTGGCGGTGCCGTACTTCTGGGCTTCCTGCCAAGCCTTCTTTGCCCATTGACCGGTAATGATATAGTCAGCGACCTTGTTCTTCATCAGGTTCATAGGGATCATGGCAAACTGCTGAGAGGCACCGCCTTGCAGGAACAAAACCTTATAGTTGTCGGGAATGTTCATAAGATCACGGAGATCCTGCTCCGCCTCGTCAATGATTGCCTGATAAGCCTTTGAGCGGTGGCTCATCTCCATAACGCCCATGCCGGTACCCTTGTAGTCCAGCATTTCAGCTGCTGCTTCCTTCAAAACCTCTTCAGGTAACACTGCAGGACCTGCAGAAAAATTATACACGCGTGCCATTGTTTCTTCCTCCTTATTTTTGCAGCAAACGGTCGATCAAACGATAGCCGTTTATTTCGTAATTTCCGGAAGCCTTAGCTTCCTTTTCAGAATATGCACCCACCGCTTTGCGCTGTTTTGTACTGTCGTACAGCACATAAGGTACCGGATCTGAAGTATGGGTACGGCATCGAATGGGTGTGGGGTGGTCAGGACAGATCAACATTCTGTACGGCTCACCGGAAGCATCCAGCGCTGCCTTAACAGGGGCGACCACACGGCTGTCCAGATATTCGATCGCTTTGATCTTATTCTCCACACTGCCCTGATGACCCATTTCATCGGGAGCCTCCACATGGATATAAGCAAAGTCACAACCGTCTTCCAGCAGAGCTTTTACCGCTGCTTCGGCTTTTCCCTCGTAATTGGTGTGCAGGCCGCCGTTGGCGCCGGGTACATGCAATACCTGCATACCTGCGCCCACTGCGATACCTTTCAGAAGGTCCACAGCAGAAATCATTGCACCCTTTAATCCGGTCTTTTCCTCGAAATTCTGCAAAGACGGCTTCGTGCCTGCCCCCCAGAACCAAAGTGAATTGGCCTTGTTTTTTCCTTCTGCTGCCCGCTGTAAGTTCAATGGGTGATTGTTGAGAATTTCGAAACTGCGCTCCATCATGTCACGGAATACAGTTTCTTTGGGAAGATACGGTCCTGCCACTTGACCTAAGTGGTCATGCGGTGGTATCATATCCAAAACACGTCCCTGTTTCCATACCGTAATGTGACGGTAGCTGGTACCGGTATAAAACTGGAATTCCTCTGTGTTAAAAGCTTCCCGGATCGCATTCATAAGAATGTCAGCGTCTTCTGTAGAGATCTCGCCGGAGCTGTGATCCAGAATCGTCTTTTGTTCATAAGGTTCCTCTTCTGACAATGTGACGATATTACAGCGGAACACCACATCGGTATCCTGCATATCCACACCGACGCTCAAAGCCTCCAGAGGAGAGCGTCCGGAGTAGTTATTGCAAGGATCATAACCCAGAACCGCCAGATTTGCCACATCGCTGCCGGGTTTCAGCGTATCGGGAACTGTCTTGGCAAGTCCAAGTTCACCTTTACCGGCAAGATCGTCCATAACAGGTGTCTTTGCCTGCTCCAAGGGAGTCTTTCCGCCCAGGATTTCCAGCGGTTCATCTGCCATTCCGTCGCCCAGGATAACCACATATTTCATTCCCGGCACCTCCTTTTTGTCCGTAACAGGATTACATTTGTACTTGTACAACATCATACCATTATTTTATTATAATTACAATACGGTAATTTGTAGTATTTTACTGAAACATACACCCCTTTTTCGTGGAAAGTGCATGATAACCTCAATATATGCAGACAATGGAGGTATGTTCTCCATAAAATTACGGTGTTTTCAATCTCCGTTCAATATACTTTTTGTACAATATACGCAAGATCAACGAAAGGAAGATTCCTATGGAAAATGAATTTGAATACACGCAGCCCAAGGAAGCTGCTCCGATGCCTCAGCAACCCCCAAAAAAGCAGACAAAGCGCACCGGCGGTGCAGGAATCATCGCCCTGGCACTGTGCTTTTCTTTGATCGGTGGTATTCTGGGCGGTGGCGGTGTTTACTGGTTCATGACACAGTACGTTAAAGATGCTGAACCTGCACCAAACACCACTGTACCCACCGTACAGCAAGAAAAGGAAGATCCCAAGGAGAACACACCGGCTCCTCCTGTGACAACACCTCCCGGCGGTACCTCAACTGCAGCTCAGATCTACACCCAAAACGTGAACTCCACGGTCGGTATCACTACCTCCGTGACCACCAATTTCTGGGGTTATCAAACAACCTCTGCCGCCTCAGGCTCCGGTTTTATCTATAACAAAGACGGTTATATTCTGACAAACCATCATGTGATCGAAAACTCCAATGCTATTACCGTGTCCATGTATGACGGCACCACTTACGATGCCACAGTAGTTGGTTATGACGCCAGCAACGACATTGCGGTTTTGAAGATTGAAGCTGAAAACCTGATTCCTGTCACCATCGGTGATTCCGAGCAACTGCAGGTAGGCGACGATGTGGTTGCCATCGGCAATCCCCTGGGCGAACTGACCTTCTCTTTGACAAAGGGTGTTGTCAGCGCCAAGGATCGTCGTGTCACCCTCTCCTCCGGCAGCACCATGAATCTGATTCAGACCGATTGTACTATCAATTCCGGCAACTCCGGCGGCGCACTGTTTAATATCCACGGACAGGTGATCGGCATCACCAATGCCAAGTATTCCAATAACGGCAACTCTTCGGAGGCAAGTATCGAAAGTATCGGTTTTGCGATCCCCATCAACCACATTCTGAGTATTGTGAACAGCATTATCGAAAAGGGCTATGTGGAAAAGCCCTATATCGGTTTGAGCGTCACAGATGTGGGTGCAGAGGCACAAAATTACGGTCTGCCCAAGGGCGCAGCAGTAAGCAGTGTCTCCCCCGACAGTCCTGCAGAAGAGGCAGGGTTGCAGCAAAATGATATTATCACCGCTGTGAACGGAAATGCCATTGAAAGTGCTGATGATCTTGTGGCACTTGTGGCAGACGCAAATCCCAACGATGTTTTGGAACTGACGGTATACCGGCAGGGGCAGACCTTGCAGCTGACCATTACTGTTGGTGAGCAGGTACAAGATGCAGTTCCCCAGAAAAACAACTGACAAAAAACCACGGGTAGTTTCTACCCGTGGTTTTTTATTACTGTCTTTTCAGTTGGAAGGGTAAAAGTCCCGGCAAAAGGCCTTGCGCCGACGCGTCCTGGCTGTCCAGTTGCGTCACCGTCATGGTGTCATTTTCCAATGTGACCGTCATGATCTCCGCTGCATTTTCTTCCGGATTTGCACGCAAGGAACGCGCCTGGGATCCAATGTAGATCCGACCGTCAAGGTACTCGTAATACCCTGTTCCGAAAACGAACTCCAAAGGATCGATCAAGGTGGAAAGATCAATTTTTCCCTCCAGTTGCTGCCGAAGTTGCTCTTTTGTTATATCCAGCGTTTCCAGAGGTGTCCCCTGCTTTTCCAGATTCCGGATCAAACCCTCTACTGCAAGATCCAGCAAGGCGTTGACCATCTGTCCGGCACTTTCCTTGTCGATCTGCGTAGAGAAACTGCCGTCTGCATTGAAATCAAACCGAATCGTAAGGCAGATTCCTTCTATGGGAATGTCGTCCCAAAGGGAATCATTGGAAAACTCTTCCTGCAGAATCTGAGAGTAGTCCAAGGTTCCCAGCCATGTTCCGGCTATGGGACTCGTTTCGCCACAAGCACACAGAGAACAAACCGTCAGCAATGCCAGCAGCAAACACAATATTCTCTTAATGCCCATAGCAACGCTCCTTTTAAGCTTCTTTGGGAAGATTTCGCATGGTCAGACCGATACGCTTACGCTTTTCATCCACCTCAAGCACCATGACTTTGACGATATCGCCCACCTGCAGTAGCTCGGAGGGGTGTTTCACGCGGCGGTCACTTACCTGAGAAATATGCACGAGGCCGTCCTGATGGACGCCAATATCCACAAACACGCCAAAGTCAATCACATTCCGCACCGTACCGGACAGCACCATGCCGGGTTTCAAATCCTTCATCTCCAGCACATCGGTGCGCAGAATAGGTGCAGGCAGGTCGTCACGGGGGTCACGGCCGGGTTTCAGCAGTTCCTTGACCACATCTTCCAAGGTGGGAACACCCACCTCGCAAGCCTGTGCGGCAGCCACTGTGCCATAAGTCTGCAAACGGGCGAACAGTTCTTCCAGCTTGCCTTCCGCCACCTGCTGCTTTGTATAGCCGCACAGCTGCAAAAGCTTCAATGCTGCATCATAGCTTTCCGGGTGAACACCGGTATTATCCAGAATTTCTTTGCTCTCCGGCACACGCAGGAATCCTGCACACTGCTGGAAGGCCTTGGGTCCCAGCTTGGGAACTTTCTTCAGCTGGCTGCGGGAGGTAAATGCGCCGTTCTCTTCCCGGTAAGTGACGATATTCTTCGCAGTTGTGGAGGTCAGACCGGATACCTGCTGCAAAAGGCTCACAGAGGCGGTATTCAAATCCACACCAACTGCATTAACGCAATCTTCCACAACGCCGCCCAAAGCCTCGTCCAGCCGTTTCTGGGGCATATCATGCTGATACTGTCCCACGCCAATGGACTTGGGATCGATCTTCACAAGTTCTGCCAGGGGATCCTGCAATCTGCGGGCAATGGATACTGCAGAACGCAGATTTACATCGAAATCGGGGAACTCCTCTGCTGCCAGTTTGGACGCAGAGTACACAGAAGCACCGGCTTCATTGACGATCATATAGCTGACGCCCTTGACGGTCTTCAGCATCTGCACCGTCATAGCTTCGGTTTCGCGGGACGCGGTACCGTTACCGATGGCGATATGCTTGACATTATGCTTGGCGATCATGCGGGAAAGAACGGCAATTGCTTCCTCCTTCTTCCGCTCAGAGAAGGTGGGATACACAACAGTGGTATCCAGCACACGGCCGGTTTCGTCCACAACCGCCACCTTACAGCCGTTACGGTATCCGGGGTCAAGACCCATAGTAACAAAGCCCTTTACAGGACGCTGCATCAGTAGCGGTTTCAGGTTCAATGCGAAATTGGAAATGGCAGATTCCGCAGCACGGTCAGTCAGGGTGCTGCGCAGTTCCCGCTCGACGCTGGGCTCGATCAGACGGGTATAGGCATCTTCTGCTGCAGCGCGGACAAAGGCAGATACATGGGCAGTGGGCTTCAGCGCGCCACGACAGACAAGCGCCTGTCCTTCTGTACCGGGAAGGGTTGCCGTAACTTTCAGGAAGCCTTCCTTTTCACCGCGGTTGATGGCTAGAATCTGGTGATTTTGCAGGCGGGAGACAGGATTTTTGAAATCATAGTACAATCTGTACACGCTGTCCTGCTCGGGATCTACAGCCTGTACGGTAACAACTGCATACCGCTCCATTTTCATACGCAGAGCCTTGCGGATGTCTGCGTCATCAGAAATCATTTCTGCAATAATATCCGATGCGCCGGCAAGGGCATCTTCCAAAGTCTCCACACCTTTTTCCGGATCAATGTAATCCTTTGCCAGTTCGTTGGGGTCTTCTCCGGTCTGTTCAAAGAGCTTCAACGCCAGAGGTTCCAGACCCTTCTCTTTTGCCACAGTGGCGCGGGTGCGGCGTTTCTGCTTATAGGGACGGTACAGATCCTCTGCCTCTGCCAAAGTGGCGGCAGCAAGAACTGCGGCGCGCAATTCCTCGGTCAGTTTTCCCTGGGATTCGATGGAGTTCAGGATCTCCTCTTTTCTCTGGGCCAGATTGCGCAGATAGTTCAGACGGGTCTCCAGATTGCGGAGTGTGGTATCGTCCATAGCGCCGTGGAGTTCCTTACGGTAGCGGGCGATAAAAGGAATGGTGTTGCCTTCGTCCAGAAGAGACACCACATTGTTCACATATTCCTGTTTCTGACCCAGTTCCTGAGCCAGGGTTTCCAATATTTTTTCCATAGTCTTTGCCTCCGTTACAGATAGAGTCAGTATACCATAATATCGCTCCATGTGCAATTATATCACAGAAAAAACTGAAATCTTTTTCCTTTTGTCCTTGCGTTGTATTTGGTATAGTGCTATAATGAAGCGGAATAACACCAAGGAGGTAAGCTGATGTTGATTATAAACATGCTTTCTGCCGCAACTGTGCAGGAAATGAAGCCTGCATTACTTATTTTGGCCGGTATCAGCGCCGCATTGCTTCTGGGAAGTGTGATCGCCTGTGTACTGGTCTCCCGCGCAAAGCGCCTGACAACTGCCACACGCGTCACAATCCCCACACTCATGTTTTTGACCACAGCATTGGTAATCGTTTGCACCGTGTTCTGTCTGGGTCGTTATCAGGACACCCAGGAAGCCCTCATGGGCAATACAGAGCCTGCACCTGTTGTGACCGATCCCACCGGCGGTATTATTGATAATACCGAGGTGCCCCCTACCACAGAGGCTCCCACAGAACCGCTGCCCACTCTGAGTGTCAGCCATGTGGACGATACCGATCCTTCCAAGTATCTGAAATCCTGGGATATTCAGGTTGACGGTACCATCGTGGATACATACGAGCGCAAGGAGCAGATCTCCTTCGGCGCCGGCAGGGATTACACCGATGTGGAAGGTGTTATCACTTTCCGTGGTAATAACTACCGTACCGGCGGTTCTTACGGTACTGTCAATATTTCCCAGAACACACTGACCAAGGTATGGAGCAAGCGTGTCGGTGCTCTGAACGGTTGGAGCGGTATCGGCTGGACCGGTCAGCCCCTGATTGTCAAATGGGACGAGCAGACCAAACAGCACATGAACCTGAAGCCGGAAAAGAAGGCTAAGGAAAACCTGGTGGAAGTCATTGCCACCACTTTGGACGGCAACATCTACTTCTACGATTTGGAAGACGGTTCCTATACCCGCGATCCTCTGTATCTGGAAATGAATTTTAAGGGCACTGCTTCTTTGGATCCCAGAGGCTATCCCATGATGTTCATCGGTTCCGGCGATAATTTCAAGAAGACCGCCAGAATGTTCGGCATCAGCCTGATTGACTGTTCCGTCATTCTGGAGCGTTCCGGTAAGGACGGCTTTAACCACCGTCTGTGGTATGCCTTCGACTCCTCCCCCATGATCAGCGCCGCCACCGATACCCTGGTATGGCCCGGTGAAAACGGTGTGTTCTACTCCATCAAGCTGAATACCGAATACGACGCAGAAGCCGGCACTTTGACCATCAATCCCGGTGAGACTGTTAAGGCCCGCTATAAGACAAATATCGGTCGCAGCACCGGCTGTGAAGCCAGCGCAATCATCGTGGAAAACTACATGTATGTTGCCGATAACGGCGCGCTATTCTTCTGTATCGACCTGAACACTATGGAACCTGTTTGGGTTCAGAATGTGGGCGACGATACCAATGCTACCCCCGTATTTGAGTGGGGTGAAGACGGTGTCGGCTATATCTACACCGGCACTTCCATGGAGTACGGCAAGGGCTCCAGTCACCTTTACAAGCTCAACGCCAACACCGGTGAGATCGTCTGGAAGGTCAGCTACAGCGGTATCCCCTATGACAAGGGTGTTTCCGGCGGCGTGCTGTCCTCTGTTGCCATTGGCAATAAGGGTTCTGATATGGAAGGTCTTGTAATCTTCTCTATCGGTAAGACCGGCGGCTACAGAGGCACACTGGTTGCCCTGAGTACGGAAACCGGTGAAAAGGTTTGGGAAAAGACCCTTTCTAACTACTGCTGGAGTTCTCCTGTAATCGTTTACAATGAGGAAAACAAGGGTTACCTCATTCAGTGTGACTCCAGAGGCATGGTTTTCCTGTTTGACGGTAAGACCGGTGAAAAGATCACGGAAGTCGGTCTTGGCTCTAACATTGAAGCCTCCCCCGCTGTTTACAATGATATGCTGGTTGTAGGCACACGCGGCGGTCTATGCTGCGGTGTAAAAATCGCGTAAATTCCAAATCCCTCCGGAATACTCCGGAGGGATTTTTATTTGACATTTAAGAGCGCTATGCTATAATATTTACAAGAAAAACGCAAGGAGGTAAGCGTATGGAAAAGCAAAAGATCATTACCATCAGCCGTGAATTTGGCAGCGGTGGCCGTACCATCGGTCGTATGGTGGCAGAACGACTCGGTTACACTTTCTACGATAAGGAACTTGTGGACCATGTTGCTCTGGAATCCGGCTTCGCTCCCCAGTATGTTGAAGAGCACGGTGAGCACTCTCCCAGCAAGAGCATTTTCTCTTATGCCTTTGCAAACCAGAGCATTCCCGGTGTCATGAATGGTCTTTCCACTGCTGACTTCCTTTGGAATGTACAGTGCAGCGTGATTCTGCAGCTGGCAGATAAAGAACCCTGTGTGATCGTAGGCCGTAACGCCGACTACATTCTTAAAGACAGAGAAGATTGTCTGCACGTGTTTGTTCATGCCAACAAAGATTTCCGCGCAGATCGCATTGTGCGCCTTTACGGCGAGTCCGAAAAGAGTCCCAAGTCTCGTCTGAACGAAAAAGACAAGCGCCGTCAGGTAAACTACCGTCACTACACCGGCCGTAACTGGGGCGAATCCCAAAACTACGACATCTGTCTGGACAGCAGCAAGCTGGGCATTGAAAAGTGCGTGGACATTATCGTTTCCCTGGTACAGGAATAAAACAAATCACCCTCCGGTTTATACCGGAGGGTGTTCTTTATTCTGCGTCCTTGATTTGAATAGGCACACCGTTGACTTCCACGCTGTCGTCTGCGCAGATCATGATATATTTCACGCCGGCGATTACCCGGGTCTCGATGAGATCCATGCGTTCAGGATTGACCTTAATGGAAACGTCCGGTGTTTTCACCTCAAATTTCCGGTTATCCATCACATTTCTGGGGTGCAGGTCTGCTTCGCTGCCGAAGGCCTCGTCATACTTGACAGAGAACTTGGCAACCGCTTCCTCAGAAACACCGCCGGTCTGCAAAGTCGCCTTAAACTGCTCCTTGGAAATCAGGAGCGGATCTGCCACCTTGCTCTCCTTATGCATTTCAATACACTGATTGATCTGCTCATGGACGGTCTGCATCACCTCCAGGTTGCACTCCTCCCCCAAAGAGGAAGACAGCAGCGCCTCAAAGGATTGCTTCTGTTGCGCGGCAGGCTTCTGGGTCTTTACATTGAACAGGGCATCTGCAAAGGCCTGATGCTCTGTTTTTGTGTTGTGGGAATACAACAGCGCATTGTAAATATTGGTGCTGCGATCATCAAATGCCGGGAACAAGAAACCCAATTCCGGGGCGCAGACCTGCTGTGCCACACCGGTATCATGGAACTCCTTGCTCTCTGCCATGTAACGCAGGGCAGGTTTTGTCTGCTTTACCGGACACACAGCACAAAGAATGTATGTATACACCTCGGAGGACGCGTCCTGCTGGGTCTCATCATCCTTGCTCTTAAAGGGAACATCATAACTTTCGCAACCTACAAGAATCACATAGTTTTCATCAAAGGTTACGACTTCCATGATCTTCTTGTACAGCTGTGTACGCAAGTCATCGTCCTGCAGTTTGCACTCCCGCAGCGCCATAAGGAATTTGTGTTCCGGGCTATCAGCCACCTGGGAAGTCTGAAAGCATACGTCGATCAGGTTCTTACCAACAGT
>JAFYPO010000047.1 GCA_017547505.1 Oscillospiraceae bacterium | reverse complement strand
GAAGGCATTGCTTGCCAGTTTTGTCTCACGGGCAAACAGAATGGAGCCGGCCAGCCATTATGCAGGCCGGCTCCCAAATGAGGAAGATATTTAATACAGAATTAACGGACCAGATCCTTGTTCATCTGTGCCAGAGTCTTCTTGTCCAGGGGGAAGAGCCACTTGATGGCGACAAAGCACAGCAAAGAGGTGAAGAGCGTAAATCCAGTCATGACATAGCGCAGCTTGGTTGCAACTTCCATGGTCTGGACAGTCAGAGTCTCATCGTAGCCGACCATAACCATCAGCACCAGACCGATGGAGGGGCCGACACCCTGTGCCAGTTTACGGAAGAAGGAATGAACAGCATAGGTAATGGATTCTTCACGCTTGCCGAACTTCCACTCGTTGTAGTCGATTGCGTCTGCCATCATAGCATTGGACATCATCATAGCGCAGCCCAGGCCGACACCGTGGAGTACAGACAGACCCACATAAATCAGAACACCGGTCATGTCAGGTGTCATGGGGATAACATTCATCAGGATACAGCCGATTACGGAGAAAACAGCGCAGAAAGAAGAGGCTTCCTTTTTGCCGAACTTTTCTGTCAGAGGCTTGGCAAAGGGAATGAACAGAACCATGGGCAGCATGCCGATCAGCTGCATAACGCCGGACAATGCACCCTGACCGAAGTAGGAGCGGAACACAACAGAGGTACAGGTGGCAGCACCATACTGACCAAGGAACATACCAACGGGGATCAGAGTGGCACCCAGGGCAGCACCGTTCTTCAGGAAGTTGCCGATAGAGCCGATCAAATTGAACTTCTCCTCAGAAACCTTGGTGTCGGTCTTGACGCGGAACACGGTGGTCTTAATCATAAACCAGAACATGAGTAGTGCAATGACACCCAGGATCAGAGCCACAGGGAACAGCAGTTCATAGCGGTAGGTCTGGTCGGCATTGGTCAAAATGATGGGCAGAACCACGCTGACAGGCATGGAAATGGCCAGGGAGCCTAAAGCACGCCACGCACCCAGCTGCGCACGCTCACCGGGAACAGAGGTAATGTTGCTGAGCATTGCGCCATAAGGCACATTCACGATGGTGTAGGCGGCATCCCATGCCACATAACCCAACGTGCAGATAATGCACTTAACGATCATATTGGCATTGGGAATGGGCAGGAAGCAAACACAGGCTGCTACCGTCAGCAGGAAAGAGCCGAATGCGATGTAGGTCAGGAACTTACCGCGTTTATACTCCTTCTTGCTGGAGTCCATAATGGAGCCGATCAGAGTATCGTTGATGGCATCCCATACCTTAAATGCAATCAGCAGAGCAGAGAAAAACAGGGGATCGATGTGCATATACTCGGTCCAGAACAGGGTGAACCAAGTACCTGCCAGTGCAAAGCTGCAGTTGCAGCCTGCGTCACCGGCAGCATAGGACAGCTTGTCCAGAACACCGAACTTGCGGTAACCCTGGGCGTCCAGTTTCGGGGCTTTTGCCATAGAATAATTCCTCCTTCGATTATCGGCGGTCAGATTCTGCCGACTTTTGTATATTATAGGTTACAAAAAGAGCGAAAATCTAGGTGCCAAACCTGAGGATGTGTGCCAACCGCTGAGAATGTTTTCTTTTCCCTTTGGACAGTTTGACAACGGCTAAAAAATCCGATATGATTACAAAAAGAAGCGGAGGGATTGGTATGTACAAGCAATGTCCCACAGAAAAGGGCGCTGCGCAGCAGCAGATATTGGAAAAGACACTGCTTTCCATGATGGGCGAAATTCCATATGATGCGATTTCCGTCCGCAGCCTCTGTACAGAGGCGAATATTTCCCGAAAGAGCTTCTATCGTCTGTTTGCAAACAAAGAAGATGTTCTCTTTGCGCTGATTGACCATACTTATTTGAATTACGCCCATTATTTGCCGGACCGTAGTCTGATCCACGATGGAGCAAACCGGGAACTGCAGACCTTCTTCCTGTATTGGAGGGAGCAGAAAGCACTTTTGGATGCACTGAAAGCCTGCCAAAAGAGCGGACTGCTGGTACTGCGTTCCCTGGAACACGTCCTGCACGACGATTCTGACACGCTTCGCCTTTTGGGTGCTGCGGATAATCACTACAGCCGGGAGATCACACTGTTCTTTGTTAGCGGCATCATGACGCTGATTGTGGATTGGCATGAAGCTGGGTATGATCGTTCTGTCACAGAAATGGCCGAACTGATGCAGCTTCTGCTGACCCAGCCGCCCATGCGCATCCCGATTCCACTATAAAACCCACACGATATTCCTCTGTTTGCGGATTTGTCCAAAAACAGAGGTTTATTTTGTTTTCAGAGGGAACACATCCCCCGGTTTGGCCCCTATTTTTCACAGTAAAAATCTGTTATGCTTATGGTGCCCAACTATATAACAAGGAGCGAGGATACAATGGCTAAAAACATCAAACTGGAGTTTGGCAATCTGGACATGATCCGCACCGTAGATGAAAAACTGGCTTCCTACAATGTTGAAATGACCGAAGTCACCGGCGGCACCTTCTGGCGGGCCTATACCCCGGAGCAGATTGCAGGAACGGAGAAATTCCCGGTAATGAAGGACATGAGTGAGTTTGCAACGCTGATGCAGTGGTACGATCCCATTGATCTGTACAATCCCCGCCTGCGCAAACTGGCAAAAGCTCTGGGTAAACTGTGGGTCCGTGTTTCCGGCACCTGGGCCACCAAGACCTACTATGATTTTGACGGCGAATACACCGATGGCAAAGTCCCCGAAGGCTACATGAGCGTACTGACCAAAGATCAGTGGATCGGTGTGCTGGAATTCGTTAAGGCAGTGGATGGCAAGCTGCTGGTTTCTGTCAACAACTGCCCCGGTCTGCACAGCGCCAAGGAACCATGGCATCCTACCCAGGCTGAAAAGCTTTTCGCATTCAGTACCCAGTACGGTATCCCCATCGATGCGGTGGAGTTTATGAATGAGCCTAACATGCTGGAATATTCCGGTGCTCCCGCCGGCTATACTCCTGCAGACTTTGTTCGGGATCAGGACCTGTTCCACAACTGGGTCCGTAAGAGCTATCCCAACTGCATTGTGGTCGGTCCCAGTTCCACCGACTCTCAGGCCGCTTCCATGGGTCCCGGCGGTAAGGGCGGTGCCGGTGTGGGTGACGTAATGTATGCCTGCACCACCGACGAGCTGTTTGACGGTACGACTACCCGGCCCGACATTTTCAGCTACCACTACTACAACGGCATCTCCGAGCGTCTGGAATCCATGATGCCTGCTGCCCACTGGTCTGCAGAGGAAGCCCAGAGCGAAGAGTATCTGGCTACCTCCGGCCATATCGCACGGGTTTACGGCGCATTCCGGGACAAGTATGTTCCCGGCAGCCCCATGTGGGTGACTGAATCCGGTGACGCAGGCGGCGGTGGCGATACCTGGGGCAGCACCTATCTGGAGGTTCTTCGTACGCTGAATGAGCTTGGTTCCTTTGCTACCATTACCGACGGCATTATCTTCCATAACACTCTGGCTTCCTCAGACTATGGCTGGCTGAAGCACGGCAGCTTTGAGCCTCGTCCCAACTACTTTGCAGTCCTGCTGTGGAATACCCTGATGGGCACCACCGTTTATGACAGCAAGATTCCCGGTTCCGAAGGTGCCCATGTCTACTGCCACTCCCGCAAGGACGGCAAGGACGGCTGTGTGTATCTGGTCATCAACAATTCCAAGACGGATGTGACTGCTGTGGAACTGCCCAAGGAAGCAGTGAAGTATGTTATCGACGGAAACGGAAACATCCGCTCCACCGTCATGTACTTAAACGGTAAGGCTCTGGTTCTGGGTGAAAACGACGAACTGCCTGACATGCGCGGCGAAGTTGTCTCCGGCACCGTGGAACTGGCTCCCGGCAGCTGTGCATTCTTTGTGCTGTAATACGTAATTAAATCGGGTGGTACGGCTATGTCGTGCCACCCATCCTCCAAAGGTATCTGCTAACCGTTCGGGTGTTCTTTCTCCTTTCAAACTGGAACATTCCACAATTTTGCCATTGTCCGGACGGTTAACAGGTGCCTTTGTCTATTTCCGAGCAATAAAGCCATGTGGGTAAAATAGTAACGGTGCAAGCAATGCTTGTGTATATACAAAGGCAACGGTGCAAGCAATGCCTTTGTTCCCACAAACACGAAAATACACCCGAACCGCTGTTGCGGATCGGGTGTATTTTTCTGCTTGTTGAGGCTCCCGCCCCAAACCCTGGCAAACATAAATGTTCTGGGTAACGCTGCATAGGCAGCGGCTTTGCGATTAAAAATCGCTATAATTTAGAACCTTCATTTTTTGCGTTCTACTGGAGGATGTGCAATCATATATTTCGTTTCAACCATTTTGATAAAAATATCAAGATAGGTTTTTAATAACGCAAAATCATGTTCCGGATACTTCCTCTCGTAATGAGTGTAGTCATTTCCAAGGATTCGAACAACATCAGCAGTTTTTACCAATGATTGCTCACCCAGGTAATCGGAAATTGCGTTAATGAGATTGCAAGATACAACTTTTTCACGATCCTCGTTCAGTTCGTTAATAGCGTAATCTTTGATAAGAATTTCGAGTGTCTTTCTATAGCCGATTGCCGCCAATTCTATATCGCCAGCAATCTCCGCACGAAGAGCTTGGTTATACGAATCAACGAAACGGGTAGACACGTTTGTAAGGAGATCATTGCTATAATTGGCAATGCGACTTGGATGGAATCCGATAAACTCAGCTTTTTTATGCGCCAGGTCAAGATGATACACAACCACATATTTCTTTTTGCAACTGGTGCATTCATACATCACAAAGCCGTATCGTCTTTCTCCACCAACATCAAACAAGGCTGAGTTTTTTCTGATACCGTCTTCGTAAATTCCGCAGTGCGGACACATCTGTGGTTTATCAAGATTAAAACTGTATCTTGAATCAGAGGTACCAAATTCGGAAGTGCACACTTTTGCTGAATAAACCATTCTATCCATAATAATTACCCTCTTTCTTTTTCTAATGTTTATTTTATCAAAACTACAATTGTTCCGCAAGTTGTAATTGGTAAGCGAAATTTCTCAACCTTGCCGAAAATTTCGGCGAAGTTGAAAGAGTCGAGATAAGTCGACTCTTTCATTCGGCTGCTTGACAACAGGATGGAAATACTATAAAATTATATACGAACATACTTTCTATTATGGGGATTGGAAATAGTTTTCTCAGAAAATCCCTCATCCTTGTGGGAATGCCTTGCAGCTGTTACGATGACAATGCACCTGCTGTTTGGCATTTTGAAAGGAGCGCATGAATTATGGCAAGCAGCAAGAAAAGCGCCGCAGGCTGCGGCAACATCCGAAAGAAAGTCGTTAAGAAAAACGGCAAGGAATACCCCTACTGGGAAGCAAGATACACTGTCGGTTATGACCACGGCACCGGCAAGCAGATCCAGAAATCCATCACGGGCAAGACACAAAAAGAGGTGGCGCAGAAGCTGAAGGAACTGACCGCCGCCCTGGATGCCGGAACTTACATTGCACCGAACAAAACCACGGTCGGCCAATGGCTGGACACATGGCAAGCTGAATATTTGGGTGCAGTAAAACTCTCCACCGTCAGTTCCTACCAGGCTACCATCAAGAACCACATCAAGCCGGGACTTGGTGCAATCAAGTTGGAATCCCTCACCACCCAGGACATCCAGGAGTTCTACAACAGCCGTCTGAAATGCGATGAAAAGAGAGAATCCCTTTCTCCCAAGACTGTAAAGAACATCCACGGTGTTCTCCATAAGGCACTTCACCAGGCGATGCTCAACGGACTCATCCGCAGCAACCCCTCCGATGCCTGTGTTCTTCCCAAGGCCATCAAGAAAAAGGTGAAACCGCTGAACGAGGAACAGATTGCTGCCTTACTTAAAGCGCTGAAGGGGCATAAGTATGAGAATCTGATTCTTACCGCCCTGTTCACCGGATTGCGTGAAGGTGAAGTCTGCGGTCTGAAATGGGATTGTGTAAATTTGGAATCCGGAGCGATCCTTGTGGACAAACAGTTGCAAAGCATTCGAAAATCCGTCCGGGGTGACCGGGACAAATATGCGCTGGTTCCCACCAAGAACGGCAAGGAACGGTATCTGACCGTTGCACCCTTTGTGGTGGAACTTCTGAAAAAGGAGAAAGCAAAGCAGGACAGTAATCGCAAGTTATTTGAAGGCGGTTACGAAGATACCGGTCTGGTATTTACAGATGAGATCGGCAGACGGATCACGCCCCAGGCAGCTTACCGGGCATTCAAACTGGTGGTAACGGAACTGGGATTCGAAACTGCCCGCTTCCACGATCTCCGCCATTCCTTCGCCGTTGCATCTCTGAGATCCGGTGATGATGTGAAGACCGTTCAGGAAAACCTAGGCCACGCAACCTCTGCTTTTACTCTGGATGTATACGGTCATGTCACAGAACAGATGAAAGTAGAAAGCGCCAACAGAATGGAAGCCTTTATCCAATCCGTCAGCGCATAAGGGAAAACGTAAGGGAAACAAAAAATCCGCTTCTGAAATTCAGAACAATCTGAACCTCAAAAGCGGAGAGAATAAAAAGAAACCCCTGGATTCGGAAGAATCCAGGGTGAATCTAATGGCAGAGGATGAGGGATTCGAACCCCCGCAAACGGAGTCAGAGTCCGGTGTG
>JAFYPO010000046.1 GCA_017547505.1 Oscillospiraceae bacterium | reverse complement strand
GAGCAGACCAAGTACTACTTCCTGTCCGGCTTCACTTCCAAGCTGGCCGGTACCGAGCGCGGCATCACCGAGCCCACCCCCACCTTCTCCGCTTGCTTCGGCGCAGCCTTCCTGGAGCTGCACCCCACCAAGTACGGCGAAGAGCTGGTTAAGAAGATGGAGAAGTCCGGCGCAAAGGCTTACCTGGTCAACACCGGCTGGAACGGCACCGGCAAGCGTATCTCCATCAAGGATACCCGCGGCATCATCGACGCTATCCTGGACGGTTCTATCCTGAAGGCCGACACCAAGAAGATCCCCTACTTCGACTTCGAAGTTCCCACTGCACTTCCCGGTGTGGATCCCGCTATCCTGGATCCTCGCGACACCTATGCTGATGCTAAGGTTTGGGACGAGAAGGCAAAGGATCTGGCTGCTCGCTTCATCAAGAACTTCAACAAGTACACCGGCAACGACGAGGGCAAGGCTCTGGTCGCAGCAGGTCCCCAGCTGTAAGCGAAACGCTTCCTGAAAATCACCCCCGACAGTACCGCTGTCGGGGGTTTTTGTATCCGAAACAATTAAAAATCATGACAATGGATAGACGGAATATCGGTTTACATAATTGTAATAAAAATGACATTTTTCAATGAATTTGAACAGAAAGTTTTGCACACTATCCACAAGTTTATCCACAGGCAAAACAGGAAAAACCCACGCAAACTCGCGGTTTGCGTGGGTTTTTCAGGAAGAAGAACATAAATCTGTAAATTTTGCTAAAACCTGATTTGGTTTACAGAACACCGCTCAAAAGTGCATTTGGGCAGAGAAAACACGGTCTTTTCCACCGGGGACATCTGTCTTTTCCCGGTGTGCATTCACCTGCAAAATGCCCTCCTCTGTCAACTGCCAGTTCAGGGTGATTTCCTGGTTTTCCAGAGCTTCCGACTGGTAGCATACGGTGAAATCCTTCACCGGGTGCTCCTTATGAAATTGCGCGGGCAGCAGATCGTCCACCCATTCCATATAGTGGGTGTTGTTCATATGACCGTTGCGGTCCAGCAGGGTGTAATGCACCTTCCGTGTCACAGAGTCGCTATAGGGCGCCGGTGCCAGAGAGGTGGGCGGCGCCAGTTCATTGCCCCGCAGAATACCGGGTACTTCCACACCGCTTTTTCCCGGCAGGATCATGGCGCGGGTTTTCAGATTCATGAGGATCCAAAGACCCATGACCCGGAACAACTCCTTGCCCTCTGCATCATATCCTACGGTTGCGCGGGGGTAGGCGGTGCGGGTGGTGGGCATGGGCCAGGTCTGTACGGTGATGGTCTCGCCCCGCATAGGCAGGCGCGTGACCTGAACCCGCTGACGGATCACAGCCCAGAAAAGATCTTTTTCGGCTAAGGTGTCCCAGTCCAGCTGTAACAGCTTGCAGTGACCGCCGGCTGCTTCCTGGGCGAAATATAAAAGCACGGAGGGTTTTACACGACCGAAAGCATCTACATGAATGTCGGCGATGGTATGGGTCTGTTCAAAAGTCATATCCATTGTTATTCTCCTTTGGGTGCGGAAACCAGGGTCAGCTTTACGGATACTTTCCGACCGTTCCGGAACAGGGTTAGGGTAACCGGATCTCCTGCTGTATAATTTTTCAGCAATTTACCCAGGCTTTCATTGTCCGGTGTTGCTTTGTCGTCCAAGGACAGCAGAAGGTCTCCCGGGCGGAGACCGGCTTCATAGGCAGGACTGCCTTCCGGTACCTGGGGAATGCAGACACCCTGGGGGGTATTGTAATAAGCGCAGATAAAGGGGCTGACAGTTTCTGTATGAACTCCCAGACTCGCACTTTTCTGCGGGTCTGCAGCGCCGAAGCTGGAGACAACAGACGGTTGTTCCTCCCGGCGGGTAAACTGCAGGGGAATGGCTTCTTCTTTTTTCAGAGAAAATGCGTTCCAAAGAGAAATATTCAAAAGACCCAGGGCAGTGACAACACCGCCAAGAAAAATCAGCAGAACAAGAAAAAATACAAACAGAACCCGGCTTTTGGGCGGGGTGGTATTTCCTGTTTCATAACTGGTGGGATTGTTACCACAAGGATTGCGTTTTTCGTTCATGGATACCTCGCAAATCAATTCACTACAGGAAGAGTGAAGGTGAATTCCGTCACACCTGCCTGGCTGGTGACAGAAATATTCTCTCCGTGGGAGCAGATAATGGTTTTTACAATGTAAAGACCCAACCCCCAGCCGTCCCGGTTTTCGGAGCGGGATTTGTCCAGCTTATGGAAGCGGTCAAAGAGGAAGGGAAGCTCCTCCGGCGGAATGGTCTGGCCGTCGTTGGAGATGGTGACATAGGCTTTGTTGCCGCCCTTGCGGATCTTAAGCCCCAGCGTTCCGCCTGCGGGACAAAACTTTACCGCATTGTCCAGCAGATTGTAGAACACCTGGGTAATGGAATCCCGGCAGGCATTGGTAAACAGCGGATACTCAGGCATATCCACCTGCACGTTTAAGTTCTTGGAAACAATGGGTTTTTCCAGGGTGATCAGCACTTGACCGGCACACTCAGAGAGATCAAAGCGGGTTTTCTTTTCTTCGGGAATGCCCCCTTGCTCCTGCAGGCGAGAGATGTCCAGCATACTGCGTACCAGGCGGTTCAGCCGTTTTGTTTCGTCGGATACGATCTGCAGATATCGGGTCTGCTCTTCCGGCGGGATCGTGCCGTCCAGAATACCGTCCACGTAACCGCCAATGGTGGTCATGGGGGTCTTCAGTTCGTGGGAGACATTGGCGACAAATTCCTGCCGCTGATACTCGCTCTTTTCCAAAGAGACGGCCATGTTGTTGAATGCAAGCGTCAGTTCCTGTACTTCTCGGGGATCGTTGGCATGGCGGCTGACCCTGGCTTTCAGGTTGCCATGGCCAAAGTCGTTTGCCGCTTTGGCCATTTCCCGCAGGGGGTAGGAGTGCTTTCGGGCATAGATAAACACAGCCACCATAAAGACAGCCACCACCAGAAGGGAGACCAGCAGGAAGGTGTCAGAGATCCACTGGGAAACACCGGCGGTAAAGGCGGTGGGGGTGGAAGTGACCACAAAACCTAAGATATTTCCGTTCTGGGAGCGAATGGGGCAGGAAACGCCGTAGCGCGGGTCTTTGTACAAGCCGCCGATCACACCCGCGGTTTTCACAAAATCCTGGGAAAGAAGTTCCTGCAGATATTCTTCTGACAGGACAAGCCCCTGATGTTCACAGCCGAAGGGTGCGTCGGAACAGGTCAAAATCCTTCCTTCTGCATCACAGATCACCGCGTCGGAGTCTGCGATACCTGCCACAAGAGAGAGGTTGATCAAAAAGGTACGGTCAGTAAGCTGTCCTTCCGAAGCGTAAGCAGAGGCAAGCTTTGCCAAGGCGGAGCTGTCTTGTTGCAGGCGCTGGACGGTTTGGTCCACCAGGTATCCCCGCACCAAAAGCTGAAAGGAAAGACCTACCAGCAGCAGCGCAGCCAGCAAAAACACGGCCAGAGCTACCAATGTACGGCTGAAGGTGGTTTTCATTGGTCGATCACCTCAAATTTGTAGCCAACGCCCCAAACGGTTTTCAAATTCCACTGCAGGGAGATATCCTCCAGCTTTTCCCGCAGGCGCTTAATGTGTACGTCCACAGTGCGGGAATCGCCGAAGTAGTCAAATCCCCACACCTCGTCCAACAGCTGATTGCGGGTATACACCCGGTTGGGAGAAGATGCCAGGAAGAACAGAAGCTCCATCTCCTTGGGAGGTGCCTCCATCTTTTTGCCGTTCACGATCAGCTCAAAAGCGTCCATATCGATGGTCAGCTTATCAAAGTGCAGGACCCTGGCGGACATCTCCGGAGAACTGCCCACGCTACGGCGCAGAACAGCTTCAATGCGGGCGAGGACTTCCTTCATTTCAAAGGGCTTGGTGATATAGTCGTCAGCGCCGCTGCGCAGACCTGTCACCTTGTCATTGGTCTCGGATTTTGCGGTGAGCATGATCACAGGGGTCTGGCTCTCAGCGCGGATCGTCTTACAAAGGGTCCAGCCGTCCATCACCGGCATCATTACGTCCAGCAGCACCAGATCGGGATTTTTCTGACGGAACATCACAAGACCTTCGCCACCGTCGGCGGCCCAAAATACGCCATAGCCTTCTTTCTGCAGATACATCTGCAAAAGTTCTGCAATATTCTTATCGTCTTCTACAATCAAAACAGAAATGCTCATAAAATACCCTCCCGGATAAAAGTTTTCTTTTTTCTTATTATAGCCGAAATATTGCCATTCTGGTGAATAAATTGTAAAGAGTACGGGGGTAAATTGTTAACGCGTCTCTGCTGTTGAAAATATTTGCACCTTCTGTTCTTATGATAACAGATTTTTCATAGAAAAGATATAGGGGAGAGCTTCCGAAAGGAGATGCAGATGCTTATTTTTGAAATTCTGAAGGCCGTACTTTTTGGCATTGTGGAGGGCGTTACCGAATGGCTGCCTATTTCCTCTACAGGACATATGATCCTCCTGGACGAGTTCGTAAAATTGAAGGTTTCGCCTGACTTTTACGAGATGTTTCAGGTGGTGATCCAGCTGGGCGCGATTTTTGCGGTGATTCTGCTGTTCTTCCACAAACTCAACCCTTTCTCTGTTAAGAAGGACGCGGAGCAGAAACGGAAGACCTGGCAGCTATGGTGCAAAGTGGTAGTTGCGGTGCTGCCGTCTGCGGCGATCGGTCTTTTGCTGGACGATTGGATGGACGCCCACCTTTATAATTATGTGGTGGTGGCCGTTATGCTGGTGGTTTACGGCGTTGGCTTCCTCTTTGTGGAGAAGCTGAACAAGACCAGAGGACGCAAGATCCACGATGTTGATGCCATCGATTTTAAGACAGCGATCCTTATCGGCGCGTTCCAGTGTCTGAGTCTGATCCCCGGTACTTCCCGCTCCGGCGCAACTAT
>JAFYPO010000045.1 GCA_017547505.1 Oscillospiraceae bacterium | reverse complement strand
GTTTCCTCAACGGCGCTGCCGAGGCTGACCTGCTGGCCAAGAATGAAAATCTGCTGGAGAACCCCGCTATGCTGGACGCTCTGATCGGTGTTTACGAGCGCAATGTTCTGGGGTATCCCAACACCGCTGTACTTCCCTATGCTCAGGCTCTCAGCCGCTTCCCTGCCCATTTGCAGCAGTTGGATATGGAATCCAACGGCAAGTCCGTCAACCGCTTTGGCGAGCCTGTCAACTACGTCACCGGTCCTGTGATCTTCGGTGAGCCCGGCACCAACGGTCAGCACTCTTTCTATCAGCTGCTGCATCAGGGTTCCGACATCATCCCCCTGCAGTTTGTTGGCTTCAAAAACAGCCAGATGGGTTCTGACGTAGTCATTCAGGGCAGCACCAGTCAGCAGAAGCTGAACGCCAACGTGGCTGCTCAGATCGTCGCTTTCTCCTGCGGCAAGGACGATGCGGACCTGAACAAGAAGTTCGCCGGCGGTCGTCCCTCCAGCATTATCATTGGTGAAAAGCTGACCCCCGCCGCTCTGGGCGCTCTGTTGGCCCACTTTGAAAACAAAGTCATGTTCCAGGGTTTTGCCTGGAATATCAACTCCTTCGATCAGGAGGGCGTGCAGTTGGGTAAGGTTCTGGCCAAGAAGGTTTTGGATCACAACACAGACGGTGCTCTGAGCGTTTACAGTGAGTTGTTGGGAATCTGATTTCCCCATCCGTTCCGTGCACCTATAGACCCATTTATAAATACCCCCTAATGCTTCTGGACTGCCCCAGATTGTGCGGACAGCACAAAAAAGACCCCTTTAAGCTGCACCCCATTTGTTAGACAAGTACGGTAAACTGCTTGTACTAAGAAATGGGGTGTTTTCTCTATTTTATTCCGTTTCTATTTCCTGCGTCCGGCGGTTCTCTTTTTCAAATCTCAGAACATCCTCCCGCACCAGACGATATGCCGCGGCGGCCAGAGGTACACCAAGCAGCATACCCACAATCCCCATCACGCCGCCGCCCACAGTTACCGCGGCCAACACCCAGATGGCGGGCAAACCCATGGATGAGCCCACCACCCGGGGATACACCAGATTTCCTTCCAACTGCTGCAAAACCACGATGAATCCCAAAAAGACCAGTGCCTTTACCGGAGAAACGGTCAGGATCATAAAGGCACCCACGCCCGCTCCAATATAGGCTCCCGCCACCGGAATCAGTGCGGTAAACGCCACCAACGCACCGATCATGGTGGCATAGGGCAGTCCAAGCAGCATCATACCTGCGGCACACAGGCTGCCCAAAATCACCGCCTCGGTACACTGTCCCACGATGTAGCGATGGAAGCAGTCATCCAGAACGGACAGCACATACCGCACCTGACCATACCATTTTCCCTTCAGATAGCGCAGCAGCAGACGGTCAAACTGCGCCGCCAACTGTTCCTTTCCGCTGAGCAGGTACAGGGAAAAAATCAGTGCCAGCAAACCTGTGACCACACCGGAAAACATACCGGACAACACATTGATGGCAGTTCCCATCATATTGCCAACACCGGAGGTCAATACACCCATGATTTGTTCCATTTTGTCGTTCCAGTTGATCCCGTTCAGGCTGGAAAACAGTTCCTCTGACAGCAGTCCGATCTCTTCCATCCAGACCAGAGCTGCCACAATTCCGGCAGGCACTTTTGACACCAGTAATTCTACGCAGGACAAAAGTTCCGGCAGCACCAGACTGATGACCAAATAAATCACCGCCAGTAACGTCACAAATGCCCCCACCATACACACCGGACGGCTTATCCGTAATGCCTTTGGATTCTTTGCCGCGCTGCGGTAATGCGTTTCATAAAAGCTCATCAAAATATTGATAACATAGGCTATCACACAGCCAATGATCAGAGGCATGGCAGCATGAAGCACCGCAGCAGCAAAACCTGCCGCACTGGACCAATATGTGATGCACAGATACAAAATAAGAGCACTTACTCCCACTCTGAAACAGGACTTCCATTCTACTTTCATTGTGTTTCCTTTCCCAATGTTCTGCCTTTTGAGTTAATTACTGATTGATTGGTTTCTGGGTTTCCTCTACAAAATCCATTGCTCTTTGCAGCAGTTCCCAGTCCACCAGTGTTTTTCTCTCCAACGCTCCGGGCGCAAAGTCACTCTTCCAAAGCCGCCTGCTGCCAAGTTCCACATCATCCCGCAGCTGATAGCCCAACAGAGTATTCATGGCCCGGGTCAGGTTGGCCGTATACAGCCGCATTCCCTGTCCGTCCCTGCGGATCTGTGCTTCCAACTCGGTTCGTTTTTCCTGATTCACAAATTCCGCTTCTTCGCCCTTGTCCAGTTTTCGGGTCGTGCGGTCCAGTACAGTGCGATCCTGCAATACGCTGCCCAGAAGCTGCATCCGGTAATCATCCATCTGCACCAGACGTTCTTTCTGCTTTGTCCCCTGCTTTCCATCCTGGTTCAGAATCCAGTCCTTCATTTCCGCCAGACTGAACACCGGCTGAGCGTTCTGCCTTCCATAGGCCGCATCTTTCTCACCGGCCAAACGGCTTGCCTCACGAATGGACCGGACACTGTCCCCCAGTCGTCCCAAATCCTTGTCAGTGGTCTTTTGATACTGACGGATGCAGCGGTAGGTCCGCTCCATTGCTGCTTCAAAGATTTCCTTGTCCATGCTTCCATCTTCCCTGCACAGAACGTCCATCACCCGGTCATAGGCAATTTCCGGTTGAAACTCCTGATGGGATACATAATTTTCCAGTTGATTCTGCAAAATAGTCTGACGGCTCTGCTGCAGCTCGGCACTGCGGACAAACTGGGCACTTGGCAGCTCATTGATCGGATCGGACTGCAGTACACACAGGGCAAATACCTGCCGCTGCTGGCGGTTGAGTGCATTATACCGGCTGCGGAATTCTGCGTTTTGCTTCTCAGCCAAAAACTGCTCCAGCGTTTCACGGTTTGCCATCGTGTGCAGCTTTTTCTCCTGTCCGGTCAGTGTGTCACTGCCAACGCTTTCCATCTTACCTCCAGACAGAAGCTGGACTAAATAGAATGGCTCCAAAAGCATCTTTCGGGTCTTTTGCGTCAGCTCCTCACGATGCTTCTCGAAATGATCCCGTCCTTTCAGAATATCCTCGTGGAAATATTCCGCCAACGCGGTTTGCATCTTCCGTTGCTCCTCCGATTTACTATAAAGACCGGATCGATCGATCTCCTCAGCAAACATACTGTCAGCCAACCTTGCGGTGTTGAAATACTCCACCTGCCCCTCTGCCAGAGCACGGAATTTCTCCTCATCCAACAGATAGATTCCGGCCGCCAGAGCATCTCGAACCGTCCTGCGCTCCTCCTCCCGTCCCAACGTCTGATCTTCCAGCTGAGAGAGGAGAACGTGCCGCTTTCCCAGTTCCTCACGGGCAAATCCAACCTGCTCCGGAGTCAGGTCCTTTCCGCGGTATCGGGTATAAATATAGGTCAGCAGATCGGCTTTCCCCTGTTCGGATTCCTTTTTTTCTTCGCACAGCGCATCCACCATACCGTCAATCTTCTTTAACCACTCAGCTTCCCCTTTGACTCCTGTCTTTCCGGACAGAATAAACTCAAACAGGCAATTCTGCGCCCGCTGAGAAAGCTCCTCATACTTTTGAACTTCCTTCTTTGCCTTTTCGATCCTGTTAAGCTCCGGTTTTTTATGCACACCCAACGATGCCAGCACAGGGGAACCCGTACCGCGCATCTTTGTAGGGGCATATCGGAGCATGGTCTGTGTTTTCTGATCTGCCATACGCCCGCTTTCCCTGTGGCTCTCCACGTCCAACATGATTTCCGCACGCTCATTCATAACTTCCTGTGCCCGAGCGGTATTCTTTTCGGTCTTTGCGCTCTCCTTACGGAACTCCTCCATCCACCGTTCCAGTCCCTGATGGAATTTTTCCGCCTGTACAAACGGAATCTTGTCCTGCAGGAACATCCGGAATCCAACCTGTTCTATGGTCCTGAGTTCCTTTTCCCGCATAAATGTATCCAGTGTTTCCGTGTTTGCCTTTGCCCGCTCTTTACACACTTTCAGCTGCGCCCGAAGCTCCGTTTCATCGGCCAACAGACTCAATCCCTCCCGATGCTCCAGCACAAGTGCAGTCAGGAAGTTCCCCAGCTCGTGATCCTCATCAATCACTTTCCGATATGCCTTATCAATGGAGGTTCCTTTCAGACAATGACTGCAAAACCGGTCATAACAGTCACGATACAGCCTTTTCCACTCATCCGCCGTTTTTTCTCCGGAGATCATCTCTCCTCCCAACTCATCTATGACCTGCTTTTTAAATTCCGCTCCATAGGGATACAGGTTTCGCAAAAGGGTCAAAGGTTCCTGCAGCCGTTTCCCCACAGCATCCAGCCGCTTTGCAAATTGCTCCTGATTATCTTCAACCAAGCCGCTCCAGAAGTCCTTGTCTTTATACAGCAGCTCCTCAACCGGCCACAGCATACCGTTTCCATAGGCCAACATCTGTTCTCTCCGCCGCTCCATCTGCTCCTGAAGCATAGTTTCCCGAAATTGCAGAATTTCATAGGTGTCACCCATTGTCCGGTCTTTTTTAAACTTCAAATGATCGATCAGTTCCTTCCGCGCGTGCATCCAGCTGGATATACCAAATTGCCGGAAGTTTTCCTCCGCCTTTCTCTCCTGCTCCGGACTGCGCGTCTTCTGCCGGGTATTTTGTTCCTCCTCCAGTTCCTGCAAGCCCACCGCAAGAATGGCAAATTGTTCACGCAGCTCATTTGCCTCAAAAGGATCCGCATAATTTTTCAAATGGTTTTCCAACTGCCACATCCGGCTCAGCGCCTTATCTCCGATTTTCTTGAGTACCTCGGCATATTCCTTTCTTTCGCTGCCGGTAAATGCGTTATACCCCTCCGGGTTATATTCCTTTGACAAAAAGACACTCTCTTGGCCGCACAGCCGCAGCTCATAGGAAATATCTTTAAATTCTTTGTTACTCATGTTATCGAGTTTTTCATAAAGCGCATTGGCCCTGCGATTTTTACCCCGTACTTTCTCCAGAATGGTCAGCAGTCCGACCCGCATACTTACTGCATCGTCTTTCGCCGCATAGAGCTTCTCAATGGCTTCCTGCATCAGGCCGTTTTCTTTCAGAACATCCCATATCGCTCCGGTCTGGTTAAACCGTTTCGTTCTTCGCTCTGCGCGCGTTTCTTTTCCGGAGGCTCTGGAGTCGGTATCATCCATATACCGGTACTCCAGCCTGCGCGGGTACTGGGGCCTCACACCCTTTCCTTTCAGCATACAGCGGAAGCGCAGGGCAGTTACATAGGCTTCGTCCCGCAGATCTTTTTCCACTTTTGTCGCCTCGTCCATGAAATTCTCATCGGTCAGCTCTCCGATCAGCATCTTCGCAAGCAGCTGAATGCGAACCTCACGGGCGTTTGCTCCCTCCAATGCGTGCCAGCTTCGGATGGACTTACCTAAATTGACCCGCAGATGCCGGACCAGTGTCTGAAACTCCACAAAGGTCAGGTTCTCCAGATCGGCAATTTCGGCAACAGAATCCAGAAAATCCAGTTTCAGCTGACCCTCCCGCAGCAGCTTCTCCAACGCCGCCATGACATCGTCCTCATAGCCCTGCAAAAATCCTGAAAAGCCTTCCCACCGGCACAGCTCCTTTCCCTTGACCTGTTCCACATTTTTTGTCTGCTGCTTCGTCTGCTGTTTTTGCTCCTGCTGTACTTCCGGAGTCTCCAACACTTCTTCCGCAAGTTCTCCGCCCTCCAGATATTCCAACAGGGAGAGGGTTCCCTGTTTGGACTTGGACAGTTCTTTTATCAAAGATTTCAGTTCCTTGCCAAATTGTTTTTCCTCCTGCATGATGTTCTCTTCCTGCCACTGCAGAAGCTGACTCCACGCCGGTGCACTGAGTTTTTGTTTCCATGTCAGCTTTTCAAAGACTTCCTGATTTTTTTCCACGTTCATGCTCAGCTGCCGGTCTCTCTCAAAGGTTTTCTTCAGTTCCTCCTCATTTTGACAATGCTGCGCCACCGCCTGCACCTGTGCCAGAGTGCCCTCCAACAGGGTGGTGCCGTGATGCCGCTTCAGCCATTCCAGAATCGGGCGGCTGCTTGTACATTTGAGCTGCGCGTCCAGAATTCCCTGACACACATCCAGATTATACTCCATCTGTTGGGTCAGCAGACTTACCTGCGCTTCGAAGTCCGACCGGGTATTCTGATCCAACAGCAGTTTTTCAATCGCATTTGGCAAAGGGGACAGGCTCAGGATATCTTTCAGTTCCTCCTGCGAGGCAAGATATTCCCTGCGCTGCTGACAGCGCTCAAGTTCCTCTGCCAAAGGCTCCACAGCCCGCTCCACCGCAGCCTGAATCTCTGCCTCTCCCATAGGATAGAGTCTGTCTTTATTGATCTCCTGCTCAAGCCAAGACAGCACCTGCTCCCGGTGGACTTTGAAGATCAGTGCCGGATGCTCCGCCACCCGCCTTTGCATCTGCTCCCGATTTTCAAGGAAGCTGCGTTCCATTTCCTGAACTCTGGCAGCCACTTCCTCTATCCTGCACTCCGGCTGTTTAAACCACGCGCCTAATTCCTGTTCTATGATTTTGGCATAGGGGCCCAGAACCCACTGTGCCGGTGTCTTCCGGCCAACAATACCGGTACGCAGGTAAACCCGGCGGGCTTCCAGATTCTCCTTTGCCTCCCGCAGTTTCTGCTCCTGCTCCAGCTGCTTTCTCGCTTCTGCCTCCTGATAAGCCTGACTTTGCTTCTTATAGTCAACACTCAGCTTCATCTGTGCCGCCATCAAACCAAGGCCCTTTTCCAGACCGCACAGCTTGGTAAAGTAATCCATATTGACCTTGTCCATGGGCAGCTTGTCCAAACAGTTGGTCAGCACCGAAACCACACACTGGAACAACAGAGCATACCCGGCTTCACATCCGGAAAAGTTCACCGCCTGCGCCAACTGCTTCTCACTGGTAGCACCGGCACTCCGTTTTAACGACTTATATTCCCCGGCCAGTTCCTGCAAACGTTCTTTTGTTATACTTTCCGGTGTGTACTGCTTCAGTTTTTCTGCAATTTTCTGCAACGCTCCGATTTCAGGATGCTTTTCCAGAATCGCCGGATCCTTTACCGGCTGATTCTGAAACTCCAATAAAGACTCCTGACCGGTTTCCCGCATCACCCGGGCATAGTCGGCCACGCGCTCTCTGCCTTCCTGTCTGCACTGTTTCAGCTTATTCTCCGCGAGAAAACGGATGCCGTTCACGGGGGCCAAAAACTGATCCCGCTCCTGAGCCAACTTTTGGAGAATGCCCATTTTTTCCTTCCAAAGTTTCTTTTCCGCCTTGGTCATCCCCTGAGGCGGTCCTTCTTCCAGTTCCCGACGGATCTGGGTGCTGTTGACGCTGGTCAGCATATTTTCATGATATGTCCGAATGCCATGAACCTCCAGTTGGTTATTCTGCAGCAGTTCCCCCTGCTCCTGCTGCCAAAGTTGCTGCTCTTCCAATGCAGTGATCCGGCGGTTCAGTTGTGCCTCTTTTTTCTCCTTAAACAACATGACCCTCTTCCCTTCTCCTGTACACTCCGGTATACAACACTGCATTACAATATCTGACCGGAATACTCTCCTGCACGCCCATCAGGCTGCTGCATAACCGCATCCCGGCCCCCTCCGTGCAGATAAACCGCACCTCACGCAGTCCGGCGGGATGCTTCAGCGCCGCCAGAGCGGTCTGGCGAACCAACGCAAGCGCGCCATGCACAGCAGATTTACTCAGGTAAAGCAGGTCAAGACTCAAAATATCCTCTGCTTCCATCGTGCTGACCAACAGCAGTCCTTCCACTTTTCCGTTTCGAAGCAGTGCCATACTGCGTGCTTCGTCGGCTCGTTCAAAATTCGCATGGCTGATGGAGTAATTTTCCAACTGCCGATTTTCTACCGTCAATTCTCTCAGCTGAAGCTTGGACAACCGAGACAGTGGTACAATTCCGGAAATTTTTTCACTGTGCATATGCGCCATAAAAGGAGCGCCCAACAGCTGTTCCCGGGTCAGACTGTACTGGGGATAGGTATGTACCAACACGGAAAATCCCCGTTTCCACAGCATATACTCCAGAACCGTCCCCCAAGGGGCATCTTCCGGATAGGTGACTGTCAGCTTTCCTCCGGGAATTCCACTGACTGCGGCAATTTCACAAGCCTTGTCCAATAAGGCTCCTCCAATCCCCTGCCTCTGATATTCCGGTGCCACCCACAGCCATGACAGACTGCATCCATCCTCTGTAATATACACCACGGCAGAACCTACCGCAGTATTGTCTGCGACACAGCCCAGAAGCTGCACCGGCTGATATTGCTTTTGAGGGGGAAGAATTTCCTGAAATGCATGAAAATTCTGCTGTGTGATTTTTACAATCTCCATTTTCTGCACCTGCTTTCAGCGGATATACTATCATAGTCATGCTTAATTATTATACTATATTCTTCATATAATTGTAAGTAATTTCCTCAAACGGACGAAAAATGGCCCGTTTCCACCTCCGGAAACGGGCTAAGATTTTTAAACACGCTGCAGCAGCATCAAAATCAGTCCATAAACCACACTGGCGCTGATTCCAAACACCAACACGGGACCTGCCACCTGAAATAATTTGGTGGCTGTTCCTGTGATAAACCCTTCTGTTTTAAATTCCACTGCCGGAGACACCATTGCATTGGCAAATCCGGTGATGGGCACCAACGTCCCGGCCCCCGCACGTTTTGCAATGTCATCAAACACACCCAGTCCGGTGAGCACAGCTGCCGCAAAAATCAGGGACAGGGATACCGCAGTACCACTTTGTTCCTTATCCAGTCCCCAGTCCTGATATACTCCGGACAGTGCCTGCCCCAATACACAGATCCCGCCTCCCACACAAAAGGCCCAAATTATATTTTTTCCCATAGGAGAAGCCGGCTGACGCTGCTTGACCAGACGGTCATATTCCTTGTTTGTCATACTCATCAATCATTCACCTCAAGATGGAGTGTTTCCCTTTTTTTCTTCTTCATCCCTGAATTTGCCCTATGGTTTAAAATCTGTTATAATTTTAAAAGAATCCGCAACAGAAAGAAGGTTCGTGCGTGTTCCTCTTTGCAACTGACAACCTGACACAGAGGCAGCAGGCAAAAACCCTGCTAGCCTATACTGCTGCCCAGGCATGGAACTTTCCCTCCCTGCCCGAGATCGGCATACACTCCGGAGGAAAGCCACACTTTCTCCGCAATCCCGATCATCACTTTAACCTCAGCCACAGCGGTTCCTATGCTCTGTGCGCCGCAGCAGAACTCCCCGTCGGTGTGGATATTCAAATCATCAAAACTAGCTGGCGCGACAGTCTGCCCCGTCGGGTATGCAGCCCGGAACAGCTCCACTGGTTGGAACAGCAGCCCTGCCGCCGGCACGCCTTCACCCAACTGTGGTGTATGAAAGAGAGTCGGGTAAAATGGGACGGCTCCGGACTGACACACTCCATTCCGGACATCTCGGTCCCGCTCCCACAGGCGGAAGAAAACTTGTACTTTTGGGACGGGCTGTGGTTTCGTCTGTTTTCCGGTCCGGACTGGGAGGCCTGCGTATGTTCCACCGAAGCACCGCCCGATACCATCCACTGGATCACACTTTAAACATTCCGATCAGAGAGGTGAATATAATGGAAAAGACCCCCTTATCCATGCGTGAACGAAGAGAACAAGGCTTATTGTGGATAGATACCGGAGAAAATCTGAACCAACAGATCTTTGCCAGAGGTCTGTGTCAGGATTTCAATCTCACCAGAGCCACCGAAACCGAAAAGCGGGAAGAAATCTGGAAAAAATTATTTGCCCACTGCGGCGACCACGTCTGGATCGAACCTCCTTTGACTCTGGCAATGGGAAACACGGTATCCATCGGTGAAAACACCTATATCAATTCCAACCTGACACTGGTGGATGACTATAACATCACCATCGGAAAAAATGTACTCATTGTTCCAAATGTTACCATTGCCACCACAAACCATCCACTGCACTACAAAACACGTATGCGCGCAGAAATGTACTGCAAGGAAGTGGTCATTGAAGACAACGTGTGGATCGGCAGTCAAGTGGTAATCTGCGCGGGAGTCACCATTGGCATGGGCAGCGTGATCGGTGCCGGCAGCGTGGTAACCAAGAGTATTCCGCCGATGAGTTTTGCCGCCGGTGCCCCCTGCAAGGTGATCCGCAGTATCACGGACGAAGATCTTAACGAATTCGAACCGATCCCTGCCGCCGAATAATGTTTCATTTTATGGAATTCCAGAACAAATAAAAATCCCCATTCCAAATAAATGGAACGGGGATTGGAGCTGGTGACGTGACTTGAACACGCGACCGCTGGTTGTCCGTAAGGATAGCAGGGCAGGTTCGGGTGAAGTGTGTTTGGTAAGGGGATTATAGCATCAAATCCGCCAATTATCCACAAATTTATCTTCGGAGAAAACAAATCACATTATCGTTTATGGAAATATATCCTTCGGATGCCAAGTCTTTCAAATCAGAATCAAACATCACAGATGCGCCTTGGATAATTCCTGGCTGTTTTGGTGGCAAATACTTAACCTTCAATTCTTCGTATGTAATTTCATTGGCTTCCGCTATAACATTCAAAAGGCTCATATTACAGGGCTTAGTTACTCTCAACATTTTTCTCCTTGTATTATAAAGTAGTAGTTCTTAGAGACCCTCTCCAAGGTCTTTATGCTACACTGTAAGGGATGCTGTGGATTGGTATTTTCCTCCTACCGCCAGACGGTTCACGAGAGGCTCCGACCACAGTCCTTTACAGTATTGTTAATCAGTTAGATACCGCCAGACGGTTTATGTGGAACAAGGTTACAAGAGTAAAGTGCCCTGTGGAACCAGCATCAAATAAACATACCGGAGGTATTCATTATGATTTGTGTGGGTATTGATGTCGCCAAGGACAAGCACGACTGTTTTATCCTCAGCTCAGAAGGCGAAGTCTTGGCAGATGTATTCACTATCCCCAACAATGCAGAAGGCTTTGACACCTTGTTGCAAACTGTTCGCCGTTGTACTCATCCGGAAGATAAAATAAAAGTAGGACTTGAGGCTACCGGACATTACAGCTACAACATCCTCGGATTTCTGGTTGACAAAGGTCTACCCACCTACGTCATCAATCCACTGCACACCAACCTTTATCGCAAAAGCCTCAGCCTCCGAAAAACGAAGACAGACCGTGTCGATGCGCGAACCATTGCAACTATGCTCATGTCTGATGTGGACCTCAAGTCCTACACAGACACAGCATACCACAATGAGGAGCTAAAATCACTAACCCGATACAGATTTGACAAGGTTAGCGAACGAGCTAAACTGAAATCCTCGATTTCTCGTTTGGTTACTATCCTGTTTCCTGAACTGGAGAAACTGGTTCCAACACTCCATATGGCCTCTGTTTATACGCTCCTTGCTGAATTTCCCGGTGCCAAACAGATCGCCGGAGCTCACCTGACTCACCTGAAGACGCTTTTAAGCGATGCATCGAAAGGTCGCTACGGACGGGATATGGCAACCAAACTTCGGGATGCTGCCAGGCGCTCGATTGGCTCTGTTATGCCCGCCAAATCTCTTGAATTGCAGCATACGATTCGCTTAATCCATGAGTTGGATTCCGAGATTAAAGATATTGAATCCTCCATCCAGTCCATAATGGAAGAACTGCAATCTCCCATTACATCTATCCCGGGAATCGGACTTCGTATGGGTGCTATGATTTTGGCTGAGATTGGCGATTTCACGCGTTTTGATTCACCGGACAAGATTCTTGCTTACGCTGGTATGTCTCCATCCACTTACCAATCCGGGCAGCTTTCGCTGTCTGGCACATACTCGCACATGGAAAAACGAGGCTCCAAGTATTTACGCTACGCTCTCTATAATGCCACCAAATACGTTTGCCTTTGGGACCCAGCTTTTGAGGCTTATCTGGCCAAAAAGCGAGCTGAGGGCAAGCATTACAACGTCGCAATCTCTCACGCTGCCAAGAAACTGGTTCGAGTGATCTACGCCATGGAGAAATCCAGACAGCCGTATAACAGTGCCGCATAGTTTTCTTACCTGTACAATCTCACGTGGGCGTCCAACGGACGTCAGCTTTGCTATGCCCTTTTTGAACCGTCTACGGTTTTATGCCGATCCACTTTTTATGCTTGACTTTTAATAGTTAGTCTCTC
>JAFYPO010000044.1 GCA_017547505.1 Oscillospiraceae bacterium | reverse complement strand
TCTCCCAGATCCAGGTCCAGATCGCTGGAAACCACCTGAATGTTCATGGCCTCGAAGCGGTCATAGATCTCCTCGATCTTTTCGGGGCTCAGATCCATCTTCTCCAGATGGGAGTTCAGATCTTCTGCACGGATCATGCCTTCCTTGCGACCCTGTGCGATAAGGGTCTGGAGGACAGCCTGCAGTTCTTCGGTGCTTTTTGCGGGCTTTTTTGTGCTCATAGTTGCTTACCTCTTTTTCTTGAATTTGCTTTTCGGTTAAACTATACCCATGATTTTATAAATCGACAAGGGGATTTTACAAATTTTTCGTAAGCACGGTCATTATTCCCGAAAAACCCCGAAAACATACAGTTTACAACCGCAAGAAAATTCTGTATAATCAATAAAATAAGAATCGGTAATTTAACCGTTAGAGGTGTAAACCATGACAGATCTTCAAAAGATTCGCAATTTTTCCATTATTGCCCATATCGACCACGGCAAATCCACCCTGGCAGACCGTCTGCTGGAGGAGTGTAATGCCGTTGACAATCGCTCCCAGCAGCAACAGATCCTGGACTCCATGGAACTGGAGCAGGAGCGCGGCATTACCATTAAGGCAACTGCCGCTACTTTGACATACACTGCCGATGACGGGGAAACCTATGCCCTGAACCTGATCGACACCCCCGGCCATGTGGACTTTAACTATGAAGTCAGCCGTTCTCTGGCAGCCTGCGAAGGCGCGGTGCTGGTGGTGGACGCTTCCCAGGGCGTGGAGGCCCAGACCCTGGCAAACACCTATCTTGCCATCGATGCCGGTCTGGAAGTGTTGCCGGTGATCAATAAGATCGACCTGCCTTCCGCAAGACCCCAGGAGGTAAAGGCCGAGGTGGAGGACATTATCGGCATTCCCGCAGAGGACGCGCCTGAGATCTCTGCCAAAAACGGCATCAATATCCATTCTGTACTGGAGATGATCGTGCGGGACATTCCTGCGCCTACCGGTGACCGGGAAGCACCCTTGCAGGCGTTGATCTTTGACAGCGTGTACGATAGCTACCGGGGCGTTATTGTCTATGTCCGCGTTAAGGAAGGTACGATCCGTTCCGGACAGGATATTAAGATGATGGCTACCGGCGCCACCTATAAGGTGGTGGAGGTGGGCACCATGAGCCCCAACGGTCTGATTCCCAAGGACGCTTTGGGCGCAGGCGAGGTTGGTTATATCACCGCTTCCATTAAGACCGTTGCGGACACCCAGGTGGGCGATACTGTTACTACTGTGGAAGACGGCGCGCCCGAGCCGCTGCCCGGCTACCGTCCTGTGCAGCCTATGGTTTTCTCCGGCGTGTATCCCGCCGACGGCGCAAAGTATCAGGATTTAAGAGAAGCGCTGGAAAAGCTGAAGCTGAACGACGCGTCCTTTGCCTATGAACTGGAAAGCTCCATTGCCCTGGGCTTCGGTTTCCGCTGCGGCTTCCTGGGTCTTCTGCACATGGAGATCATTCAGGAGCGCCTGGAAAGAGAGTATAATCTGGATCTTATTACCACCGCGCCCAACGTTGTCTACCGCATTACCAAGACAAACGGCGAAGTGCTTATGGTCTATACTCCTCTGGACTATCCCGATCCCATGGAGATCCAGCTGGCGGAAGAGCCTTTTGCCAAGGTCAACCTGATCGCGCCTCAGGAATATGTGGGCAACATCATGGATCTGGCGCAGCAGCGTCGTGGCGAATTCAAAGATATGGTCTATCTGGACGCGAACCGGGTAGAATTACATTATGATATGCCCCTGAACGAGATCATCTACGATTTCTTCGACGCGCTGAAATCCCGCACCCGCGGCTACGGTTCATTGGACTATGAGCTGATCGGCTACCGTCCCAGCCGTCTGGTGAAGCTGGATATTTTGCTCAACGGCGATGTGGTGGACGCCCTTAGCTTCATTCTCTTTGCGGACAATGCGTATCCCCGCGCCCGCAAGATTTGCGAAAAGCTGAAGGAGAACATTCCCCGCGCCCAGTTTGAGATCCCTGTGCAGGCAGCTATCGGCGGCAAGATCATTGCCCGCGAGACTATCAAAGCTTTGCGCAAGGACGTGCTGGCTAAGTGCTACGGCGGCGATATTACCCGTAAGAAGAAGCTGCTGGAAAAGCAGAAGGAAGGTAAGAAGCGCATGCGTACCTTCGGTACGGTTTCCGTGCCCTCCGAAGCCTTCATGGCTGTCCTCAAGTTGGACGAAGACTAAATAAGGCTTCCCCTTGAGGGAAAGCTGTCACGGCAACGCCGTGACTGATGAGGTGTACCGAGCCAAAGGTTTCCACCTCATCCGCCCCCTGCGGGGGCACCTTCTCCTCAAGGAGAAGGCTTATCAAAATCTTGGAGGCCCCTATGCCTTTTTTTGGAAAGAACAACAAAACCCCTTTGGGTATTTATATCCATGTACCGTTTTGTCGCAGCAAGTGCCAGTACTGTGACTTCTATTCCGTCACGGAAAAGGACACCAAGCTCCACGACAGCTACCTGTATGCGGTGATGAACCACATTAAGGAAGCCGGTCCTTTGGCGCCGGACTACCTGGTGGATACCATCTACTTTGGCGGCGGCACACCCAGCTTTTTCGGCGCGGAAGGTATGGCGGCCATTCTGGCGGCGATCCGAAAGGCCTTTGATGTAGCGCCCAATGCGGAGATCACCTTCGAGGCAAATCCCGACTCTGTGACGGACAAGCTGCTGAAAAGACTGCGCAGCGAAGGCTTTAACCGGGTCAGTTTGGGTATCCAGTGCGACGATGACGAGATCCTCAAGAAGATCGGCCGTCCCCACGCCTATGCCCAGGCGGTGCAGGCAGTGCAGCGGATCCGTAAGGTCGGTTTTAAGAACCTTTCCGTGGATCTGATGTACGGTTTGCCGGGACAGACGGTGGAAAGCTGGATCAAGACGCTGAAGCATGTGCTGAAGCTGGCGCCGGAGCATATCAGCTGTTACGGTCTGACGCTGGAGGAGGGAACACCCCTTTACGAGTATCAGGATTACTATGATCTTGCCGACGAGGACACCCAGGCGGACATGTATCTGTACGCGGTGGAGATTTTGCGTAAGGCAGGCTTCCGCCAGTATGAGATCTCCAATTTCTGCAAAAAAGGGCAGGTTTCCCGCCATAATCTGAAATACTGGACCGGCGGCGAGTATCTGGGCTTTGGCCCTAACGCCAGTTCTGACTTTGCCGGACGTAGATTTACCATTATCCGGGATCTGCATGGCTATATTGACGGCATCAAAACCGACGGACAGGTGCTGCGGGAGATGCAGCAGATTCCCCACAGAGAGCGCGCCGGTGAGTACCTGATGATGCGTCTGCGTCTTTCTTCCGGTCTGGATCCTCAGGAGTATGAGCAGAAGTTCCTGCTGCCCTTTGCACCATTGGAGCGGGCTTTGGTTCGGTTCAAGCAGGAGGGTCTGGCAGCCCAGACTTTTGACGGCAGGTGGCATTTGACTCCCAGAGGATTCCTTCTGTCCAATACCATTATTTCGGATCTTCTGGTGATTCAGGAGAAAACATCTTCCTGACTCGCATATTCTTAAAAAGAAACCGCGGCAGAAATTTCTGCTGCGGTCTTTTTGTTCATAAAAAAGCTATTCTTTTTCTTTTGGATATGGTATAATAGTCAAAATAATGCCCAAGCGAAGGAGATCGGTATGGGACTCATTACAAAACTTTTCGGAACACGCTCTTCCCGGGAGCTGAAGAAGATCCAGCCCATGGTGGACAAGATCCTCTCTCTGGAAGAAGAATATAAGGCGCTGTCTGACGATGCTTTGAAGGCAAAGACACCTGAATTTAAGGAAAGACTTGCCAATGGTGAAACACTGGACGATCTGCTGCCCGAGGCCTTTGCGGCCATTCGGGAAGCGGCTGACCGCGTATTGGGCATGCGTCCTTATCCTGTGCAGCTGATCGGCGGTATTATCCTCCATCAGGGTCGCATTGCGGAAATGAAGACCGGCGAAGGTAAGACCTTGGTGGCGGTTCTGCCTTGTTACCTGAACGCCCTGACCGGGGAAGGTGTCCATGTGGTCACCGTCAACGAATACCTGGCCAAGCGTGACTCTGAGTGGATGGGCAAGGTCCACCGCTTTATGGGTCTTTCTGTGGGTCTTATCGTGCCTTCCAAGAAGGCGGAGGAGCGCCGCGCCGCGTATGCAGCAGATATTACCTACTGCACCAATAACGAACTGGGCTTCGATTACCTCCGTGACAACATGGCGCTTTATAAGTCCGAACTGGTGCAAAGAGGTCATAGCTTTGCCATTGTGGACGAGGTGGACTCCATTCTGATCGATGAAGCCAGAACTCCTTTGATCATTTCCGGTAAGGGCGAGGACTCCTCCAAGCTGTATGAAATGGCAGATCAGTTTGTGGCGACATTGCGGAAGAAGGTCTTTGCCAAGACCGAGGATAAGGAAGACCACGACGACTACGATTGCGACTACTTTGTGGACGAGAAGTCCCGCTCCGTGTCCCTGACCGCTTCCGGTATCCAGAAGGCAGAGCGGTTCTTCGGCGTGGACAATCTGGCAGACGCAGACAATACGACCTTGTCCCACCATATCAACCAGGCTATGAAGGCCCGGGGCATTATGAAGCGGGACATTGACTATGTGATCAAAGACGGCGAGATCATCATTGTTGACGAGTTCACCGGCCGTCTGATGTATGGCCGCCGCTACAACGAAGGTCTCCATCAGGCCATTGAAGCCAAGGAAAAGGTGCGGGTCGCCAGCGAAAGCAAGACATTGGCTACCATTACCTTCCAGAATTTCTTCCGTCTTTATAAGAAGCTGTCCGGTATGACCGGTACTGCGCTGACCGAGGAAGAAGAATTTTCTTCCATTTATATGCTGGACGTGGTGGAGATCCCCACCAACCGTCCTGTGGTCCGTAAGGATCAGCCTGATGCGGTCTATAAGACCGAAATGGGCAAGTACCGCGCCATTATCCGGCAGGTGCAGGAATGCCATGCCAAGGGTCAGCCGGTGCTGGTGGGTACTATTTCCATCGAGCGCAGTGAGCTGCTGTCCAAGTTCCTGAAAAAGGCGGGCATTCCCCATAATGTGCTGAATGCCAAATACCATGAGCAGGAAGCGCAGATCATTGCCCAGGCAGGCAAGCTGGGCGCTGTGACCATCGCCACCAACATGGCCGGCCGTGGTACGGATATTATGCTGGGCGGTAATGCCGAGTATATGGCTATGAACGAACTGCGCAAGCAGGAGATTCCCGAGGAACTGCTGGCGGAGGCAAACTCCTTTGCAGAAACCTCCAATCCGGAAATTCTGGATATCCGCGCCAAGTACGAAGCGCTGCTGAAGCAGTTTAAGGAAGCGATCGCTGATGAAGCACGACGTGTGAAGGAAGCCGGCGGTCTGTTTATTATCGGTACGGAACGCCATGAGTCCCGCCGTATCGATAACCAGCTCCGCGGCCGCGCAGGCCGTCAGGGCGACCCCGGTGAGAGCCGGTTCTACCTGAGTCTGGAAGACGATCTGATGCGTCTGTTCTCCAGTGACCGGATCATGGGCATGATGGACGCCCTGGGTCTGGACGAGGACACCCCCATCGACGCCAAGATCCTCTCCGGCGCTGTGGAAAATGCCCAGAAAAGTGTGGAAAGCCGTCATTTCCGTTCCAGAAAGACGGTTTTGGAATATGATAATGTTATGAATACCCAGCGTGAGGTGATCTATGCCCAGCGTCAGAAGGTGCTGGACGGCGAGGACCTCCGGGAGAGCATGCTGAAAATGCTCCGGGATCTGGTGGATACCACCGTGTCCGACGTGCTGGCAGAGTTTGGCGGTTTTGCTACAGAAGAAGCACTGCCTCTGCTGCGCAGCCGTTTTGAGGGTATCTATATGCCCAAGGGCGCACTGCAGCCGGAGGGAGAACCTGCTGCGGCAGAAGCGGCTGATCTGGTCTATGCGCTGGCGCTGCAGAGCTATAACCAGAAGGAAGCGGATCTGGGCGAGTTCATGATGCGTGAACTGGAGCGTGTGGTTATGCTCCGGGTAGTTGACGAATACTGGATGGACCATATCGATGCTATGGACGACCTGAAGCAGGGTATCGGTCTGCGTGCTTACGGTCAGCATGACCCTGTGGTGGCATATAAGTCCGAGGGCTTTGAAATGTTCGAGGCCATGATCACCGCTATTCGTGAGGAGACCATTCGCCGGGTGTTCCTGACCCAGGTGCGTCCCATGCAGGAGGTCAAGCGCCAGAAGGTGGCAAAGGAGACTGCCGCTTCCGGCAGCTCTGATGGTACGGTGAAGCAGCAGCCGGTGCGTTCTTCCAAAAAGGCCGGTCCTAACGACCCCTGCCCCTGCGGCAGCGGCAAGAAGTACAAAAAGTGCTGCATGCAGAAAGATAAAACTACCGGTTGATATGTAGGGCAGGGGCTTGCTCCTGCTGCAAGAAAGAGGAAACAGTATGGCAATTTACACCGTGACCAGCGGCACATTAGAATATCTGTGCGCCGACGGG
>JAFYPO010000043.1 GCA_017547505.1 Oscillospiraceae bacterium | reverse complement strand
TCCCGCCTTCATGTATATGTTCATCGAAGCTCTGGCCGACGGTGCCGTTGCCTGCGGCATCCCCAGACCCAAGGCCTATGAATATGCCGCTGCCACCATGGCAGGCTCCGCGGAAATGGTTCTGGCATCCGGTCAGCATCCAGGTGCGCTGAAGGATGCGGTCTGTTCCCCCGGCGGCAGCACCATCGCCGGTGTCCGCGCCCTGGAAGAGGGCGGTTTCCGTGCCGCAGCCATGAACTGCGTCATTGCCGCCTGCCAGCGAAACAAGGAACTGGGAAAACAGTAAATACAAAGCGGCTTCCAACCGGAAGCCGCTTCCTTTATGTATGCAAAAAGAAACCCCGGCGGGTATTCCCGCCGGGGTAAAACATTTTTGTTTTGATTCAGGTGATCAGATTAGATCATCTTTCTCTTCTTCAGCTCGTACATAGCGACCAGTGCTGCTGCAGCCATGGTCATGGTAGCAACTGCGATCATAATGGTATCGCCGGTCTTGGGGTTGGAAGGATCGGGAGTACCGGTGTTGACGCTGTTATTGTTGTTGGTAGCGTTGTTGCCGGTGGTAGCCTTGTAACCCTTGACCATACCGTAGATAACGGTCACGCTGCTGTCGGTGGTGCTGGTCTTGACACTGGCCAGTCTGGTGATGGTGTTGGAAGCAACTTCAACGCCCTTGGTGTCCTTGGTGCCCAGGTAGTCAACCCAACGGTTGTAGTCATACCAGCCGTCGAACTTGTAGTCGCCCTTCAGGTAGTCCTGGATATTGCAGTTGTTCAGATCCAGTTCGCCATCCTTGATTGCGCCGGAGTAGTAGTAGGTCTTGAAGCCGTCGGTGTCATCGCGGTAGACGCGCAGCTCAACGGTACCCTTTTCAGCCCAATAAGCAACCAGAGTAATATCACCGTAGTTGTAGGTATCACCGGTCTTCAGTTCCTTGTAGCTGTCTTCCACAACATGCCAGCCCAGGAATACATGATTGGTACGGGTGGGCTGCTTCAGAGTAACCTTGGAACCAAACACAACTTCCTGTTCTTCCTTAGACAGTTCAGAGCAGTTGAAATCATAGGTAATCTTGTAGGTGTTGGCCTTAAAGTTGGGACGGACATAGGTCACTTCATTGATAATGCTCTCATTGGTGAAGATGTTGCCCTTGGAGTCAACCCAGGGATAATCCTTGTCCACGGAATAACCGGGTCTGTTGGTGTAGGAGGAGGACTGAATGGGCAGGCTCACGCCGGAAGCCTTCAGAGACTTGCCGGTCAGGGCAGTCACTCTGGTGATCTCGCTGTAATCGTTGTTAGCGGGGATCCAGCCCTGGAACACAACAGGCAGGCTGCCTGCTTCCCACTTTGCAATGAGGGTTGCGCTGCTGGTAATGAGAGATGCAGCGTTGACTTCGGTGGTTGCGTCGCTGGGGTTGAGGAACCAGCCGGCGAACACGTAACCGTCGCGGGTGGGAGTGGGCAGCTTGCTGCCGACAGTCTCCTGAACCTGGAACTTAACGGAGGTGGGATCGACCTTACCGCCGTTGGGATTCAGGGTGAGGGTCACTTCGGGATACTTGAACTTTGCATCCAGAACGATGTTGCCGTTGGAGTCCTTCATATCTTCACTCAGGACAGTGCTGGAAGTAACCTCGATGCCGGCTCTTGCACCGCTGAGCAGAATCCACTTATTGGCAAATACCTTGCCATCATTGTATCTGCTGTTGTAAGCATTGGTCAGATTGGTGCTGTTGGGCAGCATATAGCCCAGGGTGAGACCCAGGTTTGCGTTAATGGGCATCAGGGTGTTTTCGGTATATACTTCACCCTCAATTCTAAAGTGCACCTGCACAATATCGCCATAAGCAGCAGATGCCTGGAAAGGGATTGCGGAAATCAGCAGCACAGCAACCAGCATCAGGCTGAAGAGCTTCTTACATACTGTTTTCATTTTACTTACCTCCAAAAAATATTTTGAAATAGCAGCCGTGCACTATGCCGCCATCGCCGATCCATCGGTGGATGACGTCACGGCGTACAGCTACGGTGTTCTTTCTTGTGACGATTGTATACCATTTTGTTCCTTCTGTCAAGAGGTAAGTTACAAAAAATTACAGATTTTTTATTAAGGATTACAAAAGAGATTTTCTTTCCCTTGTGTTTCTGTTTTTTCTGCATTTTAGACCATATTTCGGATGCATTTCTTTACATTCTGTTTCTTAAATTCTGTAACATTTTATATCCCAGAGTGGTTTTATATAAATATATACTATTTCTGTTCATTCCCGCAAAGTGTTTTCGTTGCTTTTTTTCATATACCGTGATACTATATCCTTACAATATCAATATATAAAGGAGACTTGATCATGTTTTATACAAATGCCCGCATTTTCACCTCCGATTTCCAGTTCCATACCGGTTCCTTCGAAGTCAAGGACGGTGTTTTCGGTGAAATTCTGCCTGAGAACGTCCCTGCCGATGCCATCGACCTGGGTGGCGCCACTGTCATCCCCGGTCTGATCGAAGTTCACAGCCACGGCAACTCCGGAGCTGACTTCTCCGACGGTGATTACGAAGGTCTGAAGGCTATGGCCCGTTACTTTGCCCAGTGCGGCGTCACTTCCTTCGCTCCCGCATCCATGACCCTGCCCTACGATGTTCTGGAAAAAGCTTTTGCCAACGCAAAGCAGCTGGTGGAAGAAAAGCCCGAGGGACACTCCGTTCTCCGC
>JAFYPO010000042.1 GCA_017547505.1 Oscillospiraceae bacterium | reverse complement strand
GTAGGCATTGGTGCTGAAAACTGCAACGCTAAAGCAAGCGGCGCTTACACCGGTGAGATCGCTACCAACATGCTGGTTGACGCCGGCTGTAAGTATGTCATCATCGGTCACTCCGAGCGCCGTGAGATGGGTGAGACCGACGCTGATGTCAATGCAAAGGTTCTGGCTGCTCTGGAAGCAGGCCTGACCCCCATCATGTGCTGCGGCGAGACCCTGGAGCAGCGTCAGGCCGGTATCACCAACGAGCACATCGCTATGCAGATCAAGCTGGGTCTGCAGGGTGTTCCCGAAGACAAGATCCGCAAGGTCATCATCGCTTACGAACCCATCTGGGCTATCGGCACCGGCATGACCGCTACTCCCGAGCAGGCTGAGGAAGTTTGCGAGGGCATTCGTACTGTGGTACGCAAGCTGTACTCTTCCAAGAACGCTCGCGCTATCTCCATTCTGTACGGCGGCTCCATGAACGAGAAGAACGCATACGAACTGCTGGCTCAGCCCGACATCGACGGCGGTCTGATCGGCGGCGCTTCTCTGGTTCCCGAGAAGTTTGTGAAGATCATCGAGGCAGCTAACCAGCCCACTGTGTAATAGAATATTTTGCGGCAGTCGCTTTGGCGGCTGCCGCATTTTTTCGTTGCAATTTCCCGGGAAATGGGGTAAAATGAAGAAAATTGCGAAAGGAGGATCTCTGAATGGAAACCCAAATTCTTCGGCCTGACGACGATATGGTTGTCATTACCGCCGCCATGAATTTAACAGCCGGTAACCTGGTTGCGTTGCCCACGGAAACCGTTTACGGTTTGGGTGCCAACGGCTTAAATCCCGAAGCGGTTGCCAAGATTTTTCAAGTAAAAGGGCGTCCCCAGGACAATCCTCTGATCCTTCATATTGCAGACACTGAACAAATGGAATTGTTCTGCCACGATATTCCCGAAAGTGCCTGGCGTTTGGCAGAGGCCTTCTGGCCCGGACCGCTCACCATGGTGCTTCCGGCAAAGGAGATCGTTCCCAAGTGTACAACGGCAGGACTTCCCACAGTCGCTGTCCGCTGTCCCGATTGTGAGATCACGCGGCAGATTATTCGCCATGCGAAAATTCCTGTGGCTGCACCCTCTGCCAACATTTCCGGCAAACCCTCCACCACCACTGCCCAGCATGTTTATGATGATCACAATGGTAAAATCCCCCTGATCATTGACGGTGGTCCTTGTCGTGTGGGTGTGGAATCTACCATTGTAGATTTAACGGAAGAACGCCCCCGTTTGCTCCGTCCCGGTGGTATTACTCCGGAACAGCTGATTGCAGTTCTGGGCGACTTGATCGTGGATAAGGCAGTTACCGCACAAATCGACAAAGATGCCGTGGTAAAAGCGCCCGGTATGAAATATCGCCACTATGCCCCGGATTGTCAGGTTATTATTGTGGCCGGCAGCCGGGAAAAGGCAGCAAATTATATCCATTCCCAGTATCAGGCAGGCGATCGTGTCCTCTGCTTTGAAGAGGAGCTTCCTCTGTATGCGTGTTGCAATCCCCTGTCCTACGGCAAAGAAGCCGATGTAGAAAGTTTGTCTGCCGGTCTGTTTGCCGCTTTGCGGGAACTGGACGATCCTGCCGTACACAAGGTCTATGCCCGCTGTCCCGAGGGCGGCGGTATCGCCTATGCGGTGCAGAATCGGTTGAAGAAAGCTGCCGCTTTCCAGATCGTCGATGCGGAGGCCGCCTTATGATCATCGGAATTACCGGCGGTAGCGGTTGTGGCAAGACTACTGCCCTGCAGGCGCTGGAGACGCTGGGCGCGGTAATCTTGGACTGCGATGCCATTTATCACGAACTGCTGCAAAAAGACACCGCTATGCTCACTGCGATTGAAAACCGGTTCCCCGGCACGGTGGTAGCCGGTGCGCTACAGCGGAAAAAGCTGGGACAAATCGTTTTTAACGACAAAAAAGCACTGGAAGACCTGAACCAGATCACCCACTGTGCCGTAAAAGCAGAGGTGGAAAAACACCTCGGAAATGATTTGGTTGCAATTGATGCCATTGGTCTGTTTGAAAGCGGGCTCAACGAACTGTGCCATATAACGGTTGCCATTACAGCGCCTTTGGAAGATCGCATTGCACGACTTATGGCAAGAGACAATATTCCCAAAGAATATGCCCTTGCTCGTATCCAGGCACAGCCTTCTGACGAGGAATTCGCCCAGCGGTGCGATCATGTTCTGGTCAATGACAGAACAAAGGAAACCTTCTATAACAAATGCCTTGCCTTTTTCCGGCAATTGGGTATAATGAAAGAAAACCAATAAAGGAGAATACTTATGACTACTGAAGAACTGCGCGAATCCCTGCTGTCCGCGCCCAAGAACGGTTATGTGGGCATGACCGCTGAGCAGAAAGACGCCATGAACGCCTACTGCAAGCGCTATGCCGCTTTCATGGACGCTGCCAAGACCGAGCGGGAAGCCACTGCCTGGGCTGTGGCAGAAGCTGAGAAGAACGGTTTTGTGCCTTTCGTTCCCGGCATGTCCGTCAAGGCCGGCGATAAGATCTACTACAACAACCGTGACAAGGCCATTGCACTGGCCGTCATCGGCACCGAGTCCCTGGACAAGGGCGCTAATATCTGCGCAGCCCATGTGGACTCTCCCCGTCTGGACCTGAAGCCCAATCCTCTGTATGAGGACAGCGAGGTTACCTATTTCAAGACCCACTACTACGGCGGTATCAAGAAGTACCAGTGGACCGCCATCGAGCTGGCTATTCACGGTGTTGTTTGCCGCAAGGACGGCACACGGGTGGACGTGGTCATCGGTGAAGATGTCAATGATCCCATCGTTATGGTCTCCGACCTGCTGCCCCACCTGGCTGCAGATCAGATGCAGAAGACCGCCTCTCAGGTCATCGCCGGCGAGCAGCTGAATGTGATTCTGGGTACCGAACCCATTGAAGGTGAAGGCGCAGATCTGGTCAAGCTGAACATCATGAAGCTGCTGAACGAGAAGTACGGCATCACTGAGGACGATTTCCAGTCCGCAGAGCTGTGCATCGTGCCTGCCGGCAAGTGCCGGGAAGCCGGTCTGGATCGCAGCCTGCTGTCTGCCTACGGTCACGACGACCGCGTCTGTTCCTATGCTGAACTGGAAGCACTGTTCACCATCGACACCCCCACCAAGACCGCTGTGTGCATCCTGGCTGACAAGGAAGAGATTGGCTCCGTTGGTGTTACCGGTATGCAGAGTGCTTACTTTGAGCATTTCATGGGCGGTCTGTGTGATGCACAGGGTGTTAAACTGGAGGATTGCTTCGCTAACTCCTTCTGCTTGTCTGCAGACGTTTCCAACGCGTTTGACCCCAACTTCCCCGAGGTTTCCGAGCGTCGTAACAACAGCCGCTTGAACTACGGCGTTTCTATCTGCAAGTACACAGGCTCCCGCGGCAAGGGCGGTGCATCTGACGCTTCCGCAGAGGCCATGGCACATATCCGCAAGACCTTTAACGAAGCCGGTGTCAAGTGGCAGATCGCAGAACTGGGCAAGGTCGATCAGGGCGGCGGCGGTACAGTGGCAGCTTACATGGCTAACCGCAACATCGTCACTGTGGACGCAGGTGTTCCTGTGCTGAGCATGCATGCTCCTCTGGAGCTGGTCTCCAAGCTGGACTGCTATCACACCATGCTGGCCTGTAAGGCTGTTTATCTGGCATGATTTTCAAGGGGCGTGTTTCACAACACGCCCCTTTTTTCTGTTTACTTTTGAAAGATTTGATGGTATAATGTGAAAGGATATTTGCTGATTTCTCGGGAAAGGAGGAAACCTTGTGATATATCGCGTTTTGAATCATCTGCGGGAAGCGTTCCGTAAATGTGATTTGATTCTGCTGCTGCTTCTGGTCGTCACCACGGTCTTTGGTTGCTTTTCCATTGCCAGCGCCACCACTGCCAGTGCACTTGGACCTGTCCGTTATCTGATGGTCCAGATCGGTGCTGCAGCTGCAGGTGTTTTCTGTTTCGTTTTGGTTTCCTCCGTAGACGCCAACTTCTTCTCAGAACACCGGCTCACACTGGTGCTGGTCAACATGGGTCTGTTGCTTCTGCTGATCCCCTTTGGTACGGACAACGGCTCCGGTAACCGAAGCTGGCTGAACTTCCCCTTCCTGCCCTTCGACATTCAGCCTGCCGAAATCTGCAAGATCACTTATGTATTGATCATGGCTTCTGTTATGGGTGCAAGGCAGAACAACCTTTCCTCCCCGGTTTCCATTGGCCACATGTTGTTCCATATCGGTTTGACCTTCGGCCTGAACGTGCTGATTTCCGGTGACATGGGTGTTTCCCTGATCTTTGCCTTTATCTTCGTCTTTATGACCATCGGCGGCGGTGTCAGTTGGTTCTGGTATCTGCTGGGAGGCGGTGTAATCGCGGTTATGGCGCCTATCGCATGGCAGTTCTTTGCCGACTATCAGAAGAACAGAATTCTGATTCTCTTTGACCCCAACATCGACCCTCTGGGTATCGGCCCTAAGTATCACTCTGTGCGCGCTATGCGCTCCCTTACCGGCGGTGGTCTCACCGGACAGGGTCTGTTTAACGGCACCCGTACCCAGAAGAACCTGCTGGCTGCGCAGCACACTGACTTTATCTTCGCTGCTATCGGTGAAGAAATGGGCTTTATCGGTTGCGCTTTTGCTATGCTTTTGTTGTTCTTGATCATTGCCCGGTGTATTTGGGTCGGACTTCGCAGTCCTGACTATATGCGCCGTCTGATTTGCTTCGGTGCTGCAGGCGCACTGGTCTTCCAGATTATTGTTAATGTCGGTATGTGTTTGGGTATTATGCCGGTTATCGGTCTGACCCTCCCCTTCATCAGCTATGGCGGTTCTTCTTTGATCACGCTGTACACGTTGCTGGGTCTTGTTTCCGGCGTTTACGCGCGACCAACACCACCGGTTCACGAACGCTATATTCGTCCGCCAACTTTGGCGCTTCGGTATTATTAAATAAAAAAATCGGGATCTCGTAAGAGATCCCGATTTCTTATTGCAGATTACTTGCAGAATTCCTTAGCAACCTTCACGATGTTCTCGCTGCACAGACCAAACTGCTTCAGCAGAGCACCGGCAGGGCCGGAATGACCGAACTCGTCGTTGACGCCAATGCGCTTAACGGGAGTGGGCAGCTTCTCGGACAGGCAGGAAGCAACAGCTTCGCCCAGACCGCCGATAATGGAGTGCTCTTCGCAGGTGATGACCTTGCCGCACTTCTTGGCAGCCTCGACAACCAGCTCCTCGTCAAGAGGCTTGATGGTAGCCATATTGATGACCATAGCATTGATGCCGTCCTTTGCCAGCTCCTCGGCTGCGACCATTGCTTCGTAGACCATCAGGCCGTTGGCAATGATAGCAACAGTGTCGCCGTCCTTCAGAACTTCGCCCTTACCGATCTGGAACTTGTAGCCTTCGCCGTGAATGACAGGCACTGCAGCACGGCCAAAACGCATGTAGACAGGGCCGACATGCTCGTAAGCAGCGCGAACCATAGCCTTGGCTTCCACATCATCAGCGGGGCTCATGACGATCATGCCAGGGATAGTACGCATCAGGCCGAAGTCCTCGCAACACTGATGGGAAGCGCCGTCCTCACCGACGGAGATACCGCCATGGGTTGCGCCGATCTTCACATTCAGGTGGGGGTAGCCGATGGAGTTGCGGATCTGCTCGAAAGCACGACCTGCAGCGAACATAGCAAAGGTAGATGCGAAGGGCACCAGACCTGCGGTGGACATACCGGCAGCTGCACAGACCATGTTAGCCTCTGCAATACCGAAGTCGAAGTGACGCTCGGGGAATGCCTTCTGGAAAGTACCGGTCTTGGTAGCGCCGGCCAGGTCAGCGTCCAGAACGACCAGGTCCTGAACCTCGGCACCCAGCTCCTTCAGAGCGTTGCCGTAGCTGTCACGAGTAGCGATTTTAACCATATCTGCCATAATTACATTGCCTCCACTTCTGCCAGCTGAGCCTTCAGCTCTTCCATAGCCTGGGCGTATTCTGCGTCATTGGGAGCCTTGCCATGCCAACCGGCCTTGTTTTCCATGAAGGAAACACCCTTGCCCTTGGTGGACTTGATGACGATAGCAGAGGGCTGACCCTTGGTCTCGCGAGCCTTGTTGAAAGCTGCCTCGATTGCGTCGAAATCATGGCCGTCGATAGCCTGAACTGCAAAACCGAAAGCTTCCAGCTTCTCTACGATGGGATAGGGACTCATAACATCGGCGATGTTACCGTCGATCTGCAGGCCGTTGTTGTCAACGACGATGCACAGGTTGTCCAGCTTGTAGTGAGCAGCGGACATGAATGCTTCCCAAACCTGGCCTTCCTGAATCTCGCCGTCACCCAGCAGGGAGTAAACGCGATTCTGCTTGCCGGTGTGCTTAGCAGCCAGTGCCATACCCACAGCGGTGGAAACGCCCTGACCCAGAGAACCGGTGGACATATCAACACCGGGAACGGTGTTCATGTTGGGGTGGCCCTGCAGGTAGGAGTCAATGTGACGGAAAGTGGGCAGATCTTCCACAGGGAAGAAACCGCGCTGTGCCAAAGTGGAGTACAGGCCGGGAGTGGTGTGGCCCTTGGACAGAACGAAACGATCGCGGTCCTCCCACTTGGGGTTCTTGGGATCGATGTTCATTTCCTTAAAGTACAGGTAGGTATAGACGTCTGCCGCAGACAAGCTGCCGCCGGGGTGGCCTGCCTTTGCGCCGTAGGTGGACTCAATTACGCCCATACGGATCTTGCAGGCAGTGATCATAAGTTGCTTCTTTTCGCTGGAAGTCATGGTTTTCCTCCTTATAATTCTAATCCGCTTTCGCGGCTGTGACCTAAGGCCACAGTTGTTTACTATATAATACCATTATTTGCCGCAAGTTGCAAGAGGTTTCGCCGTTTTTAGAGAAATTATCTTGCCTGTTTTCTACCCCTTTGTTATAATAAAAACGGAAATAACCGGAAGGGAGTAACCTACAATGAATGAAGCATTGCAATGTTTGTTAAACCGGAAGAGCACCAAAAGCTACACCCATCAGCAGGTGTCTGACGAACTGCTGGATAAGGTGCTGGAGGCCGGTCTGTACGCCCCTACAGGGCGCAATAACCAGAACGTTATCTGTGTCGCAGTAAGGGATAAAAAAACCAGAGATCGCCTTTCTCTCCTTAATGCGGAGATCCTGGGTGCTAACAACGATCCCTTTTACGGCGCGCCTTGCGTAATTGTTGTATTTGCCGATTGTGAGGGCACTACATGGGTGGAAGACGGCTCTTTAGTGCTGGGCAACATGATGAATGCCGCTGAAGCTTTGGGGCTTGGAAGCTGCTGGGTACATCGGGCGCGGCAGATGTTTGAAACCCCCGACGGCAAGGATCTGATGCGTCAGTGGGGACTTCCCGAGACCATGAAGGGTATTGGTAACTGCATTTTGGGTTATCCGGACCAATTACCGGCTGCAAAACCCAGAAAAGAAGGCCGTATTATTAAGGTTGACTAAAACAAAAAAAGACTGCAACAATCGTTGCAGTCTTTTTTGTTTTACTGATTGCGGAAGCGGGAAAGGAAGTCCTTTGTCGCCTGCTTCTGGGGATTGCCGAAGATCTCTTCGGGAGAACCCTGCTCGCAGATAACGCCCTCGTTCATATAGACAACGCGGGTACTGACGTCCCGGGCAAAGGCCATCTCATGGGTGACCACCAGCATGGTCATACCTTCCTGCGCCAGCTGCTGCATAACAGCAAGAACCTCGCCTACCATTTCAGGATCCAAGGCAGAGGTAGGCTCATCGAACAGCAACACCTCCGGATTCATAGCCAGTGCGCGGGCAATGGCCACACGCTGCTTTTGGCCACCGGAAATTTGTGCCGGACGGGCATTCAGGTAAGGCAACATGCCAACACGTTCCAAATAGTCCTTCGCAGTCTTTTCTGCTTCTTCTTTGCTCTTGTGAAGCACCTTTATCTGCGGCAATGTACAATTCTGCAGTACCGTCAAATTATTATACAGGTTAAACTGCTGAAAAACCATGCCCACAGATGCACGGTACTTATAAAGCGATTCGATCTCCGTCTGCACATTCTGTCCGTGCCAGAGAATCTCACCCGTTGTGGGGGTCTCCAGCAGGTTGATGCAGCGCAGCATGGTACTCTTGCCGGAACCGGAGGATCCGATAATGGCAACAACTTCACCCTTAGCCACCTGCATATCGATGCCCTTCAGCACATCTACTTTACCGAAACTCTTGCAAAGGCCCTTCAGTTCAATAACAGCATTATTCTCAGTCATTGGGTACCTCCGGTTTCTTGACAACACGGATTTCCGCGTTGGGATCGGACTGGGAGCCGCAGATTACAAAACTATCCGTAACCTGCAGCTTCTTCTCAATCGCACGAAGGATTCGGGTAATGGAGAAGGTCAGGATAAAATAGATCACACAGATCACAAGGTATGTCTGGAAAGTCTGGAAGGTCTGGCGCTTAATGATACCGGCAAAGTAGTAAAGCTCGGTAACACCAATAACATTCAGCACGGAAGTATCCTTGATATTGATAACAAACTCATTGGCAACGGAAGGAAGGATATTCCGCAGAACCTGGGGTAGAATCACATGCACCATTGCCTGCCAGTGTGTCATACCCACAGCAGCTGCGCCTTCAAACTGACCATTGTCAATAGAGATGATACCACCACGGACAATTTCCGCCATGTAGGCACCGGTATTGATGGAAACAATCAGAATACCGGAAGGGATCAAGGGCAAGGTATTTCCACCAGAGGCAAATGCATAGCCCCAATAGATCACCATTGCCTGAACCATCATGGGTGTACCGCGGAACACTTCAACATAAACAGCAATAATGCCGTTCGCAATCTTCTGTAACCAGCGTACAACCACATTCTTGGACAAGGGGCAGGTGCGAAGCACACCTGTAGCCAAACCGATCAGCAAGCCAGCCAGGGTGCCCACCAACGCGATAAGCATGGTATAACCCACACCGCGCAGCAGAAACGGATAATGCTCACTGAGAATATTGGCCGCGTCTTGAAAAAATTGAATCATGATAAATTACTTCTTCTTATAAATTACCACCAGGTTGGAGGAGTAGTAGACATCAGTGAAATCAATCTGCTCCTCGCGTTCAGCGGTGGGGCTCATGCCTGCAATGATAGCATCCACAGTGCCTGCGTCCAGAGCGGGGATCAGGCCGTCCCACTCAATAGCGTAGATTTCAAGATCCATGCCCAGCTTGTTAGCAATGTACTTAGCGATCTGTACATCGTAACCGTTTGCGTACAGACCTTCCTTGCCTTCACCGCTGATGGGAACAGCGCCCAGAGAAGGATTGCTGCTGTCGGTCCAGTTAAAGGGAGCGTATGCGCACTCCATGGCAACCTTCAAAGTGCCGGTGGGATTTGCAGGTGCTTCGCTCTCCAAAGCAAGCTTGGTGACTTCCTTGCCTGCGGAGATCTGCACCATCTGGTTCATCAGTTCGCTACGGGTTTCAGCAGGGATCTGGCTGAGGATCTCGTTGATCTGTTCACGCAGAGCGTTGCCGGTCTTCAGACCAACAGCAATACCGGTATCAGCATCAGTTGCAGTGAAGCCGGTGTCGTTGTTCACCAGAGGCAGATAAGCCAGGTCTTCATTGGACATGCACACATCAAAGGCGGTGGGTTCTTCTGCAATATAGCCGTCAATGGTGCCGGCCTTCAGTGCTTCCAGCAGCGCTGTGAAGTCAGGCAGATCGGAGGCCTGCACTTCGGGAATCTGCTTCAGCGCATCTGCATGGAAAGTACCGGTCTGTGCTGCGATCTTTGCGCCCTTCAGGTCCGCAATTGTCTTTGCACCGGAAATATCCATGGACGCAGCAGAATTGCCGCAGGCTGCCAGGGACAGCACCATCAATAGAGCCAGGGTCATTGCAATAATCTTCTTCATTTTCTTTTTTCTCCTTTTCGGTTAAAATGAAAAATCGAATCGCTTCGTCAAGCGATCCGACAGTGGAAACAATATAAATAGGTTATATTGCGGCACTGCTTCGATAGCGCTTCACAAAGTTTTGTGACAGTTCGGCAGATATTCTCTGACGAACCAGCTTGGAATGTTCAGGCACCTTCCTCACTTCGGCGGTCTCCCCTTTCTCCAACGACGGCTGCCTGGCCTTGCCGAAGGATACTTTTGAATCCCGCGCCTCTATCTGGGCGATTCAATTTTCCATATAGTAGCACACAAGTGTCCGTGTGTCAAGCACTTTTGTGTTTTTCGTACTTTTATATAATAAATTGCTCCGTGGGTCAAATTCTTTATACATATCGCCAAAAACGAAAATATCGGCTGCTGAGAAGCAGCCGATTTTCTCATTTTTCCATCTTTACCCGGATAATTCGGGGCAATTGCTCCGTCACTTCGGGTCTGTGGGTCACAAGCACAGCCTGTTTTCCCAGGGCATACAGAGCCTGCAAAACCCGCTCCTCTGTTTCGGAGTCCAGCGCCGATGTGCATTCGTCCAACAGAAGGATCGGACGATCCATCAAAATTGCCCGGGCAATGGCAATTCGTTGCAGCTGACCCTTGGAAAGGCCGGTATTGTTTTCCCGGATCAGAGTTTCGTCCTTTCCGGTCAGTTCCCACACAAAGTCTGCCTGCGCCATAGACAAGGCTTTCTCTCTTGTTGCTGTATCACTGTCAGATACCAACAGCAAGTTCTCCCGGATTGTGCCGGTAAACAGCGCATAATCCTGAGGAACATAGGCAAACAGATGGCGGGTATTCTCTCTGCAGGGGATCTCCCCTTCTGTTGTACGCAGGAACACACGACCGGAATCCGGTTTATACAGTCCCAAAATCAGCTTAAACAAAGTAGATTTGCCCTTGCCGGAAATACCGGTCAGGCAGGACCAGGGATCCATAGTAAATTCCGCAGAGAAATTTTGCAGTACCGCTGCATCATCGCCGGGATAAGCAAAGGTTACATTCTCAAATACGATAGCGGTAACAGCTTCCACCGGGATCTGTTCAACTTCCTGAGCCGGTTGCAACAGATCCACTAGGCGCTCACCTGCCACATCTACAGCAACCAACCGCGTCCAAAGACCGGACAATCCCAGCACAGGACCGCGGAACAAGGACAGCAGCTGCAGCATGGAAGTCAAGGAGCCGTAAGACAAGGTGCGGTCTGCCACCTTCACCGCGCCCCACAGGAGCAATACACCGGTGCCGGTGAGTGTGCAGGTATTGATCACCGTTGAAATACCCACAGAGATCACACGGCGCTTGGTCTTTGCCTTCAGGTTTTCCTTAATGCGGTCATCAAATTGCGCAAGGACCTTAGGCTGTGCCTGCAAGCTTTGGATCAATTCCAGCTGCTGCAGATCCTCCTGCATGGTCGCCATGACTTTTTCATCAGTAGCACGCACGATCTTATGGTGCTTCTTCAAAATGGGCCGAACTACAGCTACCGCGATACCCACAGCCACCGCTGCCAATAAAAGGAACACCGTAATGGTCGGCGCAATCAGCAGCACCGCCAGAACAGCGCCCACCAGGCGGGTAATCTGGCTTACCAGGCTGGGCAAAGTATGCACCATACCCTCGCAAATAGTTCGCACATCTTCCATGCCGCGGCTTAAAAGCTGGCCGCTGTGGAAACCCTGCAAGCGCACATCACAACTATAAGCTGCCACGTCCAAAAGCTGCTGCCGCAGTCTGGCAGAAAATCGATCCATTGTACTTCCGGAAAGCCAGCTGGTAAATGCGTGAAGGCCTACCAAAGTCAGCAGATCCAGCACCAGAAATGTACCCCAGAAGAGCAGCTTGCCGGTGTGATAGACCGCCGCGTCAATGACATACCGTGTCAGCAACGCCAACGCCACCTGCGCCAATGCGCTGACAAAGCTTGCTGCACAAAGCAGAAGTATTCTGCCCTTGTAGGGTTTTGTCATTGTCTGCAGCTGAGGATTTTTTAAAATACGAAACTGCATCATTTCTATTAGCCTGCTGCCTCAAGCAGATCGTCAAAATCAATCACACCGTCATCGGGTACGGTTTCATCATCATCATTGTCCACATCCACCTCTACATTGATCGTAGGCTCGGTGGTGGGGTTTGTGGTAGGCTGGGTAGTTGTAGCGGTGCTGGGCTGGGTAGTAGCAGTGCTGCCGGACGGGGTCGTTCCGGTACCGGTAGTTTGTGTAGTACCCTCACCTGCTGCGCCGGTGCCTTCTCCCTCAGGCTGGGTAGCGGGCGGTTTCAACATAAAGAACAGCAAAACCGCTGCCAAAGCCAGAACCACTACAATAGAAACGACAAGGATCCAGGTATTCTTCTTGCTCATAAGTAAAGACTCCTTATATATAATAATGTATATTACGACAATTTACGGCGTAAGCGCCCAAGAAAACGGCGCATTGCCAAGAGCGGTCGACGCACTGGGAACAAAGCAATCCAAAGCCATACACGAAACGCGTTTTCCCTGCATTCTTTGCCGTTTCGAAGAAAGCCGTCTGTCAGAGCGACTACCTGCTCTTCCCGCATTGGCTCTTTCTCCCACTGGTTATCGCCACAGCAGATGAAAGTGCCGTTTTTGGGTTTTGTAACAATGCGGTGGAGAACGTACTGACCGGTTTTCCGCTTATAGAGGATCAGGTCTCCCCTTTTTAGTTCCCTGGTTACAGGAATCAAATACACCACATCTTTGCGGTGGCGCAAGGTGGGATACATGCTGTCACCGGTGACCACCAAACGGGCTTTGCCGCCGGACTCCAGCTGTAAGGACAGAATCCCGGCCAGTGACTCCATAGGAATGGTTGATACTTGCATAGCGCCACTCCTTACTTTGCCATGGCGTTGCGCGCAACATATGCGGCATCGTCATCAGGCAGGCAGGAAAGCTCCCAAATGGGAATTTCCACCATCAAATGGTTCAGCAGCTCCAATTTCTTCTCTATTGCCGCTTCCCGCAAATGGTAGAGAGTCTGGCCCATAAGGTACGGTAACGCAGCGGCCGGCGCCATAGGGTGAATCTCGTTCTTCTCGCCCCGCTTCAGGCAGGCAATACCGCCCACAGGGACACCTTCGTTGGTGGAAAGGTCATTTTTTCCGGACCAGGGGGTGCCGTAGGCCATCCATTTGCCATCCACTCTGCGGAGGATCGGTTTATCGTCATTTAAGTAATGGGCGCCGAACAGGCGAATCCATTTTTCCGTATGGGTGGATTTGCCGGTACCGCTGGGTGCGGTAAAGAGGTAAGCCTTGCCGTCAAGTACGATTGCAGAAGAATGGATATAATAGCCGTTAAACTGCATCAAGGCGCGGCGGGCAAAAACGGTGCCGGTAGCCATGTACTGTGCCAGATCCTCGGTTTCAAAACGGGGGCAATCCGCAAGGATTTGGGGTATATCCAGATCAATGGTAATGTCCGCGGGAATATCATCTTGGATCTCGTAGGGTTTTGCCTGCTCCAAGGTACGGCCGGAGACACGCATATCCACGATCAAATCTGCAATTTTGTATTTTTTCATCATAGGTAGCGTCTCCATGGTGGTTTGTTCTTTTGTGCAAGCACAATCCGCGATTGTGTTTGCACAAGAGGACAGCGGTTCGGCGGGAGCAAGCCCCCGCCCTACATTATACTATAGGGTGGCTTTGGGGATAGAAACAGGCGGCGGCTTTCGCCGCCGCCTGCGGATATTGATGGGATTCTGCCCCACATCCGTCACGGCTTGCGCCGTGCCACCTTCTCCCAAAGGGAGAAGGCTTTACGGATACGGTAATTACAGATCCAGGTCGAGGTCGCCTTCGGGGTCGCGGCTGGCTTCAGGCTTCAGTCCGCCTGCATCCAGCAGATCGTCGAAGTTGATCTCGCCGTCGGCTGCCAGACGCTCCACAGGAGCGAAGCAGATGACGTTCAGCTCAGGAGCAATATACAATTCTTTCATTATCATATCCTCCTTTTAAGCTGCTGCCAACTCTTTCAGAGTCGTCAGGTTATCCCACAGACCGTTAACAGCCCACTTCTTGTAGAAGTTAACAGCGGTGGTGATGGTTGCTGCATTTGCAACGGGATCCAAGTGGTTCAGTTCAGCAATCTTGGCGTCCAGCATACCCATGACATCGTCCATGGACAGAGCATGAGTTTCCTCAGCCATGATCTTGATTTCCTGGCCGCCAACAATAGCGGTTACAAAGGAGTTAGCGTAGATGGGCATTGCAGTACGAGCTGCGTTGTCCTCGTTCTCCTTCAGGATGCCGGCGATCAGAGCGGAACGTGCGTCGAGCTTGAAGTCAGCATCCTTGTTCAGATCGAATGCGGTGTACAGGATACCCTTCTCAGTTGCGACATCCAGGAAGTCAGCACCGGGCATTTCAACCAGAGAAACAGCAGTACCGTAGTCAACCAGGAAGGGAGCTGCGTTAGCGTTGGTAGCGATTCTGGTGGTGTAGTAGACGCCGTCCTTAGTGGTCTTGATGGAGACCTTAGTCATCTCAACCTGGATACGGTTGGAGGTCCACTTGCCGTCCTCACCCTTAACGTTCAAGTACTTGAAGCCGTCAACAGGGTTCTGGGTCAGCAGAGCGATCTTGGACTCATCGTCAGCAGTGAACTTGGTGTACTTAGCGACAACACCGCCGTTAGTACGCCAGTCAATTGCATTCAGAGTGTAGCCGTTGGTGATGAAGTGAACAACCTGGTTGTTCAGGTCGATGGGAGTGTTAGCAGTCAGAGTGACATTGCCGCCCATGTACAGCTTAACGTAGTCGTAGTTAGCTGCGGTGGACAGGTCAGCCAGACCGTACTCAACGGTGTACTCGTCTTCAGTGCCCTTGTTGTAGGTCTTGAAGCCGGTGTAACCAGCAACGATGAACTTGGTGCCGTTGTAGGCAGTAACGAAGCCGGTCTGACCCTGGTTCAGGACCTTCAGAGTACCGGTGTTTTCGTAACCTGCGCCTGCGGTAACAGATGCGTAAACATCAGCACCGGGGGTAACGGTGTTATTGTAGGTTGCGTGGTTGGTGTAGACATGTGCCAGACCGGTGAAGCCCTGCTCAACAACAACGATGTTGTCCAGAGCAGTGGAGGACTGACCACGCAGGTAGATCTTATCGACCTGTGCGTTGCCGCTCAGGTAGACCTTGGGAGTAGAGGAAGCGGTAGCTGCGATGACAGCGATGGAGAAGCGGTTGCCACTCAGAGTGGTGCCTTCGTACTTGTTATCGCCGTTCTTGATCACAGCATTCTCCTGGACATACAGCTTAGCGCCAGCATGGTTCATACCGATGTTGTTACCGTACTGTGCGTTCAGGTGGCAACGAGAGTCGGTGCCATCAATAACAGTGTTGCCCTGCAGCTTCAGAGTAGCAGCATTGGAGTAACCAATGTTACCGCCCCAGTTGTTGTAGGAAACACCGCCCTGGATGTAGGAGTCGCCACTAATAGTGACAGTGGGAGTACCATGCAGGCTGATATTACCGCCGATGGTGTATGCCCAGCCGTTAGTAATAGTACAGCCAATCAGCTGCTGATTGGTACCGCCTTCGAAGTAAATGTTACCACCGCCGGGGTTAGCATTGCCCCAAGACTGACCATTACGGATAACGCAGTTTTCGAAGGTAGTGTTTGCGGTAGCAGCGATATTACCGCCACGGCCGTCAGCAGTGGGAGCGATAACAGCATCGGTCTCTTCGTCGCGAGTTACAGTACCTGCAATACCGTCTTCGATACGGCAGCTGTCGAACTTAGCACCAGCAGTGGCGATGATGATGTTACCACCACGCACGGCGTGACCGCCGGTGATGTTACAACTCTTGAATTCACACTTGGACAGAGTTGCGCCGGAAGCCAGACCAACAAAGATGTTACCGCCGTTAGTGGTAGCATCACCATCGGTGATATCACAGTTGGTGAAGGTAGCAGAGCCGCCTTCGATTTCGATGTTACCGCCGGTGGTCTTGGAAGTACCGCCGGAGATGGTAGCATCGTCAACAGTGACAGTAGCGCCGTTCAGGACGATGATGTTACCGCCTGCGCCGTTGGTGGAGTCACC